>SHZB01000017.1 GCA_009692485.1 Myxococcales bacterium
CTTGCCCCGCCTGCTGAACCGGAGGCCCCTGCGCGCCCGCTCGCGCTCAGTCTCGCACTGAATCTCGCGCTGATCTCGCGCTGATCTCGCACTGAATCTCGCGCTGATCTCGCGCTGATCTCGCACTGAATCTCGCGCTGATCTCGCGCTGATCTCGCGCTGATCTCGCACTGAATCTCGCGCTGATCTCGCACTGATCTCGCACTGGTCTAGCGCCGTGCGCGCTGTCGGCCTATGGTCGCTGCGTGAGCAAGCTTCCGCCCGGACCCCCGCCCGAGCCGGTGCTCGCGGTCGGCGTCACCGATGTCGGCCGAGTCCGTCAACACAACGAGGACAGCTTCTTCGTGCGTACGGATCTCGGCCTTTACGCGGTGGCGGATGGCATGGGTGGGCACCAAGCTGGCGACGTTGCCAGCGCCCTCGTTGCCGGCGCCATGGAGCGGTTCTTCGAAGATTCCGAGTCGCCCACGCTAGCTCCCGATTACGTCGATCCAGAGGATGATGCGCTACCTCACGGCGGTGCACGCCTCGCCGCATCCATCCGGCATGCAAATGACGCGGTGCTCGCCGGCGCGAAGGGTCACTCAGAGCGGCGCGGCATGGGCGCTACGGTCGTGGCGCTCCACATCCCACCGGCGCTCCGTGCCCCAAACGCGGCCCCAGACGCGCTCGCCACCGCCGCTCCACGACAGGCCTTCGTCGGACACGTCGGCGACAGCCGCTGCTATCGCGTGCGCGCCGGTTCACTCGAGCAGCTCACGGAAGATCACTCGCTCGTGAACGAGGCGCGCGCAGTCGATCCGACGCTCACCGAAGAAGAGCTCGCCAGCCTTCCGTCGAACGTGATCACCCGCGCCCTCGGGCTCGAGCCGGACGTGCGCGTCGACATGCAGGTCGTGGAGATTCGCGACGGAGACATGTTTCTCCTTTGCTCCGACGGGCTCACCGGCATGGTGTCCGACCTCGAGATCGCGGAAGCGCTGAAGCTCTCGGATGATCTCCTCGAAGCCTCGGAGCTTCTCGTCGCCCTCGCAAACGAGAACGGTGGCATCGACAACATCACCGCGTTGGTCGTGGCCGCAGGCTGACGGCCCAACGGCATTCCGCGCTGATGACCGCAGGCTTCGCGCGATGTTGATCGCAGGCTTCCCGCGATGGTGATCGCGAGCCCCGCCCGCGTGTTGTGGCTCGGCGTATGCGTCGTGGCCTATCTCACGATCGCGGTGTGGCAGGCCGCCCCCGAGGACCTCACCACCAAGCTCGCCATCGTGGCAGGACCGCTCGTCTTGCTCTCGGGAACCTGGTTGGCGCGCCCGCCCCTCGTCGGCTTCGACCCCGTCGATTTTCGAGCGCGCGCCGCCGCACGAGTCGTCGCGATCGGTGCGGCTATCGCGGTGACAGCTGAGCTTGGACCCTCACGGCCTTCGTTCGAGATCGCGCGTTCTGCTGGGCTCGCGACCGCCGGCATCGCGGCCGTCGTGGCGCTCGGTTTCGTCAGCTCGCCTGGTGGCATCGCCGCGCGCGTCCCGAGCGTTCGGCGCGACGCACCCATCCTCATTTTTCTCACGTGGTTCATCGTCGGCGGGCTCATCTTCGCCCGCACGCTCGCCCCCGAGCTCGACCCGCGCGGCCTCGTCCTCGACTACGCCTCGATCGCCGGCTCGGTCGCGACCATCGGCACCACGGTCGTCGCCGCGCATCGACTCTATTCCGAGCGGCGCTTCGAACTCGGAATCGCGGAGCGCGCGTCGGCGTCACTCTGGCTCTCGGTGATTTGCCTCGCCATCGGCGTCGTCGCCGCGCTGATGGAAGCCGCCAAACCCGAGCGCAGCCTCCCCGCCGCCGCGCTCCTCTCGGCCATCGTCGTGACCACCTGCGTCATCGTGCGCGAGCCCGCTCACGTCGCCCGCGCGATGCGCCTCGCCAGCGCCGCCACGTTGCTCGGCACACCGCTGATGTCGGTGGCCGTCGTCGTCGCATTTCAATCGCCGAGCCACGCTGGCCTCGTCTTGTTCGTCGCCACCGCGCTCGCCGTCGCCGCCGGTCTCAGCGCGCCGCGGGTCGCCCAAGCGCTCGCACCCGAGCGAGGCCGCCGGCTCGACCTCCTCGCACGCGCACTCGCCGCCGCGAAGGCTCCCGACCCGCGCCAGGCCGTCATCTCCGCGCTCGCTCGCATCCGTGACGCAATCGGCGTCGAGGCCGGAAAAGCCGCGGTTTATCGCTTCGCGTCGGGTGATCGCATCATCGTCGATCGCGCCGACTACCCGCATTTCGAGCCGGCACCGGTACCGCATGGCCTCGTCCAACTCCTCGAGCGAGAGCCCGAGCGGGTCGCGTCGGTCACGGCCCTGCGTTCCGTCGAAGTGCATCGTCCCGAGGTCAGGCCCATGCTCACGTGGCTCGATGAACGGCAAGCCTCAGCCGTCGCGCTCATCATGGATAACGAGGTGGCGACGGGCATGCTCCTCTGGCCCCGCGCCGGCCATGAGCGTCCGCTCTCTTACGAAGACGCGACCGCGCTCTCGTCCCTTGCGGCGCACCTCGGCGCAGCGACCGGGGCCGAGGCGCAGCTCTATCGCTCGCAAGCACGCGAGCTCGAAGCCGAACGCGCACGAGCGGACGCGAGCGTAGCCGTACGCAGCCTCGAGCAAGAGCTCGGCCGTCACGTGACCGAGCGGCGTCGCGAGATCGAAGCACTCGCACGTCGCGCAAAGAGCTGCGCCTACGGGCCCGCGGCAGCCACCGCGGTGCTCGAGGTAGAGCGACACGGCGCCGCTGCTCGCCCCTTCGCGCTCGTCACCTCACCGGGGATCGACGCGCTCGCATGGGTGGCGCTCGCACACCTCGCCTCGCCGGTGAAGGACGGCGTGCTCACGGCGATCGACGCTGCCCTTCCGAGCGAGCGAGCCCTCGCGCGCTGGACCGATGAGGCCGCATCCCCCTTCGCGCTCTCGCAAAACGGGACCCTCGTCGTCTTCGCTCCGCATCGGCTCCCGAGCGAGACCCAACGGTATCTCGCGTCGTCGCTCGAAGAAGAGCGCGCCTTCATCGCCGTGCTTCCTCTTGCGACGGATACGCTCGTCCGCGCGGGGCAGCTCGAGCCGGCGCTCGCTTCCAGACTCGGTGAGCGCAGCGTCGTCCTCCCGCCGCTCGGCGACCGCTCCGAAGATCTGCGCGCGCTCGCGTTGTTCGAACTCTCGCGCATCGGCCTCGCCACCCGCGGTGAGCCGCGCGGCCTCTCGCTCGAAGCTCAAGAGCGGCTCTTTCTCCACGACTGGCCCGGCAACGACGCCGAGCTCACCGCGGTGATGTGGCGGGCCGCCCTCGCGACGGAGGGGCCCGTGGTCACGCTCGCGGCGGTCGAGGCCGCCCTCGGAAAGAGCCTCGCGCCCGTGCGTCCGAGCGTGCCTGCAGAGCCCGCTCACACTCCGCGCGTACGCCCGTGAACGACCGAGCCGCGACGGAACTCCGATGTTCGGCGCGCGCCACCGCGATGGCTACAGCCGTCGAACGGCGAAGCGAATACCAAGTTCGCCGGCCACCTGCTCGAGGGCATCGTCGGCGGTCCACAGGAGCAGTCGCTCTGCGAGACAGGAGGCCAAGAGCTGCGCGTCGACCCATCCGATCCCCCGACCATGCAGCCGCTGAGCACGCACGAGCGCGACGACTTCTTCGTGCGCCACCGTTTGCGCGTAGGTCATGAGCGGCATGACGGTGAGCGCCCCTCGTCGAAGCCCGCCGACGTCGCCAATCAGCAGCTCTCCGTACACGAGATCGTGCGCCACCACCGCATCACGCGACAGCAGCTCGTCAAGCGCGCGCCGGAACGGCTCCTTTCCGGACAGGAACCTGAGCCAGACGGAGGTATCGACGAGCACGCTCACGCCGCGCGTCGTTTCGGCTTCGGTGGCCGCCGCCGCGGAGTTGGGTGTTTGTGTGCATCAGGCACCGTGCCCGCGAACGCTCGCATCCGTTCGTAAGCGGCGTGCCGGATGAGCGCCTCGAGCCCCGCGCGGATGGCTCCAGCAGTTGTCTTCGCTCCGCAAGCCTTCTTCGCGTCGCGTAGCACCTCGTCGTCGAGCATGACCGTGGTCCTGGTCTGCATATGCGAACTTTACCATACGGTTATGGCGTCAAACAACACATGTCCACGACACACATGTCCACCAGTAGAAACACTCACGCGACGTTGGCACAGAGGGCTGAGTGCGCGTCCACCCTCGTTTAGGACAGGGAGAGCTCACTGCCCTCGTCGACCAGAATCGACTGCTGGGAGGCTCCGGAACCAACTGTGCGACGATGCTCCCCTTTCACCGCTGGGGACCTCGCCGGCGGTTGGCCGAGCCTCAGTCTTCGGGCGGGGCGGCTTGGACCGCTGCCCAAAGCTCGACGTACTTCTCGCGAACCGAAACATCGAGCTCCAGCGCAAGCGCGCGCGGCAGGCTCACGGCCCGGATCAACTCGACGACATCGCCGATGTCCTTCGCGCGGTGAAGTGCGCTCATCCCCGACGCGAGCTTCAGCTCGACGAGCGTGGCGAGCGGCAGCACTCGGAACTCGGTGCCCTGAATCGCGACAACTTGGGGGTCTGGAAACACGACCGGCTTGGGCTTTCCGTCGCCAGGAAAGTCCCCGGCCACCAGAACATCGATCTTCACGCCATGCTCTGTGTCGCGCATTCCCCTGCTCCCCGGAAAGCGCTCGACGTATCCGCGTCCCAGGAAGCGCTTCTTGAACTCGAGCAGACCCTCGTGCGTCAACAGGACATCGACGTCTTCGGTGAAACGCCGGTAGCCATGTGCATTCAGCGCCATGGCACCCGCGATGGCGTAGGGGATTCGCGCGGACTCGAGGTGCTGCGCGATCGCCCGCGCCGCGTGGTTGACGTCACCTTGTCCCACAAAGAATCTGCTCCCCTCTTCGAGGCCAGCTTTCAGGCGCTCTTCCCACGCGGGCTGTCGTACGGCCGCCACGCGCAAAGCTTAGCCCTTCCTGGATTCCGTCCAACTTCGTTCCGCAGCGCGCGCCTCATCGCGGCAGACGAAGAACATCGTGACCACGGTCTTCCCATCCTCGGCGCACGCGACTACGCCATGCTGAGCGATGGTGACGCGCAAGAAGCACGAAGCACCGCCGGGCGAACAATTCGGAGACGGCATCATCTCCAGGAATCGGCGCGCCGGATTCGACTACGAGCTCGGTCAAAAGTTCGAGGCCGGGCTCGCGCTCCTCGGCAGCGAAGTGAAGGTGCTGCGCCAGAGCACCTGCGACATTTCCGAGGCCTTCGTTCGCATCGAGCGCGGCGAGGCGTGGCTTCACGGCGCCAACATCCCCGAGCTCTCGGGCACCCACTACGGCCACCTCGGAAAGCGGCCGCGCAAGCTGCTCTTGAATCGCGACGAGATCACCGAGCTGTGCCGCGCGACGGAGCGCGACGGCATGACGATCGTGGCGACGATGCTCTACTTTCGCCGTGGCCGCGCGAAGGTCGAGATCGCGCTGGCCCGCGGTCGCAAGAAGGTCGACAAACGCCACGCCCTCAAGCAACGCGACGCCGATCGCGAGGCACGCGCAGCCATGGCGGACGCCAACGCCAAGGCAAAATCCGGCCGCTCGGCTCCTCGGACGCGGACCTAGGATCTCGATTTCGGCTCTCGGTATCGGGCCTCGACTGTCGGTATCGGGCTTCGGCTCTCGGTATCGGAGTTCGGACCTCGGACCCGCGTCCCGGATCGCCGCACCCGGAACTCTGCGACACAGAAGCAATGCGATGACACCCACCAATCTCGACACCGATCTCCACACCGGCACCGCCACCGTGACGATGACGCTCGACGACGGCCGCACCGCTCGCGTGACGCGGCTCGAGGGTGAGCGCATCCAGCTCTTCGCGCCCGGCGCCGCAGCTCCCGGATCGCGACTATCCGGCACCGTCGCCGCCGGTGCGCTGCGACTCAAGGTCCATGGCTGCGTACGCCGCTCCGACGGCACCTTCGCCGTCCGCGGGGTCACGCTCGATCTCCGCCGCGAGGTCCGCGCCGCCATCATCGCCGCGCTCACAAACCCGCCCGCGACCCCGAATTGACCCGCGGGTCATTCCGCCGTCGCTCGCCGCACGCCTGCAACACCGCCGCAACTCGCCCTTGTGCGACGCCGCCGGCCATTGTGTACTTCGCCGATGCGCGAAAATTTGCAAGAATTCGGACGCGGCTTGGCGGTCATTCTCATCGCGGCGAGCGCATTCACGCCGGGCTGTGCTGCCGAGGGCGGAAGCTCATCGCAAGGTGGCGGCTCATCGCAAGGCGGCGGCGGCACATCACAAGGCGGCGGCTCATCGCAAGGCGGCGGCTCATCGCAAGGCGGCGGCACATCGCAAGGTGGCGGCTCATCGCAAGGCGGCGGCTCATCGCAAGGCGGCAGCGGCGGGACGGCGTGCGAGTGCATGGACGCGAGCGCGTGCCCGCAGCCCGACACCGCGTGCACGCTGGTCGAGTGCGTCGCATGCGCGTGCGTCGCGACGCCCGTAGCCGACGGAACGCCAGTCGCGGCCCAGACGCCGGGCGATTGCCAGTTCATCGTTTGCACGGGTGGCACCGAGGCGAGCATCGCCGATGACAAGGACATCCCCGACGACATGAACGACTGCACCGCGGGGACCTGCACCGCGGGCGTCCCGATGACGACGCCGCTCAAGGAGGGCAACCCGTGCAAGCTCGGCAATGGCAAGTACTGCGATGGCCTGGCCGGGTGCGTGGAGTGCCTCGAGGGCGGCAACTGCGCGAGCCTGGTTTGCAAGAACACGCTCTGCCAGGTGCCAGCCTGCAATGACGGCGTGAAGAACGGCGTCGAGACGGGCGTCGATTGCGGCGGGCCGACCTGCACGAAATGTGCAATCGGTCAAGGCTGCGGCGCCGACGCGGACTGCGTCAACGCGAAATGCCTCGGCGCGGTCTGCACCGCCGGCAAGGATTGCCAACAACTAGCGACGATCGTGCCGAAGCCGCCTACGGGCGTATACACGATCGATCCGGACGGCGCCGGCGTCGGAGCCGCGTTCAGCGCGTACTGCGACATGGATACGGACGGCGGCGGCTGGACCCTGCTCGCGACCCTCAAGAGCTCGAACTTCATCCTCCCGAAGGACGATCCTGCGGCTTGGGCCGGCGCCTGGTCCGACGACTGGTGGACCAAGAAGCACGGCACCCCCACCGACCCGCTCGTGTCGTTCAGCAATCACGACATGCGCGCCTTCAAGCCGCTCGTCAACGCTGTGACCCTCTTACGCGCTTCAACCCCCGGGGTCGCGCTCAAGCGGTTTCACTTCGGCTTCACCCAGGCCGATTGGGATCTCTGGAACCAGAGCCGCCAGGTGCAGCATTCCATGGGTGCCCAATTCGGCACCGTGAACGTGATTGGCCCGTTCTGGCTGGCGAACGTCCTGGTCTCGGGGAGCGTGAACAAAACCGATCCGAAGCTGGCCGCCTTCAATGGCTCTTGGGCCGAGGGCACGTTCTATCTCGGGAGCGCGCCGGGCGCCGGCGACATGGCGTATCTCCCTGACGGCCTCGGCTTGCGCTACCATGTTGGCACCAACCTCGCTGGCCAGTTCGGCTTCGTCGCCAACTCGCGGGTCGATGCGCGATGGCACCTCTGGCTGCGCTGAATCGAAGCACGTATCGCGGTTGAGGCCCGCGCCCGATGCGCGCCGATGTTTGGCCAATTCATGAGGCTGGTGGCCGCTCCGACGCACGCCGACGCCCCCTATCTGTTAGTCTTGGCCGCATGTTTCGAATTCGCGTTTGGCCGGCGTTTGGACCCTCCACATCCGCCGTCGCTTCCGCCGTCGCTTCCGCCGTCGCTTCCGCCGTCGCATCCGTCTCCGCATCCGCTCTCGCTTCCGCTCTCGCTTCCGTCCTCGTCGCCACTCTCGCAGCGACGCTCGGGGCGTGCAGCGACGGTGGCGAAACCGCGACTGGCAGCGGGGCCTCGGGCGGCGGCGGCGGCCTCGGCGCGACCGGCGGCAGCGCAGGCTCGACCAGCGAGGGTGGGGGCGCTCCCAACACCACCTCGAACAGCTCTTCGAGCACGGGTGGTGCCGGCGGCGCGGGCGGCAGCGAATGCGCGACTCCGTGCGGACAAGATGCCCACTGCGAAGCCGGCGAGTGCGTGTGCGACCCCGGATTTGCGGGCAATGGCAAGCTCTGCCTCGACGTCAACGAGTGCGCCGAGAGCGAGGGACTCTGCCACCCATCCGCCGACTGCATCGACGAAGAGGGCAGTTACACATGCGCGTGTCCGCCCGGCAGCAACGGCGATCCAGCAGCCAACGGCGCTGGCTGCATCGCTCGCTACACGCGCCTCACGGGGGGCACGATCCACACCTGCGCGCGTCGCAACGACGGGGCCGCCCTCTGCTTTGGCTACGGCGGAAACGGGCGACTCGGCAATGGCGCGTACACCAATCAGCATCGCCCCGTTCGTGCAGGCGCCGCCTCCAATTGGATTGCCCTCTCCGCCGGCGAGAATCACACCTGCGGCATCAAGGACACCAACACCTTGTGGTGCTGGGGCCACAACGGCTATGGCCAGCTCGGCCTCGGCAACATCGACACGTTCAACCTGCCACAATACGTGTCCCTCGACACGAAGTGGCAAAGCGTCAGCACTGGCAACAACCACACCTGCGCGGTCGCCGAAGACGGTGCGCTCTGGTGTTGGGGACGCAACAATTCAGGCCAGCTCGGAAATGGCCTGAGCGGCGGCTACCAGACTGCCTATACCCATGTGAATGCCGCGCTCGGCCTCATGACTCCCGAGACGGACTGGAAGAGCGTCGTCGCGAGCCGCGATAGCACCTGCGCTCAGAAGCTCGACGGCCGGCTCTTCTGCTGGGGGCTCAACAGCAACAATCAGACCTCCAAGACGGGTGGCGGCAACGTCCTCTTGCCATATCTGGTCGAGACCGCTCCGAACGCCGCTGACACGGATTGGAGCGACTATTTCCCCGGCCACGCCAGCTGCGCCATCAAGGGGAGCGGCGCGCTTTATTGCTGGGGGCGCAACTCCGAGAACCAGCTCGGAGACGGCACGACGACGCAGTCGACAACACCGAAGGCGGTCATGCCGGGCACGGCCTTCACGCTCGTGAAGAGTGGCCTCAATCACGTCTGCGCCATCGCCCAAGCAGGTGAGGTCTACTGCTGGGGGCGCAATCATTCGGCGCAGGTGCAGGCTGGGGCGGAGGGGCGTGTCGGGACGCCTATCAAGCTCGCCGTAGAGGGCAAATTCATCGACCTCGCGCTCGGGCAATCCCACAGCTGCGCGCTGACGGCGGATGGTCGATTGCTCTGCTGGGGAGCCAATTTCTACGGCCAAACGGCTCAAGGCGCATTTGGCTATTACCTGAATCCAACTCAGGTCGAAGTCGCGAACGACTGGGACGGGCTTTGGTCGTTTGGCGAGGACTCTTGCGCTCACAAGTCCAATGGTGAAGTCCACTGCTGGGGAAACAATGAGTTTGGCGCAATGGGCAATACCAAGACCGCCAGTGTCGATGCCCCTTTGCCGCTCGCGACGACCCCGGCGCTTGCGTCGCTCGTGCCGGGTCGCACCCACGCATGCGGTATCACGGCGGCGGGGGCGGTGCGTTGCGCCGGCTTGGGCACGAACGGCCAGCTCGGCACGGGCGACACCGTCAGCTCGTCCAGCTTCGTCCCGCTCGCGACCGGCAACAAACCTTGGGACGGCCTCACCTTCACCCGGACCTCCGTTTCCGAGCTGGCGAGCTGCGCCCTCGCTTCGAATGGCTCGCTCTGGTGTGCGGGAAACAACTGTTACGGCCAGATCGACGCAAACCAAACCACCAATACCGTCCTCCCGCTTACCCGCGTCGCGGCGGCGCTTCCGGACACGTGGACCGCGGTCGCGTCCGGACAGCATCACTCTTGCGGCACTCGCCAGGACAGCTCGCTCTACTGCTGGGGACGCAACGCCTCTGGACAGGTCGGCAACGGGCTTGGCCCACCCGCCGAGGCGGGCTGCCTGAACAAGACCGCGCCCGTCAGTCTCGGCGTGGGCTGGAGCACGGCTGTCGCGGCCGGCGTCGAGCACAGCTGCGCCATCAAGCTCGACGGCTCGCTCTGGTGCTGGGGCGGCAACGGCAGTGGCCAACTCGGCGACAACACTCTCATCGGGAAGACGACCCCCGTGCAAGTCGGCACCGACCTCGATTGGTCCAAGGTCTCGACGGGTAACCAGTTTACTTGCGCCATCAAGCAGGGGAGCGGGGCCCTCTACTGCTGGGGCTCCAACTTCGCTGGCCACCTCGGCCTCGGCGATCACGGAGCGCGCAAGCTCCCAACCCTGGTCGGGTCGAGCGCATGGCAGAACGTGTCCGTGGGCTACATGCACGGCTGTGGCATCAAAGCCGACGGGACGCTGTGGTGTTGGGGAGCAGGCGACCAAGGCCAAACGGGACTTGGCAGCTCCTGGCCCGTGGTGCCATCGCCGATCGCGGAGCAAGAGTGAACATGCCCAAGAATCGCGGCGGAATTCGCAAAGATGGAGCCTCGCTCATGCCAATAGCCCGGCAACTGAAAGTGCCAATGGGTCTGCCGATGGCCCATCGCTTGGGGGCGCGCGGAGTCGTGCTCGTGTTGGGGTTGCTCGCCGCGCTCGCGGCCTGCGATGGAGGGGACGGCACCGCGGGGACCCTCGCTACCTCGACGCTCTCGGGGGGCGGCGACGGGGGCCTCGGCGGCGCCAACGCGGGCGGCGCCAACGCGGGCGGCGCCAACTTTGGCGGCAATATCGGCGGCGCGGGCGGCGACGGTCTCGCGCTCGACGAATGCGCCGAGGGGCTCGCTATCTGCGCGGCGGACGCGGACTGCATCGACACGCCCGGGTACTACGAATGTGCGTGCAAGCCGGGCTACGCGGGCGATGGCAAGATCTGCGACGACGTGAACGAGTGCTCCAACTTGCTGCACGACTGCGCGCCGACCGCGGTGTGCACGAACACCGCCGGGAGCTTCTCTTGTGGCTGCGCGCCCGGCTTCAGCGGCGACGGCAAGACCTGCATGCCAACCTACGAGAGCGTCGCTGCCGGCAGGTTCCACGCCTGCGCGATTCGCACGGACAAGTCGCTGTGGTGTTGGGGGCTCAACACCTCGTCACAAATCGGCATCGGCACGAGCGACTTGTGGCTTCAGCGCCCGGTCTCGCCAAGCGATGCGAAGAACTGGAAGTCGGTCGCGGCGATCGAGGTCTCGACCTGCGCGCTCAACACCGACGGGTTCATCTTCTGTTGGGGCAACAATTCTTATTACCAGCTCGGCAACGGCACCGTGACGAGCGCGTCGTCTCCTACGGCCGCGGCGGGCGGCACGGGCGACTGGCTGACGCTCGATGGCGGTCGCCTCCACGTGTGCGGCATCAAGGCGAGCGGCGAGGCCTATTGTTGGGGTTATAACGGCAATAACCAGCTTGGCGACGGAGCGCCCGGTAATGGCAATAAGTCCTATGGCTTGCCAGTCGCCGGGGGCAAACAATGGCTCAAGCTCGCGGCCGGAAACGACCACACCTGCGGCATCGCGAGTGACAACACGCTGTGGTGTTGGGGGCTCAATTCGACCTACCAGCTCGGCGACGGAACTACCGTGTTGCGCGCCGTCCCCACGCAAGAGAAAACCCTCGCGAGCGATTGGCTCAGCGTCGATGTTGCGGCCACCAGCACCTGCGCCGTGAAGCTCAATGGCCAACGCTGGTGCTGGGGCACCAACTACAGTGGGGCGGGCGGCGACGGATACGCGGCGGGCATCACCGCCCCCAAGTGGGTCGATCTCGAGGTCGATTGGGCAACGGTTTACGGACACGCAAGCACCGACGGAAACTTCTGCGGAAGGCGCACCGACGGTCGGCTCTTCTGCTGGGGCGACGGCACCATGGGCCAGACCGGGCAGCCCGGCGCCGAGGCGGTGACGCTGAATCCACTGCAAGTTGGTGTGGCGAGCGACTGGATCTCGGTCGCCAACAGCGGGCGCTTCGCGTGCGGCGTGCGCGCGACCGGAGAGCTCTTCTGCTGGGGCGCGACAAGCCGCGGAGGGACGGGCAGCGGTTTCGTGTCCGACCGGCTCGACCCTACCTTCGTGGGGACGGACACCGACTGGGACGCGGTCGATACCCACGTGGAGTTCAGCTGCGGCCTGCGCGCCTCGAAGCTCTATTGTTGGGGGCGGAACGTCAACGGCATGCTCGCAGACGGCACGGTCATTTCGCACGCGCTGCCCGCGGCCGCGGATCCCGCCGAGAGCTACGCGCGGCTGAGCCTCGGGCGCTACTTCGGGTGCGGCGTGACAGGCGGCGCGGCGAGCGGCTCGGTGCGCTGCTGGGGCTCGGACGCGCAAGGCCAGCTTGGCAATGGAACGGGTGCCGCCGTCGACGCGCTCGTCCCCGCCTCCGTTCCGGCGACACCGGGCAACGCCTCGCCGTGGACGGAGGTCGCCGCCGGTGAGTACGGCGTGTGCGGCATCAAGGCCGACAAGACGCTGTGGTGCTGGGGCTATGACGCACAGGGACAGGTCGGAAACGGCAGCGGCACGAGCGCCACTCAGCAGAGCCCGGTCGCGCTATTGGCCAATGAGCCCGCGGACTGGCTCGCGGTTTCGCAGGCCGCCAACACCGTCTGCGCGCTCCGTGGCGGCGGCACGCTCTGGTGCTGGGGCCACAACAACCTTGGTCAAGTCGGCAATGGCAGCACCGCCAACGTCACCGCGCCCGAGCTCATTGGCAATGCTACCCAGCCGCCGCTTTACACCCAGCTCTCTGTCGGTCGCGGTCATGCTTGCGCGGTCGCCGCCGGCGGCACGCTCTGGTGCTGGGGAGGCAACGGCAGCGGCGAGCTTGGACTTGGATATTCGGGCGGCACCGTCACCGCCCCCATGCAAGTCGGCACCGACACTGACTGGCAGTCCGCGCACGTCGGCTCCGGCAATCACTCGTGCGCGCGGAAGCTCGACGACCATGCCTACTGCTGGGGCTCGAACTTCATTGGACAGATCGGGCTCGGCACCTACGGAAACACCAACAAGCCGCAGAAGCTCGCTTCTCCAATCACCTGGAATTCACTCGCGCCCGGGCACGAGGGCAGCTGCGGACTCCGCCTCGACGGCCGCCTCCTCTGTTGGGGAACGAGCCTCAACGCCCAGCTCGGCAGTGGCATCCCATTCCTATCGACGCCCACCCCAGTCGAGCCGCCGCAGTAGACCCGGGTCGGTGGACGCAGTCGATAGACGCAGTCGATAGACGCAGTCGATAGACGCAGTCGATAGAACCGCCCGCGCTCGCTGAGATCGCGCGTGCTAACATCGTCGCGTGATCGAGCCGGCACTCATCCACCCGGAGAAGACGCGTCCGCTGCGGCGAGCGGAGTACGACCGCTTGGTCACGATGGGCGTATTCGAGGGTGAACGGATCGAGCTTCTCTACGGTACTTTGGTCGCGATGAGTCCACGGGATCCGGGCCACACCGATCCGATCAGCAAGCTCAACATGTTGCTGGTGCCGCAGCTCGTGGGCCGGGCGGTGGTGCGCGTTCAGAGCCCGCTCGTCGCGCGTGACGAGCCCGAGCCCGACTTGGCGATCGTTGCGCTCGGAGAATATCGCGCGGCCCATCCGGATCGCGCGCATCTCGTGATCGAGGTGGCGGTTTCGTCGCTACGCAAAGACCGCCACGTGAAGGCGCCGCTCTACGCTCGGTCGGGCGTTCTCGAGTACTGGCTCGTCGATGTCGGCGCCGGTCGCATCGAGGTTTACCGTGAGCCGTCACCGGACGGCTACCGCCAACTCTCCTCGCACGGAGCAGGCGAAGAGCTTCGCGTCGAAGCCTTTCCAGATGTGACCGTTCGCGTGGACGAAGTGCTCGGCTGACGCTGTTGGCCAGTCCGGTACGGGCCAGTCCCGCTCTTGGCCAGTCCGCTATTGGCCAGTCCCGCTCTTGGCCAGTCCGCTATTGGCCAATCCCGTTGTTGGCGCGGCGCGGCTCAGCCATTCTTGAGCATGGCCTTGATGAGCTTCGGATCCTGATTCGAGATGTGATTGTGGCAGAGGCCGGCGGCCTCGAGCAGCGTCGCGTGGACGTCTGGCGGCCGCACCTGACTGCCCATTTCGTCGTCGGGAGCGCCGGTGTCGAGGTTGCAATAGCGCGCGTCGTAGGTCGTGTCCTTGTTCGCGCCGATGGCCTGATTGCCCTTGATGCCCTGCCCGGCGACGAGGCACGCCGAGGCCAGGTGGTGGTCGCGGCCGCCTTGGGCGTTGATCGCCGGGGTGCGCGCAAAGTCCGAAAAACACAGCAAAGTCGTGCGATCCCAGAAGCTCTTGCCGGGCTTGTCCTCGGTAGACTTCAAGAGCGTGATGAGCTCGGAGACGGCGTCGAAGCCGTCGCGGATCCGGCGCGGGTGATTGCCGACCCAGTCATCGTCGAAGTGCGCGTCCGTGACGTTGACGAGCTGCATCATCACGACCTGGCTCACGCGATTCGTGAGTGCCTGGGCCGCGAGCGCCGCCTGACCGCGCGGCGTGTTCGAAAGCGTGGCGGCGGGGTTACCCTTGTTGACCCCGAAGGCGTCATAGAGCTTGTCGAGCTGGCTGCCAACGGGCGGGTTGCCCTTGAAGTCGAAGCTCTTCCAGAGCCCGCCGCCGGTGAGTGCCTGCGCCGTCGACCACGCCGCACGCTGCGCCGCGATATTTCCGCGGCCGTCGTAGCCGGTGTGCATGCAGAACTCGCCGTGATGAAATTGCGCAGCGGCCTGGTTCACCGTGCCATCGAGCGCGAGGGACGCATTCAGCGGCCGCAGCACCTGCAACATCTCCGCGTACCCCGGCACCGCGAGGCCACTGGCGAGCGGCGAGAAATTCTCGTTGTACGTCTCCGCGCCGCCAGTGACGAGGCTCGGGATCTCGAAATCATCGAGGTGTCCGGAGACCGCCGCCCACGCCGTCTCGAGCGAGCTGCCCGATGCGGCGAGGCCACGCGGAAACTTGCCGGTGAGGAAATAGCGCCGCCCGACCTCGTGGGTCACCGTGCCCATGTCGACGCCGCGCACCACGCACAGATCGTCCATGTGGTTCTGCACGAGCTTCTTGCTCATCGCCGGGCCGAAGGCGACGTTCGAGCCGGGCGGCTGATAGAGCCCGGTACCACCCGTCTCATCCATGAGCGCAATCGTGAGGGGGTCGGTGAGCCGCTCGTAGGCGGTATAGATCGCGCCGCCCGGCTCGCCGTACTCGTGATGATTGCGCGGATCGAGGCACAAGAGCGTGTCCCAACCGCTCACGAATTCGCAGACGACCAAGAGCGGCGCTTCATTGGGCGGCGTGCACTCGCCCTCATCCGCCGCCGCAAAGGGCAGTCCGAGAAACCCGTCGAGCACGACCGCGCCGCCGGCGAGCCCAAGGCCCCCCAGGATCGCGCGCCGAGTCAGATCACGATGACGCATGGTTTCGGTACTCCTTCGTGGCGTTCATTCTTGCCGGTCATTCTGGGCGGCGGTTCGGCGTCCGTCGTTGTGAAGTCAGTTGTTGTGAAAGAGCGGCGACTCGAACAAGGTCACACACACGCCGCGCCAACCCTCGGCCGAAGCGCTCAGCACCGCACCGGGGACCGCCGTGTCTTTGCCCGCCTGGTAGACCGCCCGCAGGACAGTGATCATCGAATCGGTTGCCGGCACGCTCAACCCGATGAACCGCACGAGCAAATATTGGAGGTTCGCCGTCTCTTCTGCTTCGGAGGCCGAGCCATCGGCGGCGACCTTCGGAAACAGCGCGCGCGCGGTGACGTCGGAGCGCGCCATATCGTTCTTCGCCATTTGAAAGCAGATATCGCGCGCGGCATCGCCGACGATCTTCATGTAGAGCGCGGTGCTCAGCTCGTTCTCGTCGGTCGAGACCCGATAATCGGGGCGGCCAAGCGCCTTTCCGAATGCGCCAGCGGCGTCGCTGAAGCCATTGGCGGCGCCCACCTTCCACTCGATCGGAGTGTCGTTCACGTCGCTGCCGGCGACCTTGGTCATCGACGCTTGCAGCGTGTCAATGGGCATGCGGCGCACCCATCGCGGCAGGGCGGGACGCTCTCCGCCGCCTAGCCCATCACCAAAACCCACGGGCTCGGCAACGGCGGTGAGGCTCGGCGTCGGCTGCGGCCCCGGCCCGGTCGTGCTCGTGCCCTGGGTGAGATCCGGCCCCGCCTCGGAGCACGCGGAGAAAGCCAGGAAGAAGAGCATTGGCACGAGCTTGATGGCTGTTAGCCGTATTGCCGTTAGCCACATTGGCACCAGCCTTATTGCCATTAGCCTCAGTGCCATTAGCCTCTTGCGCGTGAGCCTCATTGCCCAGCCGACTCCGAGCGCGTTCATGGCAGCCTCCGGTACGACGGCAGCGCGACCAGCTCACGAATGGTCTGCTTGAGGTCGTCGTGCTCTTTGAAGCTCTTGGCGAGCGCGGCGATGGTCTCGCCTTCGTAGTCGGGCGAGGTGACGTCGAGCTCGGGTGCGCGGGTCATCAGCTGCTCGAACAGACTGGTCACAGCCACCTTGTGGAACAGCCCGCTGTCGATGTCGGCCTGGGCTAGCCCGTCCGCGCCCGCCGCGCGGTTTTGCGCCACCAGCGGGTGCTCGGCGTCGTCGTACTCGAGCGCCTTGAGCTTGTAAGGTCGCACGTCCGGATCGCTGATGCTCGGCACCGTGACGTAGTAGCGATCGCACCAGCCGCCTTGGTACGGCAGCGCGCCGTAAAGGCACTCCGCGCGCGTCGCGAAGCTCTCGGCGAAGTCGTAGAGCGAGGTGGTGCCGGCGTCGACGAACTGGCTGAAGTGGGCGGCGAGCGGCTCGAGGGTGATGTGACAGCCGCGGCACACGCAGCGCAGGGTGAGGTCGTTGCCGGCCTCGAGGCAGCCGACGTCCTTCGAGCCGGGTGGCGCAAAGTACTGGCCTTGAAAGGCGATGCGGTAGCGATTCGCGCGGCCGCGCAGCGTCTGAAAACGCAGCAGATAAGCGGGCAGCGTGAGCACGCCCGAGTGTGGCTCGCCGCGCGTGTACGCGGTCCACGTGCCGCTCTCGAGGTACGGGATACTTGGCATCACGCCGTCCGACGGCTGATAGCCATTCTGGGTCGAGCCCGCGACTTGCTGCTGCGCCAGGTAGGTGAAGTAGTGCGACAAAGTCCCGTTGAGGTAGGCCTTCTTCGTCGTCAACATGGCCGAGTACGGCTCGCCGCCGGCGGTGTGGTCATCGACCGAGCGCAGCAGCTGTTCGCGCATCGACGCGACCACGGCGGTGGCCACCGGCGCGCTCACGATGCAGTAGTTGGCGTTGGGACCGCAGCCGCACTTGTCCGTCTTCGTGCGCGCGGCGACGTGGTCACACGAGTAGGTGCCGGCGTCGGCGCCCGATAAGACCGTGTAGCTCGCGGTGGTCTGCGCATCGAAGGCGCAAATCTTGAGCACGGCGGCGGGATTCGGATCCCAATACGGGTGCACCTCGACCCAACCTTCGCGCCGCACCGCCACGCCTGCGATCATCGGAAACACCTCGGCGATGGGCGAGCCGTCCCCGTTGTAACCGAGGTCGCTCTGCGGCTTGTTCTGGCAATCGCTCGTGCCGTCGCCCCCGCGATACAGACTGCGGCGCCCCTGGACACGGTAGAGGACAACGCCATCGACCGTGGCTGCACTGAGCGTGAAGTTGACGTCGATGAGGAGCGCGACCGGATTGGTCCACAACAGGCTCTCGTGATAGCGCCGCATCTGCATGCGGAACTCGTCACTCGCGAGGTAGGTATCGATGAGCGCGCTCGGCACGTCGGTCGCGCCGCTGACCTCCGCGTATTCCGCCATGCTGGGCACGGTGCCGCGCAGATCGATCGACAACCGCCGCAATACCCGCTCGATCGGCAGCTCGTGATCGACCAGACACACGCCCCCGTCCGCGGGTGCCTCGTCCGCCCACGCCTCGCTCGCCGGCGTGCACAAGAGCACCCCGACAAGCAGCGCTGCGCCATAGGGGGTTCGGGAACTTGGCATATACGACTCCAGCATTCGGTGACGGACGCGCCTCGGGGCGCACCCAGTGCCCATGCAACATGGTAGCGCGGCGCACGTCAACAGCTTGTGACACAGCTTGTGAACGCGACATGCGTCATCTTGAACAACGACACCGTCAAGTGCTGGGGCTATAACTATTTCGGACACCTCGGGCTCGGCGACCTCGACAACCGCGGCGACGAACCGGGCGAGATGGGCAATGCGCTTCCGGCATTGCTGTTCACCGGCCATAGTGAGTTCGAACTTGAAGCCACGCGTTTACCATCAGAAATCTGGGCGGGGCCACGCAGGTAGCGCCGAGCGTCGATTCCATTCCGACATGCACGCGCGCGCTCGCACCGTCGCGATCCTCGCGGTCCTCGTCGTCCTTGCCGCTGCATGTGGACCCGGCAAGAGCGGGGCAAGCACCGCGGGCGCTGGTGGCGATGGAGCGGGTGGCGATGGCGCGGGCGGAGAAGCGCGCTCGCTGACGATCGTGCATGGGGCGCCGGTCGCGGCCGGCAGCGTGCCGGAGCACATGAGCTTTGCGTTCAACGGCTACGCGTCGGCGGCGGGGATGCGCGGCAATCTCACGGTCGTGGGCACGGGCATCGGCGTGTACGAGGCGGCCATCGACGCTGTCACGGCGTTGCCGATCGTGGGCAGCGAGCCCGACCTCGCGAGCGAGACGGGCCACGTTTACGCGCTGGCCGCCTACGACGACGGAATCGTGGTGGCAGCAGAAAACGGCCTGTTTTTCGCGAAAAACGGCGTACTCACGCGCTCGGGCGGGCACGACGTGCTGCATCCGCTCGGCCTGCGCGGGATGACGGCGCGGATCGCGGACGAGGACGCGGACGAGGACGACAAGGGCTCCGAAGAGACGCACCTCACGCTCCGCACGGTGAACGGACTCTACGAGCTCGAGCCCGGTGAGCTGCGCGCGTGGACCATCGCGGACGAGAGCGGCATGCCGAGCGCGGCCTTCGCGCAGCGTGACGTCCTCTTCGCGGCGTGGGGTTCGCGCCTCTACGAGGTGGACAAGGCCGCCGGGCTCGCGGAGCTCATCGCGCTCGAGCTCGGCGACATCCACGAGATCGCGTGCGCCACCCAAGCCTGCGCGCCGGGGACGAGCCTCTACTTCGCGACCGACCGTGGCCTCGTCGAGCGCTCACCTGCCGGCGAATACACGCGCTACACGCTCGCGGCCGAGGGGCAACCCGGCGTGCGCGTCGCGACCTTCGCGCTCGATGGAAAGAAGTCGCGCCTCTACGCCGTGACGGAGGCTGAGGGCGCCCCGGCGCTGGTCCGCATCATGGCGGGTGCGCTCCCAGAAGAGGTCACGCCGCTCGACCCAAGCACGATGGCAAACGCGAGCGCCGCCGACGGCGAGGGCAACATGTGGGTCTTCACGGGCGGCACGGCGAAGCGCTTCGCCACCGGCAAGCCGCTCGGCTTCGCGTCCGACATTGCGCCGATCTTCGGCGAATATTGCTCTACGTGCCACGGCGAAGGCATCAAGGGCGCGCCGACCATCGACTATTCCGACTACGACGTGATGCTCAGCAAGGCCAACATTGCGCTCAAGCGAATCACCGACGGCTCGATGCCGCCGCCCAACAATCCGCCGATGCCGAAAGAGCAAGCACAGCTCTTCGTCGACTGGCTCGCGACCAAGGCGCCGTGAGCCGGTAATGGCCAATCGCGGCGCGTGCTTCAAGGGCCCGAGCCGCCGCTTGGATCGTCGCGGCCCTCGAAGAAGCGGCCCGCTTCGGTCGCGAGCATGCGCGCTCAGGCGGGCGGGTGCTCTTTCAGCCAGCGATTCATGAACGCGGCGCTGGCGTCCCAGCCGGCCTTCATCTCGTTCTCGGTAAAGCTCTCCATCATGCCGCCGAGGCCGAAGATTTTTACCTCGATTTCGATCTCCGCGATGCGGCGGCACTTGCCTTCGCCAAGCGGCTCGCAGCGGACCGTGCCCTCGGTCCGGAGCTTGTCGGCGAGGGTGCTGGGCTTCATCGTGAAACGCCATATCCGCGTGACGGGATCGAGGCGCCCCTCTTCGTCATAGCGAAAGCTGTCACCGAGGAGCTTCTGCACGGCGGCCGGGGCGTTCATCTTCGGCTGACCGCTCACGCGCCGCGTGATCTCACCGGTCGGCTTCTCGGTCTGATCGAGGATGGAATACGCCGGAAATCGCAGCTCTTTCGTGAATAGGCTGGTGTTGAAGTCCTTGTCGAAGAAGACCCGCCAGAAGTTGTCTACCGAACAATTCAATTCGTGCCTGAGGGTGAGCTTCTTCATGTTGGTTACCTTCAGCAGAATGGCTACGAGGGCGGTGCTAGCACCCTCGCGGCGACGCCGGTAGACGCAACGGGCGTGACGGAACTGGCGTGACGGCATTGGCATTGGCCGGCCGGAACGGGGACGGCTCGGAGACGGCTCGGGGACGGCTCGGGGACGGCCCGTTCCGCGCGCGCCTTTGTCGGTCAATCCCTCTCGAACAGCTCGCGGTGAAGCACACAGAGACGGCGCGGCCTACGTCGTCGTCGGCGATCACGATCGACAGGTTGATGGCGGCGCTCGCGTAGCTGACCATCTCGACGTTGACGCCGGCCTGCGCGACCGCTCGGAGGATCTCGGCGCCGAGCCCGGCACGCGCCGCGAGGTGCTGGCCGACGACGGCGACGATGGTGCGACCATCAAGGTCGAGCTGATCGTGAGGACGAGTTGCTTTTCTTTATAGGCAATATTCGTCACCGAACGATTCGCGTCGATGGTGCCCTCGGCGATGACCGTGCCGTGGTGCTCGGGCCGACGCCAGCACCTTCTCGATCTGCGCCCGGCTCGCGACCGAGCTGCCGCCAAACTTCATCACCAACATGGCCGCGAACGCTAATCGCTAAAGCATCAAACGTGTGGCAACGCAGTGCCGTGCGCGTCGCTCATCGCGGACACGCCGAGAGCGCGCGAGAAAAATTGCCGCCAAGAGCGCCGCGAGGAGGGCGCCGTGCCGAGGACGCGAGCGCGACTCGATACGACAGCCGCAGCCGCTGCCAGCGCCGTTGTCGCCAGCACCGTTGTCGGCAGCGCCGTTGCCGCCAGCGCCGTTGCCGCCAGCGCCGGAGCCTACCGCGGTCGCACCAAGGCCATTGCCGCCTGCGCCGCTATTGCCATGAGCGCCGCCCGCGCCGCTATTGCCATCAGCGCCGCCTGCGCCGCCCGCTCCCGAAGGCACCGCTTGCGGGGGCGGAAACACTTTGCAGTCCCCAAGCGAGTGCTCGAGCGCGCCGATCGCCAGGTTGGCATTGGGCCTTGGGCGTGCGCAGTAGTCGTCCGTCACGTCGGGGCTCGATGCTCCCACGGCGAGTCCGGCGGCATCGCCGACGACGGCAAAGTCGAGCGCGCTTGGATTGGCATACAGCGCGGTGAAGAAGGACAGCGGCTGCTCGGTGAGGTCGCCCGTGCTCGTGTGCGTCGCGCCATCGCGGTCGCGGATCTTTCCCATCGTGAGGTTGTTGACGGAAGCGCCGCTCGAGGTGTCAAAGCGGTAGTCGACGCCCGCCGTGTTGATGATCGTGTTGTGCAAAAGCCGCGTGTTTTTGCCGCGATTCACGTACACGCCGACGTCCGAGCACGCCATGATCAGGTTGTTACGCAGGGTGCCGCCATCATGCTCGATGCTGCACGGGACGTTGGCGTCGTAGGCTGGCGCGCAGAATTGGTTGCCGGTGCCGCCGCCGCCGAACGACAGCCCGAGCCGCGTGCCACCGGTCGCGACGTCTTGGCTGCACAGGACGAGATTCCGCTCGAAGAGGCCGCCGTGACCGCCGCCTTTCATGAAGGCCCCGTAGCTCACGCCGTTGCCGCCATTCTTGTGAAAGTCGTGAATGACGCTGCCGCGAACGACCCAGTCATTCGCGTTGTTGATATTGAGCTTCGAGACCGGATTGCCAGTTACGCGCGGCTTCGTGTCACCGATATCGCAGTATTCGACGACGCCGCCGTCGGGGCTGTCCCAGCCATTTCCGTTCTGCGCGGCATTGACCTTTAGCTGAGCATTGAAGTCGCGGACCCGGCTCGAGCGAAGGCGAAACCCGACGGCCTTGCCGACGACGTGGAAGGCGTGCTCGCAGTTGTCATCAACGGCACAGACGCCGGAGATGTCGAGGCCCTCAAAGTGCCAGTGGGCGCCCGCTACCTTGAAGCCCTCGAGTGCATCGAAGCTGATGTGCGCGCCGAGCGGAGTCGCGCCCTTGACCACAATGGGGGCCAACTCGGTGCCGCTCGCGGAGCACGAGACTCCGCTCAAGGCGTAGTCGCCATTGGCAAGGATGATCGTGTCGCCGGCCTTGGCCGCCCCGATCGCGGTGACGAGCGAGGCGGCGTCGGACACGTTCACGTCCCCCGCGTGGACGGGCAAGACGAGCATGGCAGCCGCGAGGCCAGCGGCGAGGCCGGCGCCGACGCGACGCGGAATAGGGCTGCGGTGACGCGAGCGAGCGACGTCTCTCATGAGGGTTGCGGAGTCCTGAGCGTGATGGGTGGCGGGGAGATTCGCGATACGCCCGGGAGCAGGTCGTCGTGTGGCGCTGGCGGCGGGAGCCACGGCTCGATGCCATCGGCGAGAAAGCGCGCGGCGAGCGTGGTGCCAGCGCTAGCCTGGTCCGCGCGAGGAAACGTGATCGCGAGCTCGGTCCAGCCGAGGCCGATGAGCTCTGAGGCGTTCGTGCCGCTCGATTGGTCCACTTGCTCGGGCGCGCTCAACACGACCACGGTGCGCGCCGCTAGCGGGCCGAGCGCGAGCATGCAGCCACGCACGTCGTGGAGAGTGCCGAGCCTGTCGGCCCCGACCAAGATGAGCGCCGTAGGCTCGAGCGCGCGCACCAATTCGAGGTTCGTCGCGATCTCCGACAGCGGGCTATGGAGGCCTCCGGCGGTCTCGATCACGGCAAGCTCGCCGCCGAGCGCCGCGACCCAAAGGACGATATTGCCAACGTCGATGACGACGCCGGCTTTGCGCGCGGCCCGATGCGGCGACACCGGTTTCGCGAACGAATAGAGCGGCCCGACTTGCGGCGCGCCGGCTGCATCGGTGAGCAGCGCGGAGTCGCTCGCGTGCTCATCGGTCACGCCGCTCTCGACCGGTTTGCCCACGACGACACCGCGACGCCGGCTCACGAGGGCTCGGATGAGCGCGGCCGCGACGTGAGTCTTGCCCACGTTCGTCCCGGTACCAACGATGACGACACGCGATTGCATGCGGCGCCATATTGGACGGACACATGTCGTCGCACAAGCTCCAGGCCCTTCGCGGCAAGCGGAGCGTGGCTCGCGGACTTGCGCCAGATCGCGGCGGCACGTAGGCTCCCGGGTGAATCATGGCCACGCACGCCGAGGGGGACGTCATCGGCGGACGGTACCGGCTGGAGGCCGAAATTGCGCGTGGCGGAATGGGCTCGGTGTGGGCTGGCCACGACGAGAAGCTTCGTCGCAGCGTCGCGCTCAAGCTGCTCGTCGCCAACGCGACCGGCACCGCCGCGCATGCGCGCTTCGAGCGAGAGGCGATGGCGATTGCTCAGCTCCAGAGCCCGCACGTCATCCAGATTTTCGATTACGGCCTCGATCTCGAGGTGCCGTTCATCGTGATGGAACTGCTCCAAGGCGAAGATTTGCGCCGGCGACTTCAGGTCCAGCGGCGGCTGACGCTCGAGGCCGCGGGGCGCATCCTCGTGCATGCGGCCAAAGGCCTCAGCGTGGCTCACGCAGCCGGAATCGTGCATCGCGATCTCAAGCCCGGGAACATCTTCCTCGTGCACGGTCGCGACGAAGAGATCGCCAAGGTGCTCGACTTCGGCGTGGCGAAGACGGACACGCCGCTGGTCGAGATCGACGAGCCGAATGACGAGTCCTTCGCGCTCGATGGCCACACCAAGGTCGGCGCGATCCTCGGCACTCCGCAGTTCATGGCACCCGAGCAAGCGCGCGGAGCGAGCGACGTGGATCACCGCGCGGATCTCTGGTCGCTTGGGGTGATCCTCTTTCGCGCACTCACGGGTCAGCTGCCTTTCAATGCTGCCGCGGCGACGGACCTCATCGCGCTCATTTGTACGTCCACCGCACCGAGCGCGCTCGCCCTGGCGCCGGATCTTCCGCCGGAGACCGACCTGTTCTTCGCACGGGCACTCGCACGAAACCCCGACCAGCGGTTTCGCAGCGCGCGCGAGATGGCCATCGCCTTCAGCCGCCTCGCGCCGGTGAGCTTCGCCACGATGAGCATGCCGGAGCCGCGTATCGACGTTGCGCTCGCGGTGCGCAGCTCGTGGGGCGGCGCGGGTGGTTCCGTCCCTTCGCTGCGCGCGCTCCGTGCCGTCGGCGGCGGACCGAACGACGCGCACGACGAGCACGACGAGCACGACGAGCACGACGAGCACGACGAGGCGCCGACGTCGCTGTCCCACGCCAGCATGTCGCGTAGCGGACAACACGCGAGCTCGATTCACGTTCCGCCTGCGCGCGCGGCCGCGCAATCGCTGCCGGCGAGCGTCGACGAGCAGGTCACGGACCGCGATCACCCGTCGGAGCCCACGCTCGCGGGGGGACTCGCGGAGCCATCGCCGTCGCAGTTTCCGAGCGAGCGCGTCGCCGCGCCAAGGCGTCGGGATCGCACCTGGCTGATGGCGGTCGCGGCCGTCGCAGCAGGCGTGGTGATCGCCATCGTCGGCAGCAAGGTCGCGGGGCGCACGACGGAAACGACTCAGCTCACGGCGACGCCCGCGCGGGAGCGAGCGGCGGTGATCGTGGCGGACACGGCGAGCGTGCAGCCTTCGGCGATCGCGGTGTCCTCGGCGCTCGCGATGCCCTCGGCGACCGCGCAGCCAGCGGCGATCGAGATGTCCTCGGCGAGCGCGGGCACGGACATACCCGCGCGCGGGGGCGTCCGTCGGAAATCGCTGAAAGCGAAGGCGCCGAGCACGACCGCGATACCCGTCGTCCCGGTCGAGGCTGCGCCACCAGAGCCACAGCCCGAGTCAAAACCGAAACCGGCTGAGGCCGATCCCTTCAGCGAGCGGCTGTGATGAACACACGGGCTTTGGTGCGATGATCGTCAAGAAGCACCTGCTCGCCATATTCGCGTGCTCCACGATCGCCGGCGCGCCGCTCCCACTTCACGCGACCGAGGACGCTGCGGACAAAGACGTTGCGACCGAGAGCGGTGCGGTCGAGAGCGCGGATCACGCGGCGGCGCAGGCGTTGTTCGATGAGGCGCGCGCGCTGATCGCGAAGCGCGACTTTGGCCGAGCGTGCCCGAAGCTCGCCGAGAGCATGCGCCTCGATCCGCAGCCCGGCACGCAGCTCAACCTCGCCAGTTGCTATCAAGAGATCGGCAAGACCGCGAGCGCCTGGACGAATTATCGCGACGCCGAGGTCCGCGCCCGACGCGCAGGCAACGAGAAGCGCGAGACGATCGCGCGGGAACGTGCCGACGCGCTCGAGCCACGCCTCTCACGACTTGTCCTGCTCGGACCCGCGGCGTCGAAACGCGCGCCTGGCCTGCGCATCCTGCGCGACGGAACCGAGGTGGGGGTCGCGATCTTCGGCTCCGCGTTGCCGATCGATCCTGGCGAGCACCGCATCGCGGCGGAGGCCCCCGGCAAGCTCCCGTGGTCCACCAAGATCACGGTGATCGAGGGCGCCCCGACGTACCACGTGAAGATCCCGTCGCTCGCCGACGCGCCGATCGCGGCCGCGCCCGACCCGGGTCTCGGCGTTCAGCGAGTGGTCGCGCTGGTCCTCGGGGGCGCCGGTGCGATCGGGCTCGGCGTCGGCTTCGGTCTCGGCGCTGCGGCGTTGTCGAAGAACGAAGAGTCCTTTTCGCACTGCTTGCCCAACGACACGAATCAGTGCAGCGCACAGGGCGTCGTGCTGCGCGAAGAGGCGCTCTCCGCTGGCAACGCCGCCACCGGGCTCATCGTGGCCGGCTCGGCGCTGCTCACGGGCGGCACGATCACGTTCTTCACAGCCCCAAGCCGCGCAAGCGCCCTTGAGAAATCAAGGACGACGTGGGATTTCAAGCTCGCCCCCGTGCTCGCCACCGGCCAGGTCACGGCAACACTGCGAGCCCGCTGGTGATGCAGATGGCGCTTGCGCGATTGGCACTCAGGCAATTGGCACTTACGCGATTGGCACTCAGGCAATTGGCACTGCCGCGATTGGCACTCAGGCAATTGGCACTTACGCGATTGGCACTCAGGCAATTGGCACTGCCGCGATTGGCATTCAGGCAATTGGCACTGCCGCGAATTGTGTTTGCAGGTCTCGGGGTGATCGTGTCCGCGTCCGCTTGCAACCAGCTCGCCGGGATCGACGCCGCGCACTTGATCGAGGAGCCGAAAGGCGGTGGACCGCCGTGCCTCTCGGACGCGAACTGCAACGACGAGAACCCGTGCACGGCCGATACCTGCCCGGACGGCTTTTGCCTGCTGGTGCCGCTCGAGGCCACGGTGCCCAAAGAGCTTGCCGTCGCGGGCGACTGCACCCGCGTCGTGTGTCACGCGGACGAGGCGACGGCCGAGATCGATGACGCAGATCTGCCGATCGACGGCGCGACGTGCACCGAGGACCTGTGTGACGCGGGCGCGGCCTCGAACCCGCCGCTCTCCGTTGGGAAAATCTGCAACGAAGATGGCGGCGCGATCTGCGACGGCGACGGCGCCTGCGTGGGCTGCCTCGAAGACGCCGCGTGCACGCCGCCCGAGACTTGCGGCGGCTCTGGAGTCGACGGGTTTTGTGGGTGCAAACCGACGACCTGCGCGGCCTCGGGGCTCACGTGCGGGTTCGGGGCCGACGACGGCTGCGGCAAGCCGCTCGCGTGCAACAACGCCAAGAAAGACGGCGGCGAGACCGACCTCGATTGCGGTGGTCCGCCGAGCAGCTGCGCGGTGCGGTGCGCAGCCGGCAAGGGTTGCTTCAAGAACAGCGACTGCGCCAGCCGCGCGTGCGACGAACGGACGAAGGTATGTATCTGAGCGCTCAGTAGCCGAGCATTTTGGCAATGTAGTAGCGCATCGTCTCGCTGGTGCCGCCGCCGATGCGGAAGAGCCGGCTGTCGCGCCACGCCCGCGCGATGGGAAATTCTTCGATGTAGCCCCAGCCGCCGTGGACTTGGAGGCAGGTATCCATCACGTCGCTGACGATGTCGCCGACCAGCACCTTCGCCATGCTGATGATCTTCACGGTCTCGAGGCTGATGGGGCCCTTTTCGACGTAGCGATCGTGATTGAAGTGATCGACGCATTTGTAGACGAACGCGCGCGCGCTCTCGATCTTGATGTGCATATCGACGAAGCGGTGCTTCCACAGCTCGCGCTGCAAGATGGGCTTGCCAAAGGCTTGGCGGTCGCGGGCGTATTGTTCGGAGAGCAAGACCATGTAGTAGGCGCCCATGAGCGCGCTGACGCTGCCGATGAGGCGCTCGGACTGGAAGTTTTGCATCAGGTACATGAAGCCGTGGTTCTCTTCTCCGAGGAGGTAGCGCGCCGGCACGCGCATGTTCTCGAAGAACAGCTCCGCGGTGTCGCTCGAGCGATTGCCGATCTTGTCCAGCTTGCGCGACACGGTGAAGCCCTTCGTGCTGGTCGGCACGAGGAAGAAGCTGCAGCCGTGTGCCCCGCGCGACGGATCGGTCTTCGCGAGCAGCGTCACGAAGTCCGCACGCGTACCGTTCGTGATGAAGGTCTTCTGCCCGTCGATCACGTAGTCGTCGCCATCCTTCCGCGCGACCGTCCGGATCCCCGCCACGTCGCTGCCGGCCGCGGGCTCGCTGATGGCGAGCGCCACGATCTTGTCGCCGAGGAGCGCCGGCACCAGAAACTCTTCAATCTGCTCCTTCGTGCCGAGCTCGCTGATGCACGGCGTCGCCATGTCGCTTTGCACGAGCAGGCCCATCGTCACGCCCGCGGACCGGCAGCGCGGATACTCTTCCGCCTTGACGACGCTGTACCAATAGTCGCCGCCGCTGCCGCCGTGCTCCACGGGATAGTGCGCGCCGTGAATGCCGAGCTCGCCCGCGCGCTTGAAGACGTGGCCGGGAAAGCAGCCGGACAATTCCCACTCTTCCGCGTGCGGCGCGAGCTCTTTCTCGGCAAAGTCGCGAACGAGTTTACGAAATTGCGCGTGCTCTTCTGTGAATGGCTGCCACATGGTTGTTCTCTCTGTCCTCGGTGCGTGCGGGCACGCAGCAAATTGGATCGTACGCCAAAGGTTCGTACACGAAGCAATTGGCGCAGTCCAGGCCAGCCATGCTCCGGAGGGCTTCGCGGGTCGGGGCGGGTGGCGTGTTTTCGGTGATGCGCGCGGGCGGCAGCACTAGACTCGCGGAATGCGGCTCATGGTGCTGTCTCGCAGCGGCACGCTCTATTCGACCGCGCGGCTGATTCGCTCGGCGCGGGCGCGGGGGCACGCGGTCACGCTCTGCGATCCGATGGAGCTTCAGCTCGCGGTGCTGGGAAATAAGGCGAGCGTGCTCTATGCAGGCGAGCCGCTGGGGTTGCCGCACGTGGTCGTGCCGCGGATCGGCGCGAGCATCACCGCGTTCGGGGTGTCGGTGGTTCGCGGGCTCGAGGAGGCGGGCTGCAAGATCCTGAACGGCGCGGACTCGATCGCCCTGTCACGCGACAAGGTTCGTTCGCTCGAGGTGCTTGGCCGCGCGCGGGTGCGAGTGCCGCGGACGATCTCCACCCGCTCGCTCACGGGCCTCGAACGAACGGTGGAGCAGATCGGCGGGACGCCCGCGATCGTGAAGCTTCACAACGGCACGCACGGGGTCGGCACGATGTTGGCCGAGACGCGGCAGGCGCTCTTCGCGCTGGTCGAGACCTTGTGCGCGATGGGCCACTCGATCATCTTGCAAGAGTTCGTGCGCGAGGCACGCGGTCGCGACGTGCGCGCCTTCGTCGTCGGCGGCAAGGTCATCGCGGCGATGCAGCGGACGGCGCAAAAAGGGGAGTTTCGCTCGAATCTGCACCGCGGCGGGACCGGCAAAGAGGTCACCTTGTCGCGCCGTTTTCGTAGCACGGCGGAGCGCGCCGCGAAGGTCCTCGGACTCGACGTCGCGGGCGTCGACATGCTCAGCGCGCGCGGGGAACCGATCGTGCTCGAGGTCAACTCGTCCCCTGGTCTCGAGGGCATCGAAGAGGTGACCGAGGTCGACATCGCCGCTCAGATCATCGCGCACGCCGAGAAGATCGCGCTCGAGCGCACGACCACGCGCACGAAGCGCTAATGCCAAGTCTGGCGCTATTAGCCAATCAGCGCACGCGGGCCGCGAAGGCTGCGCGGTGTTCCGTGGAGCCCCACGCCTCCTTGAAGACTTCTGCTTCCGCCCGGATGGCGGCGCCGCGAGCAGCGTCGCGCGACACGCGGATGGAGCGCTTGAGCCGCACGAGCACTGCGCGCTCGGAGGTGGCGAGCTCTTCTGCGAAGGCGAGCGCCGCAGCTGTGGCCTGACCCGCTGGGGCCGACCGACTGACGAGCCCGATCGCCACCGCCTCTTCGGCATCGACGGCTCGCCCCGTCAGCAACAGCTCGGCCGCGCGCATGCTGCCAACCCGCTCGATGAGCCGCGTCGTGCCGCCCCACGCCGGCACGAGCCCCATGTTTTTGTGGACGAAGCGAACGCTTGCGCCCGCATCGATAACCGCGAGATCGCAGGCGAGCATGAGCTCGGCGCCGCCGCCGAGTGCGACCCCGGAAACGGCCGCGACGACCGGCACCGACGCCTGCTCGACGACCGCCGCCAAGCGTCCGAGCTCGAGCACGCCGTCCGCACCGCGCGCGTCCATGGGTAGCTCCGCGAGCTCGCGCAGATCGCCGCCGGCCACGAACACGCGCTGCCCGGTGGAGCCGAGCACGATGACCCGTACGGCCTCATCCATCGCCGCAGCTTCGATGACGCGCACGAGCTCGAGGACGAGCGCGCCCGAGAGCGCGTGGCTCTGAGCGGGGCGGTCGATGAGGATGAGCTCAGTGGTGAGGTGTCGCTCGACTCGCAGCATGGCCGACGGCAACCCTGCGCCAGGTGACGCGCCCGATCAAGAGCACGATGAGCGCCGCATGCCAGACGCGCATTCCGCTCTGCTCGCCTCGGTACACGGGCCTCACCGTGACCTCGAGGATGCGACCGCCGGCGGCCCGAACCGCGCCGAGCAGATCGTTCGGGTAGCCGTAGCGGGGCCAGAGCGCCGAGAGATCGAGACGAAGCAGCAAGGGACGCGCAATTGCCGTATAGCCGCATTGGCTATCCCCAAGTGGCTGGCCGATGCTGATGGCCGTCAAGGTCGAGAGCACGAGCGAGCCGAGCAGGCGTTCTGTCGGCATCGAGCGCCACACCTCGGGGTGCCGCAGGCGATTGCCTTTTACGTAGTCCGCGCGCGCCTGAACGATCGGCGCTACCACGGCGTGGAGATCGTTCGGGTCCATCTGACCATCGCCCGCCATCACCGCGACGACGTCCGCACCGAGCGCTAACGCCTCGCGGTACCCACGCACGATCGCCGCGCCGACTCCGCCATTCGTGGGCAGCGTGATGATTTCTACGAGACGCGCGGCAGAGGCGGCGTGTGCTTCACGCGCGGTAGCGTCGAGGCTCGCGTCATCGACCACGATGATGCCATCGACGAAGCTCGGCATCGTGACGAGCACCTCCCTGATCCGCGCGGCCTCGTTGTATGCGGGCACGACGACGAAGACGCGCTGAGCCTCGAGCATGGTTCGATCCCTCTCCCGGCGTGCGGCAGATGACAAGGCGGAGCTTCGTGTGGCAAAAGACGTGGAGTGCGAACAGGCGTGGAGTGCGAATGAGGATCTCTCGGCGCGCGGTGGTGACTGCCCTCGCCTGCTTGACGGTTGGTGGCGCTGGATTTGCCGCGCTCACGTTTGCAGCGCGCTTTCCTCCCGACACGACGCCCGAGGGCGCGTACCGACGGATCGCCCACTCGCTCAGCCACGACGAGCCGGAAGACGTGTTCCCCTATCTCGAGGAGGCGGCGGCCCATGCATTGTTCACGCTCCACGGTGTCGCTCGGCAGATCGTCGAGGCGGTGCGCGCGGACTTCCCCGAGAGCGCGCGGACCCGTGAGCTCGCCCGCTACGAGCACCTCGCGGCTCCCGTCGCTCCACCGGCCCTCTGGGTGCATCTCGCCCAAGAACGCGGGTGGCTCCGGCAGCTGCGGCGCGACCTCTCCGGCATCGATCACGTCGAGCGGAGCGGCGAGCGTGCCACCGTCGTCACGGCGCGCGGGACTCGCTATTCGCTAAGGGTTCGCCCCAACGGAATCTGGGGGCTCTCCGCTTTCACGGCGCTGCTCGAAGCCGACGCACGCCGCCTCTCGCGCGATTGGGAGCTCGTTCGCAACGCGGCCCACGACTACCGCGCGGGCACGACCCCCGTCGCGGCGCCACCCGGTCCCGCGCCCACGGATCCGGCCGCGAATTGAGTCCGGTCGCGAACTGAGTCCGGACGCTCAGCCGCTCGCGAGCACGCGAAGCTCTGGATAGCTGCGGCCCGCGGTGACCGTCTCGATGGGCAGCTCGGCCGCTCTCCAACCGGGCTCGACCAATTGTCCAAATGCATTTTTCACGCCTCCGTAGCCGGGGCGCAGATCGACGACCTGGGTGTGACCGGCTGCCATCAGGGCTTGCGCCGCCTTCAGCGAGCGGCCCCCAGCGGCGCAGCCGACGACGAGCTTCGCGTCCTTGGGGAAGGCCGCGGCGACAACCGCGGAGAACTCTGGGTTCGGGACGTAGCGCCCCGCGCCCGAGTGCATGAACGGAACGTTGAATGCCCCGGTCGGATGCCCGGCCGCGTATTCTTCTTCGGTGCGGACATCGAGGTAGGCATACCCCTCCAAGAGCAGGGCGGCACCCTCGTGGGCGGAGACGCGGCGGAGATCGTCAGGCATTGGCGGGCATTTCGCTATTGGGCAATTGGTATGGGCAATTGGTATGGGCAATTGGCGTGGGCAATTGGCGCGCAATTGGCCAATTGGCACAGTCTCAATAGGCCAATTGGCACAGTCTCAATTGGCCAATAGGCACAGTCTCAAAACGTGTGCACGAAGAGGCCACTCTTGAGCTTGGGCTCGAACCAGGTGCTCTTCGGCGGCATGATGAGCCCGGCGTCGCTCACGGCCATGACGTCGGCCATGCTCGTGGGGTAGAGATAAATGGCAATGGACGCCTTGCCGTCACGGACGCGCCGCTCGAGCTCCGCCTGACCTCGGATCCCACCGACGAAATCAATGCTCGCGTCGCGCCGTGGATCGTCGATGCCAAAGATCGGCGCCAAGATCTGCTCTTGGCAAATATGGCAGTCGAGCAGGCTCACCGGATCGCTGCCAAGGACCTGCCGCGGGCGGGCGCGATACCAGGATTCGCCGAGAAATACGCCAAAACTGCCTCGCTCTTTTGGGGCGGCGTAGTCCGTGGGCTCGACGTCGAAGCGCTCTCGCAGGGCGGCGAGGAGCTGCGTGGGGTCGCGGCCCTGGCGATCAGTGACGACCCGGTTGTAGGGCAGGATGTTCATCTGATCGTGCGGGAAGATCACGGCCAGAAATACGTCGTGCTCGCCGCCGTCGCCTCGTCGCGCCGCGTGGACCCGGGCGGCCGCAGCGCTGCGGTGATGACCGTCTGCCACGTACATCACGTCGACCTCGCGGGCGAAGAGCGCGGAGATGGCACGCGACTCGTCTGCCGGAACGACCCAAAGGCGATGATGCACGGCGTCCTCGGTCGCAAAATCGTATTCTGGCGGGGCGGCCATCGCGCGCGCCACCGCGGCATCCACTAAGGCATTTGCGCGGTAGCTCAAGAACACCGGCTCATCGTGCGCGTCGAGGGTGTCGATGTGCCGCGTGCGGTCGTCCTCTTTGTCGGGGCGGGTCTTCTCATGCTTCTTGATGGTGTCGGCCACGTACTCTGCGACCGAGACGCAACAGACGACGCCGACCTGCCGATGCTCGCCCATGCGCTGCGCGTAGACGTACAAGTGCGGCTCCGCGTCGCGCAACAAGGCGCCGCGCTCGACGAAGTGCAAGAGCTGCCTCTTGCCCTCGGCGTAGACCTCACTCGCGTGCTCGTCCGTGCCCTCCGCGAGCGCGATCTCGGGGCGCGAGACGTAGAGAAAACTGTCGAGGTTCCCGCTCGCGAGCTCGCGTGCCTCGGCCGTGGAGATCACGTCGTAGGGCGGCGACGCGACGCGCTCCACGAGGGCAGAAGGAGGACGCAAGGCCGAGAAGGGACGGACGGTCGCCACGACGGGGGGGCGTACCGCAAGACACCGCTTGTGTACAGTGCCCCCGATGGCCGAATTTGGTGACGACGACTCGAGCATCCTGACGCCTGCTGCGCTCTTGACGGGCGAGCAGCGGGGTGGGCGCGCGCGACACGTCATCGCAGTCGGGGGCGGGCGGGCCGGCGTCGGAAAATCGCTGCTCAGCGCGAACCTTGCCGTCTACCTCGCGCAGCTCGGCCGCAACGTCGTGCTCTGCGACGCGGACCCGTCGGGGGCAAACCTTCACACGATGCTCGGCTCCCCTCGACCGGCGCTGCGGGTAGAAGGCCCGAACGACGAGGTCCTCGAGCTCATGCCGACGAGCGTGCCCGGGCTCAGCCTCTTGCCGTCTGCCTACGATGCGTGGGCCGTCGCCCCGAAGCGCACGACGCGGGAGCGGCACTGGACGCGGCAGCTCGAGAACGTCGTCGCGGACTATGTGGTCTTCAACCTCGGGGCCTCGCTTGCGCCTGCGACGC
>SHZB01000237.1 GCA_009692485.1 Myxococcales bacterium
AGGACGACGATCGCTGCACGGTGTGCGGCGAGGGGCAGCTGAGCCTGCGCTACATCCTGCCCGACGTGAACGGCACCGGCGAAGTCGAGATCGAGTGCCTCGAGCCGTCGAGCGTGGCGGACACGACGGTGCTGGTGCGAAACCTCGACAACGGCGAAGTGCGCTGCGCGAGCGTCGATGACAAGCATCGCTTTCGCGTCGGGCTGCCGACGAGCTTAGGCGATCGGGTGAGCGTCTCCTTCTGGCAGCACAAGCACCGCGTGAAGAGCTACGACGGCTGCGAGCTGCTGCCGGATACGGCCCTCGTGCATTCGGTCAGCGCGTGGGGCACCGGGCGCGTCATCGAAGGGGCCTCCAACGGGGCCGAGACGGCGAGCTGCGAACACGCGACCTGCGCCACATTTCAGGGGCAGTTTTTTGGCGCGGGCACCGTGTTGACGGCACCCGGGGACGGCTACGGCATCATCCGGCAGACGCCATCGTTGCGCCGCTTCATCGGACTTGCACAGGCCGCGCTCGAGCCGGGAGATCCGATCAACTTTGCGCCGTATTACGCGCTGAAGAAAATGACCGATCCCTTCGGCGTGCCGATCGCGCCGCACGCGGTCCTTACGCTGAACACCATCGGCGACATGAACGTGCCGCTCAACTCGGGGATCGCCTTCGCGCGGGCGACGGGCGCGGTGCCGTTTTTGCGACCCGACCAGGCCGCGCTGTACCCCGACTATCTCGACTATGTGACGCCCGAGCCGCTGTTTGCGGCGCTCGGTGGGCGCACTCCCAACCGCGATCTGATCGACAACCACGTCGTCGAAGGGATCGCCAAGCTCGCGCGACATCCGGCCACGAGCGAGTGCGCCGCGAGCCAAAATGCCGCCGCGGCGGACGCGACTTTCACGGACAAGAATGGCGCGCTGTTCGCCTGCTTGCCGACCGGGTGCAGCGCGGAGACCGAGGCGAGCCCGACGCGCCTTTGCTACTCGGATACGCACTGCGACACGACCGCCGGAGTGTGCGTCCCGAACGCGCTCGGTCAAGAAAGGTGCGACGAGGCCCTCTACGACGCGGACGATCTCGACGAAGGCAAGCAGCGCTATTTCGAGCAGGCGGCGGCCGTGCCCCATCGGCTCGCGCGCCTCACCGGCTCTGCGCGTGCGCTCCCGCTCGCAGAGGTGTGGAGCCCTCGACTCGCGGGCGTGCCCTACGCGCCCGACGCGACGGCCTATGTGCCACGCGCAGCGCCCGCGGGGCGACTCACGGCGTTGCTCGACGCCTACACGGTGCCGCAGGGCGAGCACACCTTCGTGAACGGCGAGCCATGCCAATCGTTCGACCACGGCAGCTATCTCACGAACCTCGTCGCGCGCTTCTTTCAGTCCGACGGCACGGACATTTATTACCTCTCACATCCGAGCACGCATCACTGCCTCGCGACCGAGTCGCCAAGCTGCGACTACGCGATATCGGAATAGGCAATGAGCCGACGGATGCGCTCGAGCCCGCGAAGGGCTCGGAGGCCCGGCCACATGAGATCGCGACCGTCGCACATCTCGACCCTCAGACTAGGCAATAGCCGCTGAAATACGGCTGCATCGCGGGCCGAAAATTCGTGTGGCTCATTGGGCAATAGCGCAATCTCCGGCTGACGCTCGAGGACCTCGGCGAGGGTCACGCGCGGATAACGCACGTCGCGGCCGGCAAGCAGTTCTTCCGCTATCGCCTCGCGCGTCCCGAGATCTGCGGCCAATGGGTAACGACGCTGCCGAGCGCCAAAGACGTTACAGCCGCCCGCAAGCTCCACGACATCCGAAATGAACGTGCCGCTGTTCACGGTCATGAGCGGGTCCATCCAGATCGGCACGAAGACTTGCTTCGGGATAATGGGCAATGGCGGCTGAGCCGCAAAGAGGTCGCGCGCGTGGGCAAGCACTGCCGCAGTCTCGATGGATGGCATGAGCGCCGCGAGCGTCGCGACATGGTCGAGGCCCGCCCGGACGGTGCACGGAAAGGACACGTACACGGCCACGCCCGCTGCCTCGAGCCGCTCGATATCCACTTTGCGGTTCTCTTCCAAATTGGCAATGACCAGCTCGGGGCGGAGCTCGATGATGCGCTCGACATCGGCGTCTTTCGTGCCGCCAACGATCTCGATGTCGTGCACGAGCAGAGCGGGCTCTACACAGTACGCGGTGCGCCCGATGAGCCGCGAGCGCGCGCCAAGCTCGAGCAGCGAATAGGTGTCGCTCGGCACGAGGGAGACGAGACGCAAGGGTTCGCGCGGGAGCCCGAGCGAGTGTCCGCGCGCATCGCTCAGCTCGAACATCGCACTCCTCGCGCCAGCGAATGTCCGCGCGCATCCTTCAACTCGAACATCGCACTCCTCGCGCCACCGATTGCATGGTCATGCCTGCCAGAGGGCGACTAGCCACGCCGTCGCGCCAAGTGCAGCCGCGAGCAAGTGCTTCCAACCGCGCCGCAGCTCGATGCGCCCACCGGCCGAAGCCGCGCTCTTCGCGAACAAGACGAGCGCCGTCGCCATCGTAGCGAGCCCACCGACGAGGGCCACCACCCACCCGGCACGCGGCGGCTCGTGTCGTCGCATGGCCTCGAGCTCGGCGCGCACCCGCGAATCCGCGAGCGGACCACGGTCGTGCACCGGCAGCGCGTTGATGCGGGCGATCTCGAGCTCGGCCAAGGCGAGGTCGGCGTGATGGGGAGTCACGAGCCACCGCGTCTCGAGCGCGGCCGACCGCACGGCGCTCCACGCGAGCAGGGCGATCTCACGGCGGCGGTGCAGCTCGGCTTGGCGCGCGAGTGCGATGAGTCGGCGATACGCGGAAGACACGTGCGGTGCGCCCGGCGCGTACCAGCGAGCAGCGCGCCTCGCACACACGACGGCCTCGTGAGCGTCGCCTGCTTCGAGCGCTCGCGTGCTCCGCTCGAGCTCGGACTCGCCCGCCACGATGACGCGCGCGGTCCAAACGCCGAGGGCAACCGCGAGCACCGCCACGACCACCAGCGCACGCACGACCAGGGCAGCGAGCGCGGGCGCTAGCGAGTGCGCGCGAGGGTCATGGGAGCGGCTGCGAGCCCCATCCATCAAGAGAAATCGCGTCGGCGAAAGATGAACGCGGCAAACGCCATGAGTCCGACTACCCAGGCGAGCGATTGCACCGAGGCCATCGCGAGATAGCGAGGCAGGTTCGCGTCGATAGCCTCACCAGTGAGGAGCGGGCGCGCCGGGACGTAGACGTGAAGATTCGGAATGATCCCCGAGAGGGCGCGTGCGCAAAGAACCAGCGTTTCACCGAAAATTCGCTTCGGAAGCTGCGCCATCGTGTCTGCGCTGCGGCCGACAAAAAAGATCCCGACGGTGAAAAGGGACGAGAGAAAGGGCGTCGAGAACGATGAGAAAACGAGCGCGATGGCCGCGACGATCGCGACCTCGAGGAGCGTGAGCGTCGACGAAGCCATCACCAGCGAGCGATCTCCACGCGCCACCGACGCGAGCAAAAAGCCGGAGAACATCATCGCTGCTGCCCACAGGATCGGGCCGAAGGTGCGCGCGTGTTTGAATCGCCACGCGCCGAGCGACACGACGACGAGGAGCCCCGTGAAGGTGCCAACTACGAGCCCGATCGAGCGGCCCGCGAGCATGGCGCCCATCATCATGACGAGGCCGCTCTCCGCCATGATGAAGACGAGCACGACGAGCAGAATCCCGAGATATTTGCCGATCAGAAACTCGTACCGATGAATGGGCCGGGCCAAGAGCGGCAGGATGGTCTTGAGCTCGAGCTCGCGGTGCAAGCTCGTCGCGCCGATCAAAATGGCGACGGCAAGCGAGAAGACGCCGATCGTCATCGCTCCAAGATCTGCGACGACACGCGACGCCTCGCGCAGGGTGAAGGCGCCGACGATGAGGGAATAAAAGGCTAGCGCGAAGGCGACCCCCGCGAGCCCGATGAGGATGCGCGCGCGCACTGCCTCCCGATAGGTCGCGGTGGCGATCGTGGCTATTCGGTGAAGCATTTCGATGCTCGACGACTGCGGGTCAGACCCAGCCTGCTACTCCAGCCAGTCGAGCGCGGCTACGGCCTTCGCGTGCAGAACGAGTCACGGCGTCACCACGAAGACGTCCAAAAACCAGGGTCCGCTGGAGCCCGCGAAGCCGTCGATCTGAATCGTGTAGGTCCCCGCGCCGAGCGACAAATCGAGGAAGCTTCGGTCCGGGTAATAGCCGGCAGCGCACGCCTTCGGGACTTCGACGCCCGGACATGGGGTGCCTTTTCGGACGGACAAGAGGGTCACGTGGGCCGAGCCCTGCATGTCGAGCACGACCCGGCGCGCAGTCGCGAGGGTCAATTGGAGAAGCTGCTCGGGGGCACCGCCCGGCGGTTGATTGCCCTGATCGCAGCCGGCGTTCTGCCCAGCCGTAGCGTTCGCCGTGTTGCCCTGAAAGAAGCCGCCCGCGGGTGGAATCGCGAGGATGTCGCTGCAGTTGTCGGAGAGCGCCACGAGCGTCGTCGGCACCGCCGCGCGCACCAACGCCGTCAATTCCATCGGCTGCGCGAAGAGGCTCTCGGCGATCACGCGGTAGTCACCCGCCGGCACATTTCTGAGCTGGGCGCGCGCTGGTGAGAGCCAACCTTTCGCGCAGACGAGCCCGTCGTTCGGCGTGCAGCCCGACTTGACCAGCTCGATCGAGGCCGTGTCGCCAGCAGCGAATCGCCCAAGCAAGAGGACATCCGAGGGCTGTGTGAGTGCGAGCGCATAGACCGCGTCGACGCCGCCTGGAAAGCACCCCGTCTTGGTATCGTCTTGATGATTGGCGAGCGAGATCGCGAGCGTCTTGTTGGGAGCGAGCGGCGGAGCATCGGCGCAGAGCTCGTCCAGAGGCAGCGGCGTCGCCGGCAAGAGCTGAACCGCGAGCTCGACCTCGGTGGGCGCGGTGGCCGCAACGGCGATGTAATAGGTGCCCGCCGCGAGCGCATGCCGAAAAACGTGGGCGCTCTGCTTCACGCTCGGCGCAATGCCGCACGCGAGCTCGCTCGTGCATGCTGGGTCTCGCAGCGCGAGCACGGGGAGGCCGTCGCCATCGAGACTCGATGCGTAGAGGTGAACGTCGTGCGCCTCGGTGAGCGTGAGCGCATACACGAGCTCGCCGGTCATCGCTCCGCAGCCGAGGCTGAGATCCGCCTTCGACCCGACGATGCCGGCTGTGACGGGCACGCCGGGCGTGACGGCGAGCGCGGTCCCACAGGTCTCATTCGTGGGCGCGAGCGTCGCAGGCAAGAGCTCGTATTTGAGCGTCACTGCCAGCGGGTACGCGCTCGTCACATACACCGGGAGAATCACGGGCGCGCCCGCACCGACGCTTCGCGCTCGCACCTTCGAGACGCGCTCACCGGTCGGATGCATGTAGCTCCCGCTGCACGCGATCTCGCTGTTCGGCTGCGCGCATTGCCCCATCAAGGCGACGCTGACATCGGCATAGCTCGTGCGCGCCGTAAGCTGCACATCGACGGCCGCGCCACCCGGGAGCGAGAGCGCAGCCACGACGTCACTGGCGAGCGGGGCATTCGCAAGCGGACAGCTCGAGCTGTAGTCGAGCGATGCCGCGACCGTGCTCATGGCATAGCTGCCCGCCTGCGTAAGCGCGAGCGGAGCGGAGCAATCGTCGTGCTCGGGCGAAGCACAGCTCGGCTCATCGACGATGCCGTCACAGTCGTCGTCGACCGCGTTGATGCACACCTCCGCGGCAAGGGACGACGCGCCCGGATCGAGGTCGTCGCAGTCGCCGCCGCCGCAGTGCTCGTCGGGATCGCCATCTTCGTCGACGTCCCGCGGCTCGCTGACGCAGCTCTTCGTGGGCTCGTCGCAGTGATCGATCGTGCACGCGCCGCCGTCGCTGCAAGTCACGGGCTCGCCCGGAATACAGCCGATCCCGTTCTTGCAAAGCTCGAGGCCGTCGCAAAATCCGCCGTTTTGACAGCTCTGATCGTCGGGAACGAAGCGACAGCGCGAGAGCTCTTCGTCGCAGCCATCGAAGGTGCACACGACGGCGTCGTCGCACTGCGCATCCTGGCTGCATGGCCCGCCCAGCGTCGGATCGACGACGCCACCAGTGCCGCCGCTCGCATCGCCGCCTTCGCTAGCGCCGCCCTCCGCGAGCGTGCCGCCGCTGCCGCCGACATCGAACACAAACGGGTTCGCCGGCCTCGCCCCATCGCACGCGCCCACCAGCGACGCCGCCGTCGCCACGACCGCGACCGCGATCACGATCGGAAGGCCCCGGCCCGCGCGCGCGCTCGGGAGCGAGTGCCTTCTGCCGGTCACGTCGCCGCCGTCATTGATCGCAGTTCTGCATCGCGATGGTACCGCCGCTGATCTGACAGCTTCGATTCGCGCTCGGATACTCGACCTGCT
>SHZB01000238.1 GCA_009692485.1 Myxococcales bacterium
CACCGTCTTCCGAGGTGCGCGCTTCCACAACGCGAGGATGACGATGAGTGACCTCTCCGAATGCGACGCTTCGAACGCAAAGCTCGACCGCGCCGTCCTCAAGAATGCCCTGCTGATCCGCACGACGCTGAATCACGCCTCGGCCCGCGGGGTGAACTTGAACGAAGCTCTGCTCACCAATGCACGCATCGCCGGCGCTGATTTCACCGGCGCGCAGTTGACGCGGGCCGATTTTATGGGCGCCGTCGGCGACGACAAGACCCGCTTCACGGAGGCCGTCGTCGCGTGGACGCGCTTTGATGCCAAGGCGAGCAAAGGAGCGAGCACGTGACCCGCGACGAGCTTCTCGACAAGGTGCTCCACGGCGAGCCGCTGCAAGGAGTGGACCTCACGGCTCTTGACCTCGGGGGCGCTGACTTATCGGGCGCGCTCTTCGACGGTTGCACGTTCCCGTCCGCGATGCGCGCGGCCCTCCTCAAGGAGTCAACCTTCAACGAGTGCGATTTTACCGGCGCCGATCTGACCGGGAGCGATCTGCACCTCGCCACCTTCCACAAATGCCGGCTCGACAGCGCGCGCCTCGAGGACAGCAAGCTCATCGCCGCGACGTTCGTGGGGTGCGAGGCTGAGAAGGCGAGCTTCACTCGCGCAGAAGCGCCGATCGCCAACTGGGTGAAGTGCAAGCTCGACGGCGCTTCGTTCGTGGGCGCGAACCTCGACCGCGCCAACATGATCGAGGTGTCGCTCGACGGCGCGGATCTGTCGGGCGCGAACCTCGACCGCGGGACCTATTACAAACTCGACCTCTCCACCGCGAAGCTCGACGGAGCCAACCTCACCTTGACGACCTTCGTCGAGACGAAGCTCGGGGCGCGGTCGTTCGCCGGCGTGAAGCTTTTCCGCACGCAATTCATGCGCGGGAGCGTCGCGGGCTCGAGCTTTGCGAACTGCGATGCGACCGAGTGCAACTTCACCGGTGTCGATGTCGAGGGCTGCGATTTTACCGGCGCCGTGCTCGCGCGCGCGCTCTTCGGCGAGGCCTTCGGCGCAAAGGCGCGCTTCAAAGGGGCGAAACTGCCGAATGCGATTTTCGAGAACGCGAAGCTCGCGCGCGCGGACTTCTCGAGCGCCGATCTGACCGAGAGCTACCTCGCCGGAGCCGCGTTCCCGGGTGCGACGTTCGGCAACGCGGTTCTTTCGTACGCGGACTTTTCGCATGCGGACCTTTCGGGGACCGACTTCAGCGGAGCGTCGATGCTTCGCACGAAGCTTCACCGCGCAAAACGCGACGGAGCCCGCATCCCCACCGGGACCTGGCTCGGTGATGACGCCGAACGCGCCGCGGTCGAAGAGTGGAAGCCCAAGCACGGAGGCGAGCGCGCCCCCGCGCGCTGAGAACGAGCCGGCGCCATGACGCTATCCGCAGGCACAGCCACAGCCGCGATCACGACCGAGCTCGATGCGCCGCCGCACGAGGAGCGCTCCTCCCTCGAGCTCTTGGTGAACCTCGACCGCCCGGCCCAGCCGAGCGCAGAGCCACGGCTCGAGTACGGCACCGTGGCGTCCGCGTCACCCGAGCTCACGGTCGCGCTGTCCGCGAACGCGAGCGCCCGCGTGGCCCGGCGAGCGAAGAGCTGCCTCGTGGCCGCGGAGGCTGGCGATCGCGTGCTGTGCTCGGTTGACGGAGAAACGGTGTTCATTTTGGCCGTGCTCGAAGGAGCGACGGACACGAAGCTCGTCACTGAGGGGAACCTCTCGTTGCACGCGGCAGGCACGCTGTCCTTGGCCTCGGATGCGCTCGAACTTCGCGCGAAGTCGGGCCTTGTAGCGATCGAAGAATTGCGCGCCTTCGGCCGGGAGCTCGACGCGACCTTCGGCGCTAAGGTCGGCCTGTTCGCGGAAAAACTCGAGACGCGCGTGACGACCCTCTTGCAGCGTGCGAAGCAAGCGTACCGCTTTGTCGAAGGCTTGGACCAGACGCGCGCAGGGGTCTTCGATGTGCGCGCAGAGAGCCTTGCGGCGATCCGCGGCGAGACGACGATCATGGCGGCGCGGGTACTCGCGAAGCTCGATGGCGAACAAGTGAAGATCGGCTGAAAGGTACGGAGAAGAGACGATGCTCGCAAAAACATCTGCCGGTGGAATGTCGATGGCTTTTCCGGACGTGTGCCTCACGCCGACGCCAGCGGGACCGATACCGATCCCGTATCCGAACATCGCGCTGAGCCCGACGAGCGTCGGCTTTGTGCCGAACGTGCTCGTCACCTGCGCGCCCGCGCACAACATGATGACCGTCGCGCCGCTCACCAACGGCGACAACGCGGGCGTCGCGATGGGCGTCGCATCCGGCATGGTGATGGGCCCGCAACGCAACCTGACGGGGGCGTTCACGGTGATCGTCGGCTGCGCGCCGATGACACGTTTGACCAGTGTTTCGCTTCAAAATAGCACCAATGCGCCCGGCGCGACGATCGTGCCGAGCGTGACCAACGTGCTCGTGCTCTCGCCGTGACGATGTGCCCGCCGCCCCGTCGGCGCACCCTCCTATGACCCTCGATCCACAAAGTCCGCTGGCGCGCGCGCTCGCTGAACTCGAAGGGACGATGCAGGCCGCCCCAGCGACGGCAGTGGACCCCGATCGCCGACGCGCCGCGAACCGTCTGGCCGAGTTGATTCGAAGCGCCGACGGTGACCTCCCACGTTTTGCCAAGCGGCATTTGCCCGGACGCGACGTGAGTGCCCATACCCTCGTCGATGCCCGAGCGTTCGCAGCCGGTCTCGAGCGGTTGGTGAGCTTGCTCGGTCGCTCGTCGGACGCGGACGCGGTCGCTTCACGGCTCGCCATGGAGCTCGGAGCCTTGCTTCCCGAACTCGAAGCGAATGCCACGCCCATCGCGCCACCGAAGCTCCTCCTGCCGAGCGCTGCCGTCCCCGCCATGGAGCTTCCCGAGGCGGCCCCGGCAATGCCAGCTCCCAGAATGCCAGCTCCCAGGTTCGCTGAGCTGCCTATCGCCATGATGCCACTTCCGGTTTTTTTTCCGGAAGCCGCATCCGCCATTTCATCGAGCCCGCAGTACGTCCCGAGTGCGCCTCCATGGATCCTGCCCCCGAGTTCGGGCGATGCCGATCGTACGACGCACGATGAAGAGCCTCGAAGCCAGCCTGAGCGACCTATCCCGAGGGCGCTGCCGTTTCGAATGGCCGAGCTCAAGCTGAGGGAAGAGCTGCCCTTGTACGCGCTCGAGTCCGACTCAGTCGCCGTCGCGCATCCGTTCACCGGGTCGGGCTTGCAGCCGCGGTCAAAGACCGCCCCAGAAGATCCCACGATCCTTCCGTTTCGGGCGCCTTCAAGCGTCAGCCGCGTTCTCTTGCCCGAGCACCTTGGCAACCTCGACCTCGCAACCTACGCGACACTGCGGGTCCTTCTTGAGCTCTTCCCAGCTCGCAGTGCCGAGCTCTTCGAACACTATCGGATCCCCAACGGCGACACGCGTGACCTCCTCGATGCCAAGTGGAACCTTCGGATCACACACGATCCCGTCGTCCGCGCCGAGTGGCAGGAAGTCTACTCGCGCACGCTCGCGCACTATCAGAATCGCCCCTGATCGCAACGCTCCTCCATGCCATCGAGGACTACGGCAATCGACCTCGATAGGGTGGCTCGCTCGTGACGCGGTTTGCACCGAGCCAAAACGAGTGCGCGCTCGGAACGCGCGAGCGCACACTCAAAACGCAATAACCTCGATCACGCAACATTGAATGGAGCATTTTTTCGACGTTCACGCGCCTTTGGAATTAGGCCCCGTCGTCATCGAGGTGCCTCACGCGGGCATCGAACTCGATGAGGCAACGCGACGGCGCTTGCCCCGTGAAGGCTCTGTCGCGCAAGCGGTGCTAGCCGATTCCGACATCGGAGCGGACCGCATCTGGGAGAGCTGCCGCGGAGCTGGGGCAACGCTTATCGTCGCGCGTGCGAGCCGCTACGTAGTCGATCTAAACACGGAGCCTTACATCCCGAGCGCATACGAAGACAAACTACCGTCTCAACTGCGAGAGATCCGCCGGACGTCGGCAAGCGGTCTCCGATGGTGCGAAGACCGACCCACAGCCATCGAGGTGCAAGAGGGCATCGCTCGGTACCTCGACCCCTACCATCTCGCGGTGGCGACCGCGCTCGATGAGGCGGCGAAGCGTAACGGAGCCGTCATTCTGCTATCGGCCCACACGTATCCCTCGCGCTCGAGCTCGGATGCCGACGTGGTGATCGGCACGCGGCACGGAACAACAGCGAGCCTCGAATTGCGGTCACTCGTTGCCGACGCCATCGAGGCACATGGCTTGTCCGTCGCCCTCGAGGCGCCCTTTGCGGGGGGCTATTCACTCGCACGCCATGCGCGTCCGGTTGAACACCGCTTCGCCCTCCAGCTCGAGGTTGCACGGCGCCTCGTGTGCCGCGATGGTGGCGGGTTTTCCGTGAGCGAAGATGGTGTCGACCAATTGAACCGCATCACGCAAGACCTTCACGCGCGCCTGATGGCCTACGTAGCCTCGCGCGCGCTTTAGGGCGGGACCGCAATCGTCCCTGTTGCTGACACTCGGTAAAGTCCGGTTTTAGCGACAAGGCATTTGTCCGCTTTTTTGGGTTTGGTTTGGTTACGCGGCCTCGAGTGCGGGGTCGTCGAGGTCGATGCCCTCGGGCGCGGTCGCGATGCACGCCCCGAGTAGGACGACGCCGCTGAGGGCGAATGCGAGCGCGGCTAGCGCGGACTGCCGCGAGTGCGTCGAGGGCGCCGGTCGAGCGTGATGATGGGCATGCAGCGCGTGAGATTTCGCCGAGGGTGTGCGCTGTGGGGTCGCTCCGCGTGAGGCTCGTCGCCGCCTCGCTGATGTGCGCTTTGTGCGGCGCCTGCTTGCCGCCGACTCAGCTCGAGTTGGTGGTCACCACCGGCGGAGGCGGACAGACATCGAAGCGTCACCACCGAAGCGTGGCAAGAGTGGGCTCGGGCTCGCCCTGCCGAGCTAACATGCCGCCTGTCCGCTGAACTTCGAAGCGAGAGATCACTCTGTGAACATCACGATCCGTTATCCGTTCGGCGCCGATCACGTGCTGCTCCGTACTTCGATGGACTGGGACCGTGACGTGGCTCCGGTCGAGCGAGGACCGGAGCATGCCGTGTTCGAGGTCGAGTTTGCGGAGAGCTTTCTCATGTTCAAGCCGTGTCTCGTGCGAGCGGGGCGGCTCTCTTGGTCGCGCGGGAGTAACTACGTCGTGAGCCGTCATGACCCCGATCCGGAGGCGTGGCCGTTCTTCTTCGCGGAGCCATGCGGGCACGTTGGCGAAGAGCTTCACTTCGAGCGGGACGGTCACAGCCACGCCGTGCGCGCATACCTGCCGCCCGGCTACGACGAGAACACGCTACGGCACTATCCGGTCTTGTACATGCAGGACGGCCGCAATCTATTCTTTCCGCACGAGGCGTTCGGCGGCCGCGAATGGCAAGTCGACGAGACCATGGATCGGCTCGATCAGATGAACGCCGTGCGCAAGGTGATCGTCGTCGGCATCGCGCCGATCGATCGCATGAAGGACTACACGCGCCCCGGATACGCCGCCTACGCGCAGTTCGTCGCCGATACCATCAAGCCGGCGATCGATCGCAAGTACCGCACCCGCACCGCGCCCGCGGACACCGTGGCGATGGGCTCGTCCCTCGGCGGCGTGGTCTCATTGTTTCTCGCGTGGCAACACCCCCATATTTTCGGCGGCGCCGCGTGCCTCTCGAGCACCTTCGGCTTCGAGGACGATCTCTTCGAACGGATCGCTAGCGAGACGCGCCGCTCGATCCGCATCTACCTCGACAGCGGCTGGCCACGCGACAACTTCGACGCCACCAACGCCATGCGCGACCTGCTCGTTCACCGCGGCTATCAGCTCGGCGTCGACGTCCTGCAGTTCAGCTTCCCCGAGGGCTTTCACTCGGAAAATTCCTGGGCGAGCCGCATCCACATGCCCTTCCAGTTCTTCTTCGGTCGCGCCTGGGCCGCCACGCGGAGCTGAAGCGTGGAGACGCGCGATTCACGTCGGACGGACGAGCGAGCTGAATCGGCCCGGGATTTCCGGAGGCTCAAGACCTTGAGAGGATTGAGCGATGAAGAAACCTGGATAGTAGCCGGCAGAAGAACGTGACACGCCTGGCCGCAATCTCGAATGACGCCGAAGAAGGCCACCAAGCGCCGCACCATCGCGAAGCCGAGGACTCGCCTCGCCGCCGCCATGCGGAAGCTGGAACACGCCCTTGCGAGCGATCCTCGCGAACTCGGGAGCCGCATGCGCGAGTTCAACCGCCACTTCCATGATTACTCGCGCTTCAACCGGATGCTCATCCTCCTGCAGCGCGCCGATGC
>SHZB01000239.1 GCA_009692485.1 Myxococcales bacterium
GACGTTGCACGCAGCGCCAACCCCGAGCAACGCCTCGAGCGCCACCCGTCCAAGGCAGCCTCGCACGCCGTCCGCGTCTACGGTGCAGGTGAGCAAGTAAGACCCCATCGACTTGAGCTTGAGCGAGCCGCATTCCGCGGATGAACAGCAGTGCGCGAGGCAGAGCTTGTCGTCGGCCGGCTCCCCGATGGTGACGCACACGCCGGTCCGACAGTCGTTGTCGGCAGTGCACTTTCCGACGCTTGACTTGTCGCTCGGTGGGGAGCCGCAGTGCCAGCCCGGGGCCTCGGAGTTGCCTCCCGCGCGACACACGCGCTCGGTTCCGGTGCAGGTGCTATCCGCACAACAACTATCGAGGCACCGCCCGCCTTCGCACATGCCCGCGCGGCATTGCTCGGCGGCTGTGCATGACGCACCCGGTTCGCCGTCGCCAGGTGCCGCGACACCCTCGAGCGCGCTCGCCGGCCAGCACAGCGAACCGCCACCGCTCGCGAGCTGCCGGCACACGTTGCCGCTCGACGCTGGGCCGCACTCGGCGGAGGTGCAGCACGGCACGGCGCAGCGTCGCGAGCTGCCGAGGCCCACGTCTTGGCCCGACACGCACGAGCCGGGCGATGCGCACTCCGCGTCCAATCCGCAGGCGTGCCCGACAGGAGCCCCGACGAGCGCGCAGACTCCGCCGACACAAGTCTGTCCTCCGGCACACGCGGGCTCACCGTACGCGCCCTCGTCCGTGCAGCGAACGGTCGTGAGATTGCCCTCGATCGCGAGGCTGCACGCGGAAGATACAATGAGCGCAACAACGGCCAAAAGAACGGAGCCCCACGGGCGCCGGCGACGTGCTGAAAACAAGCGCAGCCGCAACGTGTTCCCCGGTCGTAAAAAGCGGCTCATCGTCAATCGCGGGCAGTCGTCAATCGCGGGCAGTCGTCAATCGCGGGCAGTCGTCAATCGCGGGCAGTCGTCAAAACCGGAGCGAGAACGATAGTCCAGCCGCCGCCGAACTCACGATTGGAACGACGACAGGTGCCGCTCCAGCGACCACGGCCGAGGATGGGCCACCGCTCGTGGGCGCGGGGGCGGCTTTGGGCGCCTCGAGCAGCACGAGCACAAGCGCGGTCAGCCCCGCTGCAGCACCGAGGCCGAGGCCGATGTCCGCTGCAAGCGCGCTCGCATGGGCCGCGCTCGCGTCGTTGCGAAGCTCTTCGTGGCTCGTTCCCGGGCCGGTAATGGCATTCGCCCCGGGATCGAGCAGGACCGCACCCGCGGCACACGCCCCCGCGACCACGAACCCGGCCGCCGACACGCCCGCGGCGGCCCACACCCACGGCCCGCGGTGTGCCGCACTCGCGTCGCCGGAGGGGGGCTCCACCGGCGGTTTCGCCCGCAAATGGGCCGCCTTTTCTTCGAGCTTGAGACGTCGCTTCTCTCCGGCAGCGACGGCGCGCGCGGCCTCGATGCGCTCGATGTCGTTACCAAGCCGCTCGCGCTCGATCGCGTTTTTCTCGAACTCGCGCGAGCTACGGAAATGGTCGAGCGCGAGATCGAAGTCGCCGAGCTTTTCGTAAATGAGGCCAAGGTTATAGTGGAGCACCTTCGCCTGCGGATCGAGTCGCACCGCCTCCTCGAGCCGCGCGACGGCGCCGCGGTAGTCGCCGCGCTCATAAAGCGCACGCGCCTCATCGTGCAGCGCTACGGCCTGTTCGGGAAAATCCGCGGCGTGGGGATCCGCGGCGTCGGCAACTCGGGCGGTCACCGCCAACGCGAGCAGCATTCCGAGTGCGTGGCGGTGGCATCGGCGCATCGACTTGTCGGCATATTGCCTCGGATCGTCCTGCGCGACGGTCGATTTCATCGGGCACCGGCGGGCGCGTCGTGCTTCTTGGCGCTAACTTTCCATGGTGGGCCACGCGACCGAACCCGCGGCGAGCGCGACCGAACCCGCGGCGAGCGCGATCGAACCCGCGGCGCGCGCGACCGAAGGGGTCGGGACAAGGCCGCTCGTGCGCACGCGCCGCGCTTTGCCATTCGCCTCGTTCCTTGCGAGCGTCGGCATCGCGTCGCTCCTCGCCTCGGCCGCGCTCTTCGCGTGGGGCGCGCACAAATGGCACGCCGTCTCGGTGATCGCGGAGGCGGCATTCATGGGCGAGCGCGAAGAAACGCGGCGCGCGAAGCACTCCGGCGACGATGCAACGGTGCCCACCGCCCCGGGCCGCACGGCCAAGCCCGACGGCGCCCCGAGCGTTCCTAGCCGCTCGCGCACCGCCCGGGTCGGTGAAATCGAAATTTCGGATATCGGACTCGACGCCGCTCGCTTGAAGGTCGCGCTCGCGGTCGAGCACGAGCTCGCGCATCGTGACGGTAGAACGCTGCTCGTGATGGTCACCGGAGCCGAGTGCCTGCCGTGCCGCAATTTCGACGGGCTGCTCTCCGACCCGTTGATGCAACAGGCTCTCCGCCGGGTGCGCGTCGTTCGCATCGATGGGCGGGCCTTCGCAGAAGAGCTCGCCGAGCTTCGCATCCAGACCAACGTTTTCCCGATTTTCGCGTTGCTCGATGCCAACCTCAAACTTCGCGACGCCATCCACGGCGGCGAGTGGGACGAAGATGTGGCAGCTAACGTCGCCCCCGTGCTCGCAAGCTTCGTGCGCGGCGCGTATCGGAGTCGTCGCAATCCAGAGTGGTCGCCGACGGCGGGCGGAGTGCGCCTCTGAGAGCGGGACCCCGGTAGCAGCGGTTCTCACGCTTTCCGACGGCCTCCGTGCGCGCAATGCCCGCGCCCCAACATCGGCCGGCCTTTCCGATTGACGGGCCGAGGCACATGATTAGTTTGCGCCGAGCCGTCGGGCCGGAATCGCCCCCGGGCCCGCAAAGGAACATCATGGGAAAGATAATTGGAATCGATCTTGGCACCACCAACAGCGTCGTTGCCATCATGGAAGGCAAAGAAGCCAAGGTGATCGTCAACTCGGAGGGCGCCCGTACGACCCCGAGCATCGTGGCCTGGGACGACAAGGGCGAGGTGCTCGTCGGCCAGATCGCCAAGCGTCAGGCGGTGACGAACCCCGAGCACACGGTCTACTCCGCGAAGCGCTTCATCGGCATGCGCTGGGACGAGGCGAAGAAAGAGTACGAGCGCGTCCCCTTCAAGTGCGCGCGCGCATCGAGCGGCCTCGTTGCCTTCGAGGTCCGCGGCAAGACGCTGTCGCCACAGGAGGTGAGCGCGAAGGTGTTGCAGAAGCTGAAGAAGGCCGCCGAGGACTACCTCGGGGAGCCCGTCACCGAGGCGGTCATCACCGTGCCGGCATACTTCAACGACTCGCAGCGTCAGGCGACGAAGGACGCGGGTCGGATCGCCGGCCTCGACGTCAAGCGCATCGTCAACGAGCCGACCGCGGCCGCTCTCGCGTACGGCCTCGACAAGAAGAAAGAAGAGGTCATCGCGGTTTACGACTTCGGCGGCGGCACCTTCGACATCTCGATCCTCGAGGTCGGCGACAACGTGGTGCAGGTGGTCTCGACGAACGGCGACACGCACCTCGGCGGCGACGACATCGATCACGTCGTCATGGACTGGCTCGTCGAAGAGTTCAAGCGTGACACGGGCCTCGACATCTCGAAGGACAAGATGGTCCTTCAGCGGCTCAAAGACGGCGCCGAGCAGGCGAAGAGAGAGCTCTCGAGCGCGCAAGAGACGACCATCAACCTCCCGTTTCTCACCGCGGACGCGAGCGGGCCGAAGCACCTTCAGCAGACGCTGAGCCGCGCGCGCTTCGAGCAGATGATTCGCCCGCTGATCGAGCGAACGATGGAGCCGCTGAAGAAGGCGCTCGCGGACGCCAAGAAGAAGCCGAACGAGATCGACGAGATCGTCCTCGTCGGCGGCTCGACGCGCATCCCGCTCGTGCAAAAGATGGTCGCGGATCACTTCGGCAAGGAGCCGCACAAAGGCGTCAACCCGGACGAGGTCGTGGCCGTGGGGGCCGCGATCCAGGCGGGGATCCTCGCTGGCGACGTCCACGACATGGTCTTGCTCGACGTCACGCCGCTGTCGCTCGGCGTCGAGACGCTTGGCGGAGTCACGACCGTGATGATCGCTCGCAACACGACCATCCCGACGCAGAAGAAAGAGACCTTTTCGACGGCGGCCGACAGCCAGCCCTCGGTCGAAATCGTGGTGCTTCAGGGCGAGCGCGCGGAGGCGAAGTACAACCGCAAGCTTGGTACATTCAGCCTCGACGGCATCATGCCGGCGCCGCGCGGCGTTCCCAAAGTAGAGGTGAGCTTCGACATCGACGCGAACGGGATCCTCACCGTTCACGCGAAAGATCTCGCGACCGGCAAGGAGCAGCGCGTCACCATTAAAGAGGGCTCGGGTCTCGGCGAGGGCGACATCGACCGCATGGTGAAAGAGGCCGCCGTGCACGAGGAAGACGACAAGCGCAAGCGCGAGGAGATCGAGCGCCGCAACAAACTCGACAACCTCTGCTACACGCTCGAGCGCACGCTCAATGAGAGCAAAGACAAAATCGCGGAGGCCGACGCGACCAGCGTGCGCGCTGTGATCGCGGAGGCGCGCACGGCGATCGAGCAGCAGGACGACGCCGCGATTCAAGCGGTGAGCGAGAAGCTCGAGAAAGAGTCGCACCGCATCGCGAGCGCCATGTACGAAAAGGCGGGCGCTGACGGTGGTGCTGGCGGTGACCCCGGGGACGGAGCCGGGCCGACCAACGGCGGCACCGATGCCAAGAACGCCAAAGACAAGGACGCCAAGGACAAGGACGCCAAGGACAAGGACGTGATCGACGCCGAGTTCGAGGAATCGAACTGAGCGCGAGCGCGGACTTCGAGATCGTCATCGTCGGCGCCGGTCCAGCCGGAGCCGCCACTGCGCTGTTTGCAATCGCCGAAGCGCCCGCCCTGCGTGAGCGCATCCTGCTCATCGATCGGGCGCAGTTTCCGCGGGAGAAAATCTGCGCGGGGGCGATCGGCGAACGGGCCTTTCACGCGCTCGCGAGCATCGGTGTGGAGGTCCGCACGCCGAGCGTCTTGGTCTCGGGACTCGCCGCAAGAACCCACGCAGGCAAGCTCTCGCTGCGCTTGAGCGATCACGACACGAGGCGCCGCGCGACGACATCCTGGTTCGGTGCGCGCCAAGATCCCGACTCGCAGAAGGTTGGCGATCGCGGCACGAGGTGCCGCGTGATCGGGCGAGTCGTACGGCGCGCGGAGTTTGACGCTGCCCTCGTCCGTGAAGTTCGCACGCGAGGGGTCGAGGTGCGGGAGGGCGTCGCGCTCACGGGGATGCGCAGGCACGCGGACCGAGTCGAGCTCACGACGACGGCCGGCACGCTCAGCGCCCGTTGTGTCGTTGGCGCCGACGGGGTGGGTAGCCAGGTGCGGCGCTTGCTCGGGCTTGCGCGCGGCGATCTCTACGCCCAGGCGGTGGAGGTCGACACGCCGATCGTCCCTGCCGACGAGCCGATGGATCTGCTGAGCTTCGATCTCACGGACTCCGGTTATGCCGGCTACGCCTGGGCGTTTCCGACGCTGGTTGACGGCGAGCTTAAAATGTGCCGCGGCGTGTATCGACTCGTGCGTGGCGCGCCCGAGGCTCACGCGCAGCCTGAGGGGCCCACCCCGCGAGCGCTCGACGTCAACTCCCTCCTCGAGCAGCAGCTCGGAGCGCTAGGGATCGCTCGAAGCGGGCTGCAATTCAAGCGTTTCGCGGAGCGCGGCCTCTGCGCTCACGAGCCGTGCGCACGCCCGCGCGTCCTGCTCGTCGGGGAAGCAGCGGGGGTCGATCCGGTGCTCGGCGAAGGCATCGCGCAGGCGATCCTCTACGGCAAAATGGCCGGCCCTTACCTCGCCCGCGCGTACCGCAAGGCGAGCGGCCGCGGTGAGGTTCTGCACGACGCATACCGCTTCCTCGACTACACGCAGACGCTCTCGCGCTCGCGCGTCGGCATCGATCTGGCGCTGCGAGCCCGCGCGCTGCCGTGGTTGTACGGCAAGCGTCGCGGCGGTTTCGAGCGCTGGCTCACGCGCTCGCGGCACCTCGCCTTCGCCGGCATGTACTACTTCGCCGGGGAGCACGTCCCCCGCTGGTGCCTCGCCCGCGCCCTCGCCGATCTTGCGCTCGCGACAAGGCGAGGACCTCCGTTTCGCGACGCCGCTCTCGACGACGCGAGGCCTTGACGCGCTCGGGCCCGCGCCGCACCTACGACTCACGATGCCGCGCAAGCTCGCCTGCGGAACGGTGCTCTTCCAGAGAAGCGGTGCGAATCTCGAGGTCTTGCTCGTGCACCCGAGCGGCCGAGCACACGCACTCAGCCCCTGGGGGATCCCG
>SHZB01000240.1 GCA_009692485.1 Myxococcales bacterium
ATCGTGGCCCTCTGTGTCGTAGCCCGGCGCATGCAGGACCATCCATACCGGCTCGCCGGACTTGCCGTCGAGGGTCACCAAGAGCGAGCGCACCGAGTCCTCGCAGCTGGCCTTCAAGGACATGAACTCCGGCGCTACGGTCGCGGCCTTGTTCGCTGCGATGACCTCCGGAGCGGCCTCGCCGAACAAGCAGATGGGCTCGACCGCGACGCCGTCGACGTCCGCCTCTACACCGCGATCGTCGCCGGCTTCGTGGCCGCGCTGCTCGGTGGCTCACGCACGCAAGTGACCGGGACGACCGCGGCCTTCGTCGTCATTCTCGCCCCGATTTACGCCAAATTCGGCATGGCGGGCCTGCTCCTCTCCGGCCTGCTGCTCTCCGGCCTGTTCGGCGGCTTGATGCTGGTCCTGATGGGGCTCCTTCGGCTCGGGCGGCTCATTCAATTCATTCCGCATCCGGTCACCACGCGCTTCACCGCCGGCATCGCGACCGTGATCGCGACGCTCCAGCTCAAGGATCTTTTCGGCATCACGCTCGCGGGCAATCACGATCATGCCGAAGTCACCGAGGTCCACGCCGCCCATCCCGGTACGCCCGATTTGCCCTGGCCGCTGCCCGATGGCGTCGTCGCCTACGAAATCTCGGGCCCGCTGTTCTTCGGTGCGGCACAGAAGGCGATGGCCGCGTTCGGCGACATGAGCGATCGCGCCAAGACCGTCATTCTCCTCATCGGTGAGGTCCACGGCATGGACGCCACCGGCCTCTTGGAGCTCGAGCATGCCCTCGAGCGCCTCAACGAGCGCCGCTGCTACACCATCCTCGCGAGCGTTCGCAGCCAGCCGATGAAGCTCCTTCAAAAGGCGCACTTCGCCGACCACGACGGCGTGCAAATCTGCGCCGACTCCGCCTCCGCCTCCGCGTTACAGGCCGCGGCCGCTCACATCGCCGCGCGCGCGACCGACGTCACGACGGTGCCGGCCAGCCTATCCGGTCACTCCGCCGCGCAGCACGCGCTCGTCCACGCCATGCCCATGTCCCGCGGCACGCAGCCATGGCGGGCGAGCACCGGCTGGCGCGCCGGAAAATTCAGTCCGCCGCTGAAGAGAAACGAGTAGCGCGTCTTCGGCCAGTGGCGCACGCAGTCGGCATCATGCTGCGGTGTGCGAGCCCGCGTGATGGCCGTCTCCGCGCCCGGAATCCCCGCTGTTCCGGCGGCTCCCGCGCTTGCCGTGGGGCTTGGCGTCGCCGCGCTTCGGCTTGCGCCCGCTGTCATCGCTGTCATCCCCACCGCGCTGCCGCCGAGCACGCACGCTGCTCGCTCGACGGCGAAGGTGTAACCGGGCTCGCACACGGTCTCGCCACGCACGCGCACGCACTCGCCGGCGCGCGCCTCGGTGTCGGCCGGGCAATCGAGTGGCTCGACACTCTTCGCGCAGCGCACGCCGATCGCCGCGCTCTTCTGGTCCGGGGCGTAGCGGTTTCGGAGCAGGTTCCGCATCCACTTGGGGAAGCGGCGGCTCCACGCTCCGCCCCGATACACGTACGATTTCCTATCGACGATCGGGTCGAGGCCCGCGCGCGACGGATACGGCCGAAACTCCGATTGCGTCCACTCCCACACGTTGCCGGTCATGTCGCGCAGCCCGAATGCCGTCGCCGGGAACGCGCCCGTCTTGCAAGTCCCCGGGTGGTAAAAACACGCGAGCTGCGGCGTCGGATCGTCCTTGCCCCACGCGAATCGCCGTCGCTCGCTTCCGCCGCTGGCCGCGTATTCCCACTCGCGCTCGCTCGGAAGGCGTTTGTGCGACCAGGCGCAGTAGGCGGCCGCTTGCCGCAGATCGATGCAGTTGATCGGGTGCTCTTCGCGCTCGGCGACGTGGCCATTGCAAAATGGCAATTGTGCCGATTCAGTGCAGCCGCCCGCCCGAACGCACGCGCGATACGCGGCCACCGTGATCTCATCGCGGCCGAGCCAGAACCCCGCTACCACGGCCTCGTGCGCGGGCTTTTCGTCGAAATTGCCGAACTCGCGCAGCGCACCCATGAGAAAGATCCCCGCCGGGATCCGCGCCATTCCCGCATTGGCAATTCCCGCACTCGCGCCTTCAGCATTGGCCATTCCCGAATTGGCAACTACCGCATTGGCCCCTTCAGCATTGGCCATTCCCGAATTGGCAACTACCGCATTGGCCCCCTCAGCATTGGCCATTCCCGTATTGGCAATTCCCGCATTGGCCCCCTCAGCATTGGCCATTCCCGTATTGGCAATTCCCGCATTGGCCCCTTCAGTATTGGCCATTGCCGTATTGGCAACAGCCGTAGCCGCTGGGGCTCGTTCGGCCGCTTCCGAGGTCGCGGGACTCCCAGGCGCAGGAATATCGAGCGCATCTGGCTCGCTGCACCCGACCAGCATCGCCGCTGTGACCCACGCGGCCGTCGCCCTCATGCCGGTCGGTCCTTCGACGCGTCGATAGCCAGGCGCAGCGCCGCATCCATGGCCTCGAGCGGCGCCGCTCGCTCCGTGTAGAGCTCGAACTGAGCCGCCGCCTGATGAAGCAGCATGCGCCCCCCGTCGATCGCCGTCGCCCCGTGTTTCCGCGCTGCCCGCACGAGCTCGGTGTCGAGCGGTTTGTAGACCGCGTCGAGGACGACGAGCCGCGGCTCGAGCACAGCCTCGGGGAGCGGGCTCGCGAGCTCCACGTCGCGCATGCCGAGGGAGCTGGCGTTCACGACCACGTCGATGCGCTGTAGCTCAGCCCGCATGCTCCACCTCCGATGCGCCACCCCCAGCTCATCGGCCAGCGCCGCGCTGCGTTCGTCCGTGCGATTCGCGATCGTGACGTGCGCCCCCGCCTCGCGGAAACCGAAAGCCACGGCCCGCGCCGCTCCGCCCGCACCGAGCACGAGCACGCGCGCGCCACGAACGGGGCAAGCCTCCTCGACCGCGCGCACGGCTCCGAGCCAATCGGTGTTGTGACCGATGAGCCGCCCGCCGCGATTCACGATCGTGTTGACGGCGCCGATCCGCAGCGCCACCGGCTCGAGTTCGTCGAGCAGGGACATCACCGCGAGCTTGAAGGGCATCGACACGCCGAGGCCGCGGATCTTCAGGGCGCGCATGCCCGCAATCGCCGCCCCGAGCTCGCCCTCCTCGAGCTCGAAGGGAACGTACCGAAACGCTAGCCCGAGCGCGCGATACCCCGCCTCGTGCATCGCCGCGCCGAGCGGCACCGCCCACCGCGAGAGCGAGCCGCACAGCACGATCGGCGCGGCCATCCGGCTCAGGGCCTGCGCGGACGCGGGAGCTGGGCGCTGCAGTATTTCGCCAAGTTCGACGCCGCCGTACTTTTCATCGGTCCGGTGCATTTGGCCATCGCGGCCCGCGCGGCGCCGCAGTTCTTGGTCATCGCGGCGGAGATCGCGTCATTGCACCCTGACGCCGGCGGTGGTGGTGGTGGCGGTGGCGGTGGCGGTGGCGCCTTCGTTTTCGCGGTGGCGGTGCTCGTCGCCGTAGCGGCCGTGGGAATGGGATCACCGCCGGTGCTCGCGGCGCTGGAGCTTGCGCTGTCCGTGCCCGCCTGGCCACCCGTCGTGGCGCTCTCGGTCGCCGCGGTGTCGCCGCCGCTCGTCGAACCCGTGCTCGCCACGTCGGTCGTCGCCGCACCGGTCGTGGCCGCCTCGGTGGTGGTGCCAGTGGTCGCGCCAGCGCTTGCGCTCGTCGCCGAGACGGGGATGTTCGGTGGCTCGTCGGTCTCTTCGCCGCGTCGCGAAAGAACGATGACGCCGATCACGACCGCTGCCGCAACGAGGCCGCCACCGATCACAATCATGGCGTTACCGCCGCTCTTTCGCGCTGGCGCTCCATGGTGTGCATAGGGCGCCGCGTACGGTGCGGGATACCCCGGCGGCACGGCCTGCCCTCCCGTCGTCGAGACGTGACCAGGAGCATGTGCATTTGCATTTGCTTGTGGATGTGCATGTGCGGCGCCATGTGCCTGAGCATGTGCAGCGGGCGCGCCCGGATAACCCCCGCCGCCGGGGCCTTGCGGATACCCCGGCGGCTGGCCCATGCCCATGCCCATGCCCACGCCGCCCATATCCGGCGGCACGAACGGCTCGCCAAGCTGCGTCGCCCCCGGCCGCCCGGAGCTCGGAAATCCTGTGGTCGGGAGCAACGGGTTGACGCGCGCGCCCGAGGCGATCGCGGCGGCATTCAGCTCGCGGTAAAACTCTTTCGCGGTCGGCTGGCGATCTTCCGGCTTCTTCGCGAGCGCGCGCATGATCGCGATCTTCATCGGGCCTGGGATGCGGCCCGCCACGTCGCTGGCGACTACCTGCTCGAAGGGAAGTGGCTGCACCGTCATGTGTTGCGTCGCCCACTCCCACGGAGTGTTCGCGTTGAACGGCAGCTTGCCCGTCAACATCTCGAAGGCCATCACCCCGAGCGAATAGATGTCGCTCCGCCGATCGACCGGTTCGCCCGTGAACTGCTCCGGGCTCATGTACGGCGGCGTGCCGAGCACCATCCCCTGCTTGGTGAGCTTTTGCTCTTGTGCGGCGTCGGAAGCCTCGTTGCGCTTGGCGATGCCGAAGTCGAGCACCTTGACGAAATCTTCTTCGCCGCCGCGCGCCGTGAGGACGATGTTGTCGGGCTTGAGGTCGCGATGCACGACGCCCTTGTCGTGCGCCTCGTTCAAGGAGCCGCAGATCTGCTTCATCACGTGATCGACGCGCTCGGGCGGCATCGTGCCTTCGTTCAGGATCACGTCGGCGAGCGGCTGGCCATCGACGAACTCCATCGCGATATAGAGGTCGCCCGCGTCGGTCTTTCCGAAGTCGAAGAACTTGATCGTGTTCGGGTGCTCGAGCCCGACGACGGTGCCGCACTCCCGCATGAAGCGAGCGACGACGTGCTGATCGCGCGAGAACTCTTGCAAGAGCGTCTTCACCGCGACTTTGCGGACGGCCGTGCCCATCTGCTGCTCGGCCGTATAGACGCGGCCCATGCCTCCCTCGCCGAGCAACGCGACGACGCGGTAGCGTCCGCCGACCGTCGCGCCGATGAGCGGATCGTCACCCGCGACGGTGGCGACGGGCATGAGCACACCGCACTTCGCGCAGAAGCGGGCCCCGTCAATGTTGTCGATATCGCACGCGGGACAGTTCATCCCAAAAGCCCTCCGGACCGCTGTGCCGCGGCGCGGCGCCAGGCCCCGCAACGGCGCGCGGACCATTGCAAGAAAGGCTCGGAAGCGCAAGCTACGTGACCGCTACGCGACCGCTACGCGACCGCTACGTGACCGCTACGCGACCGCTACGTGACCGCTACGCGACCGCTACGCAACACGGCCGGGGCGCGTCCCAAACCTCGTCGCGACACGCACCAAGACCTGCGCCGCGACACGGTTCACGGCGCGGTCCATGAGCTTGACTTCACCACCCTGGGGCGATAAGAGCCGCAACCCGCGATGGTGTGGGCCGTTGTCGCAAGCAAGCGCCAGTCGACTCTTGCCATCCATTGACTTGCTCACCATTCATTGACTTAAGATCGGCTTCGCTGGCGTAGCTCAATCGGTAGAGCACCGGTTTTGTAAACCGGCGGTTAGGGGTTCAATTCCCCTTGCCAGCTCCGCTGGACTCGACGCCGGCTCCACGGAACCAAGAGCCGGCTCCACTGTTTGAAAGAGAGCCAGCCGAAACTGTTTGAAAGAGAGCCAGCCGAAACTGTTTGAAAGAGAGCCAGCCGAAAGCAGTCGCGGAACAGTCCGCGGAAAGTGAAATTCTACCGAATCTTTGGAGGGTTGCCCGAGCGGCCAAAGGGAGCAGACTGTAAATCTGCCGGCATAGCCTTCGTTGGTTCGAATCCAACACCCTCCACTCCGTGCGGGAGTAGCTCAGCTGGTAGAGCTCCAGCCTTCCAAGCTGGACGTCGCGGGTTCGAACCCCGTCTCCCGCTCTGCGGCCAGTTGGTCCGCAAAAAGCCGCCGCGCAAAACTTCAACTTTGCCCACCTAGCTCAGTTGGTAGAGCACGTCCTTGGTAAGGACGGGGTCGTCGGTTCAAATCCGATGGTGGGCTCTGGCGACATCGAAACAATCACGCCCCTGAGTTTGAGCAACCCCCTGATTTTGAGGCATCGCGAACCATGGCCAAGGAGAAATTCGTCCGCAGCAAGCCCCACGTGAACGTCGGCACTATTGGTCATATCGACCATGGCAAGACGACGCTGACGGCGTCCTTGCTCGCGGTGCAGTCGCGCTCGTCGATGGCGGAGGTGAAGAGCTACGCCGACA
>SHZB01000241.1 GCA_009692485.1 Myxococcales bacterium
GGGCAAAACTAGCGGCGCGACTCGAGCCGTGACGCGTCGAGCGCGTTGGTCAGGTGCAAGGCGCCCTTCTCTGCGCCGGGCAGCTGGAGCGCGACGTCGACCCCGCGTTGATCGGTGATCAGGCGAACGAGCCCGCCAAAGACGATGCTCGCGGCGAGGAACGTGAGTGCGCGTCGTGCGCGGGCGGGTTGGAGCATCCGCAAAGCGTGACGTTTCATTCGGGGCTGGGCCAAATTCGCGCCAGCTTCGGCGAGGATGGGCCATTCGGAATTCATGCCGACCAAACGCCGGGGCGCGGCTTCTGCTTCCCGAGAACCGCGTCGTGAGCTGCTTGCCGAGGACCGCGTCGTGACCTGCTTGCCGAGGACCGCGTCGTGACCTGCTTGCCGAGAATCGCGGCGTGAGCAGAATGCGGACGGCGCTCAGCGAGGCGCGCGGCAGCCGGTGCATTCGAGCGCTTCGACCATGGTCACGAAGGCGGAGCGCGCCGCTTGGACCGTGTCCTCGGGGCCGATGAGCTGGAAGAACCAGGTGCTGCGATCGGGCGCGACCACCGCGGCACCGAGGGCGCGCCACTTGTCCTTGAGCACGTGAGCGGGGGCGCGCTTGAGCTTGGGCGTGCGTGGCCCCATCGGAAATTTGTAGGTGCCAAAGACCTCGAGGCGCGTCACCTCGAAGCCGTTCACGCGGCGCTCATCGCGCGTGGCCGCGTGGCTCTCGGGCCCCTCGAAGGAGGCCTGCAGCGAGCGCAGCTCTTCGTCGAGCGCGCTGTTTGAATTCGTGCCGTGCGAGGTGATCAAGAGCTCGGCCGGGTGGGGAGCATCGCCTTGGGCCGGGACCGTATATTTGGCGCGATAATGGCCGGAATTCGCGGCCTTTTCGAGCTGCCAGCTCGCGGGCGCGTGCCATCGAAGGGTGGCTGCGGGCGCCGCGGTCGTGGCGCTCGAGGGGGCGGCGCGGGTCGGCTCGAGCGGTGCGTCACGGCAGCTCGTGAGCGCGATGAGCAACCAAGCGAAGGCGTGCTGTGGCGCGGGGCAAAGGGCGCTCGGTTGCCGGGCCGGTCGCCGTCGAATCCACGCGGATCGCATGTCGGGATGCGAGTTAGACTCGCGCGCGGCGATGAGTGCAAATCAAAACGGGGACTCGAACGTCGAGGGTGAGATGGGTGCCGCAAACGTTCGGCGGGTCGTGGCGCCGAGTGGCGAGGGAGCGATGGTGAGCGGCAGCGCGTCCGCGGGAGCGATGGCGGCCGCGCCAATCGATCGCGATTTGGTGAGCACCGTGCCCGAGCGCGTGGCGCCGAGGGCGGCAGCCGAAGAGCCGCGGAGGATCGGGGAGTACCTCGTGCGGAGCTTGCTCGGCGAGGGCGGGATGGGGCGCGTCTACGAGGCGGAAGAGCGGCTCTCGAAGCGGCGGGTCGCGCTCAAAGTGCTGCGCGAAGAATTGTGCCGAAGTGAGGCGGCGCGCGCGCTGTTCGTGAACGAGATGCAGATCCTCGCGCACCTCGAGCACCCGAACGTCGTCCGCAGTCTCGCGAGCTTCGAGGCGGACGGAAAGCTCGTCATCGTGCTCGAGTTGCTCGAAGGACGCACGCTGCGTGAGCTCGTGGGAGAGCGCGATCGGCTGCCGTGGCAAGCCGCGGCATATGCCGTCTCTGCGGTCGCCCGCGCGCTCGAGGCAGCCCACGGACAAGTGCCGTGCGTCATTCATCGCGACCTGAAGCCCGAGAACGTGATGGTGCTCGCCGATGGAACGGTAAAGGTGATGGACTTCGGGATCGCGAAGCTCGTGCAGACGTTGAATCAGACCAACACGCAGAGCGTCGGCACGCTCTCTTACATGAGCCCGGAGCAGATCGACGCCAAGCCCGTGGACGCTCGCACGGACCTCTATTGCCTTGGGCTCGTGTTCTACGAGCTGCTCGGTGGTGTGCCGCCATTTCGCTCCGCATCGCCTCGCGAGCTGCTCAATATGCAATGCACCGAGACGCCACCGCCACTCGCCGAGAGCGTACGAGCAGGGCTGCCGCAAGGGATCGCCACGCTGCTTTCGCAGATGCTCGCGAAGGACAAAGACGACCGGCCCGCATCCGCGCGTGAGGTGCGCGAGAAGCTCGAGATGTTCCTGCCTTTGGATGCAGCCGCGGTGTGCGGCGCGCTCGTGCGCGGGCGAGCGGATGACGACGCCGTGAGCTCCGCCGTGATCGCCGGAGCGCGCGCGGCGAGCGACCCGAAAGAGCGAGGGAACGCGAGAGCGCAAGAGTCTGCGAGTGCGAGAGCAGAAGGATCTCCGAGCGCGGCGGCGAAGGATGACCGAGGGCGCGCGGGCGACGTCGAGGGGCTGGCACGCTCCGGCGAGCGGGCGCGGAGTCCGGCGCGGGAAGATACCGTCGCGCTCATCGAGCGGGTGAGCGCCGAGCGTGAAATCCCTGCTTCGCTGGGGCTCGCGATCATCGTCGTGATGGTCGCGCTCGCGGCAGCGGTGACGTGGCAGCTCCGCTCGAGCGGAGAGACCACCGAGCGCGCGCCCGACACCGACGCGAGTCCGTGATGTTGGAGTTTGCCCGACCGGAGGCACGCGGCCACACGATCGGCGAGGCGCTCGTCGAGCGCGGACGGGCGCGGCGCTGGACCGCCGAGGACGGCTACGAGCTGTGGCGGCTCGCGGACACCGATAGCGCGATCGCTGAGCGGCTCTTGCGCCTGGGCGCGCGCAACGTCGGAGGCTTTGTCGGTGGAGGCGAGGATGACGAGGGGCCGTGGCTCGTGCGGCGCGGCGGCGCGCGAAGACTTGCGGATCTGCTGCGGGAGCGAGGCGGGCCGTGGCCGTGCCGCGAGTCGCTTACGCTCGTGTCGGCGCTCGCGCGTGGCCAGGCGGCGGCGGAGGCAGCGAGCCTGTTCGTTGGCGCGCTCACGCCGGATGCGGTCAGTTGGGAAGAGGCGCGAGTCTGGCTGCCATCGGAGGGGTACGTGTCCGCGCTTGTCGGTGCGCGCGGCGGCGCCGGGCAGCTCTTCGCGACGGCGTCGGTCGAGTGGATGGCGCCCGAATGCGCGGACCAAACGGGCTGGAACAACGCGGCGAACCGCTACGCCCTCGGTCTCATCCTCTATCGCTTGCTCGGCGGAGAGCACCCTTTTCGCGGTGGGGGTTTGCGGCACGCGCTCGCCGGCGCCCGCGTGGATCCGCCGCCGTTTCGCGATGATATTTCGCTTGGGATGACGCCCGGATTGCAGGCGTTCTGCTTGCGGTTGGTCGCGCCAGAGCTTGGCAAGCGTCCGACGCGCGCGGCGGAGATCGTCGCCGAGATCGAGGACTTCCTCGACGCGCATCTCAGCGCAAAACCGCTCGATGCGGCGAGCGTTTCCGAAATGGGCAGTTCGCGAGCGAGCGGGAATGCACGTCCCAGCAGCGAGCCGCAAAGGATGGGCGCTCCCACGGCGCTGGGCGGTCCGTTGGCGATTGTAACTGCCAAAGAGATTGGCAATTCCACGCCGGCTGGAGCTGCCAAAGAGATTGGCAATTCCACGCCCGCTGGCAGCATCAAAGAGATTGGCAATTCCACGCCCGCTGGAGCTGCCAAAGAGATTGGCAATTCCACGCCGGCTGGAGCTGCCAAAGAGATTGGCAATTCCAACGAAACTGGGACTTCGCCCGCGCTCGGCAGTCCGCCCGCGATTGGCAGTCTCGAGCGAGCTGGGAAGCCGACTGAAACTGGCAATTCGCCGCGCGAAGGGGCGGCGCCCGTGGCCCACCGCGGAGCGCCCGGCGATGCGCGCACACCACCCATCGGGGGCCGCGCTGAGAACCGGGACGCGGACAAAGCCCGTCCGGCGGCGAGCGGGTCGACCAGCTGGATTGCCCGCTTCGGCCGGGACGCATGGCTCAGGGGCGGCGCGGCGGCGAAACGCGTATTGCCATATCTACCGGCGGTCTTGCTGGTGGCCATTGCCATTGGGTTTGCGAGCTTGGATGACGATGCGGCGCCGCCAAAGCGCGTTTCCATTCAGCCCGCGCGGCCTGTGTCGGCGCTGGCGACGAGCGCTCAAGATTGCGGCGCTTGCCATCCGCGTGAGGTGGCCGAGTGGCGCGACTCGGTGATGGCGCATGCTGCCAAGAGTCCACTCTTCAATTCGCTGGAGCTGCTCATCGAGGAGCAAATTGGCCGCGATCGTGATTGTCCGGAGGGCGCCGGGGTATTGCGCCGCGCTGGCGCCGATGCGTGCCGCGACCCCACGAGCGGAGCCTTGGTGACGGGGGCGGGAGGCGAGCATTGGTGCATCAACTGCCACGCTCCGGGTGAGAACCTCGCGAGCACCGTGCGGCCCTGGAGTGGGCGTGCAGGCGGGCGGCGTGACCGGCTCTCGGTCGTCGAGGCCGTCTCCCCCGCCAGCCGGGAGGGGATCTCCTGCGCGTTTTGCCATCAAGTGCACGGGCCGGTCGGACCGAGTGAATCCGGCGGATATTTAGGTAACGACTCCTGGGTGTCGTTCGTCAGCGGCACGCGCTTCACCTTTCGACCTGAGGACCAGATTGGCCGCTTCGGTATTGGCAATAGCGGCTACCAATTGGACCCGTCGGAGCTGCTCTTGAAGGGCGACGGCGGCGGCGGCGCACGCGTTGCGGCACTTCCGGGTGGCGTGGTCGCACATGCCCGGCCGAGTGAGAGCGCGCGTGCCTACTTGCGGTCGAGCGAGATGTGCGGCTCGTGCCACGACGTGCGGCTCTTTGGCACCGACGTGCTCGGCGCTGGCCGTGGGGAGCATTTCAAGCGGCTTCGTAATGGCTATTCCGAGTGGCGCGATTGGGCCGTGGAAGAGGCGCGGCTCGGACGCAAACCGGCGAGCTGCCAGGACTGCCACATGTCGAGCTATCCCGGTGTGTGTGTCCGCGGGGCTCCCGGTGCCGAGGACGAGGGCGGGCCCTGTGGAGATGGCTTCCGCTTCGTGCCGCGCGCGCCGGGGGAGCGGTCTCTGGGGCTCGTCGCGACCAGCTCAGAAGGACCACGACCGGTCGCGCCGCACTACTTCACCTCGGTGGACTTTCCGCTCTCGCCGGGGCTCGACGCCGCGGTGCTCGACCGTGCTGGGCTCGACGCTGGCGGCATTCCGCTCGGGGCTCGCGCGCGCCGTGATCTCCTGCTTCGACGCGGCGTTCGCTTCGCTCTCGGCGATGCGCGGCGCGTGCGGGGCGTGCTCGAAGTGCCGATCGAGATCGAGAACGTCGGCGCCGGACACAAGATCCCTGCGGGCTTCAGCCAAGAGCGCGAGCTTTGGGTGCACCTGCGGGTCACCGATGCGCGTGGGCGCCTCGTCTACGAGGTGGGCAAGGTCGATCGTGACGACGAAGATCTGCGCGACAAAGTGTTTCTGCGCGTCAACACCGATCCTGAGCGCCTCGATGGCCAGGGGCGGCCGCTCGGGCTGTTCGGCGCCGACGTCGGCGATGGCCCGGATGTGCCGCGCTGGGAGCCACCGCAGGAGCTTGGCGGTTCACGCTTTCGCGGGCGCGGGCTCATCAATTTTCAGAATGGATTTCTTCGCTGCGTGCGCTGCATCGGGGAGCTCGGCGCCGACGGGACCTGCCTTCCGCTCGCGGGTGAGCGGCACCGTGCAGAGCGCTTCGCCGACGCGGACTACGACCTCGACACGGGTGAGTGTCGCTCGAATCTCACGGGACGGAGCGCGCTCTTCGAGACGTACTTTCCGGTCGGCTCGCTCGACGCCGATCGCGGCTTGGCGAAGGCTCCCGACACGATCATCGACACGCGCGCGCTCTCGCCTGGGCGCCCGGTAGAGTTCGTGTACGCGCTCGATACGGCCCGAAGCGCGGCCCCTTTCACGGTCGAGGCGCGGCTCTTGTTTCGTGCGTTTCCGCCGTTTCTCGTGCGGGCATTCGTGGATTACGAGGCGCGTCAGGCGCAGCTTGGGCGGCGTCCGAGCGGCCCCCACGTCGTGTCGTCGATGTTGCGCCGCATCGAGCGAGTCGAGCTCGCGGCGCGGAGGACGGTCGTCCCATGAGTGTCGAGCCGTGGCCGTCGAGCGCGTTCGACGCTGCCATTTTTCGTGGGCTCGATGCGCGCGGGCGTCGTGAGCTCGAGGCCTCCGGTCATTTACGCAAGCTGGGCGCGGGAGATCGCGTATTTCACGAGGGCGACCGCGGCGCGGCGCTGTTCGTCGTCGTCGATGGGAAGGTCATCGTCACGGGCACGGCGCGCGGGGACGACCACAAGCTCGAGCTGCGGCGCGTGGTGTC
>SHZB01000242.1 GCA_009692485.1 Myxococcales bacterium
GAGCGCGTTCAACGACCGTGAGCAGCCCGAGTGGCCCGTGCATCCCGCACGGCTCTTCTCGGCGCTCGTCGCCGCGCACCACGCGACCGGGCAGCCGATGCCGGACGAACGTGCCGCTCTCCAGTGGCTCGCTTGCTTGTCCGCTCCGGCCATCGCGGCGGGGGAAGCCTTGCCGCGCGACGTCGTCCCGGTGTTCGTGCCGGTCAACGACACCGCCGTCACCTGGACGAACGCGGTGGAGAAGAAGGACGCCGAGCTCGCGCAAGCGGAGCGCGACCTCGCAGGCGCGAATGACAAAGAGCGGAAGGCCGCAGAGAAGGCCGTCGTCAAGGCGCGCAAGTCGCTCGAAGAGGCCATCGCGCGCGCCCACGTCAGCCCCGAGAAGCCGAGCGGGAAGGACTTGACCGAGTCGCTCAAGCTGTTGCCAGATCGCAGGGGGAAGCAGCTCCGACGCTTCCCCAGCGTCTCCCTCGATTCTCCAGTCCAGCGCTTCGTCTGGGACACGACTGAAGGCCTGGAAACGCACCGAAAAGCGCTCGCGCGCCTCTGCGCGCAGGTCACGCGCGTGGGGCACAGCTCTACGCTCGTCGAGGTCGTGCTCGACGACGAAGCACCCGAACCCGATTGGGTTCCCCTCGAAGGAGGAGAGCTGACGATGCGTGTCGCGGGCCCAGGCCAGCTCGAAGCGCTCGAGCAAGAGCACGAGCGGCATCAAGGCACCGATCCGCGGATTCTGCCTTGTCGATTTCAGACGTACGGACGCCCAGGTGACGAGGCTGCGCCCACGCCAGCGAGCCCCTCCCTCGGCTTCGGCGACTGGGTCGTCTACGAGGTCGAGCCTTCGCCGTTCGAAAGCACGCAGCGGCACGTCGACGGACGGCTCGCCCTTGCGCTCGCCAAGGCGATGCGCGGCGCGATGATCCCTCGGTCGGACGTCGCTGGCCGCGCCATCCTCGCCGGCCATGCGGTCGACGGAACGCCGCTCACGTCCCCGCACGTGGGCTACTTGCCGCTCCCCTTCGTCGGTCACGAGCACGCGGACGGATCGATCAAAGGCATTGCGGTCGCGATCCCGCGTGGGGCGAGCGATGAAGAGCGACGCGCGATCCACGGCGCACTCTGGAGCTGGGAGAAGGCCGAAGGCAGCGTCGGTGAGGCAACGGCTCTGACTTTGACCCTGGGCGCGCGCGGCGTGGTCCGCATTCGCCGTGCGGAGCAAGGAGCGACGAGCTGGTCCACGGGCTGGGAGCGATGGACCCGGCCCTCCAGGGTGTGGGTCACGGCGACGCCGATCGTGCTCGATCGCTTCCCGGGCGAGCTCGGCGCGCGCGATCCCGCGAAGGCGATGGCGGCGCACGTGGAGGCCGAGGAGACGATCGCCCGCGCTTGCCAGAACATCGGCCTTCCTCGGCCCGCTCACGTGCGGCTGCTCCCCTCGCCGCACCTGCAAGGCTCGCTCGATGGGCGGAGCTTCGGTCGCGTGGAGATCGGCAAACGAACGCGCCTCCTCGTGCACGCGATGCTCGCGTTCGCGGAAGAGGTCCAAGGACCGATCGTCCTCGGCGCAGGACGCTACGCCGGTCTCGGCTTGTGCGCGCCAAGCAAGGAGAGCGCGTGATGCTGACTGCCTCCGACTTCACCGCGTTCTTCTCCGCCGTGCATGGCCACGCGCCCTTCCCCTGGCAAGAGCGGCTGTTGCTCGAGGTCGTGGCGCGCGGCGAATGGCCCTCCTTGCTCGATCTGCCCACTGGCTCGGGGAAGACCGCCGCGATGGATGTGGCCGTCTTCCACATGGCCCTCGAAGGGTCGAAGAAGATCGCGGAGCGCAAGGCCCCGCGCCGCATCGTGTTCGTGGTCGATCGGCGGGTCGTCGTCGATCAAGCCTTCACGCGCGCGCGGACGCTCGCCGACGCCCTCACGAGGCCTCAACACGATGCCGTTCGCGCGGTCGCCGACGCGCTGAGCAAGCTCAGCTACGGCAAGACGCCGCTCGCTTGCGCGATGCTCCGCGGCGGGATGCCGCGTGACACGTCGTGGCTGCGCGCACCCGATCAGCCGCTCATCGTCGTGTCGACGGTCGATCAGGTCGGCTCGCGCTTGCTGTTCCGCGGCTATGGCGTCACTGACGGCATGCTGCCCGTGCATGCGGGGCTGTTCGCCGAGGACGCGCTGTTCCTCCTAGACGAAGTGCATCTCTCGCAGCCCTTCGAGCAGACGCTCGATGCCGTGAAGAAGTACCGCAGCTTCGCCGAACGCGGCCTCCGAGCCCCGTTTCAGGTGGTGCCGCTCTCTGCGACGGCCGCGAACCTAGGCGACCGTCCGTTTCCCCTGGGCCCCGACGATCGGGATCCGAAGAAGGCCCCCAAGCTCGTGCAGCGTCTCGAGGCGAAGAAGCCGGTGCGCCTCGTCGAGGAGAAGGTGAAGGGGAGCGAGCCCGAGCGAAAGGCGACGTTGGCGACAGCGCTCGTCCGCGAAGCAGAGGCGTGTGCAACGGCCGGGGCGAAGACGATCTTGATCGTCGTGAACCAGGTCGACACCGCGCGCCGCGTGCTCGCGTGCTTGCGAGACCGCGGCGTCGCAGCGCTCGGTGACAAGGCGAGCAGGGTGTCCGCGATCGTCACGGGTCGCATGCGCCCACTCGATCAGATGGACGCCTACGCCGCTCTCGCGCCGTGGATCGAAGCGGGACGCGACCCGCGCGAGCCCGAGCCGAAGACGCTGTTCCTCGTCGCCACGCAGTGCATCGAGGCGGGCGCCGACCTCGACTGCGACGCGCTCGTGACCGAGTGCGCGAGCATCGATGCCCTGAAGCAGCGATTCGGCCGCATCGACCGCCTCGGCGAGCTTGGAACGCGAGCGCTGGGCGTCATCGTGGCCCGCAGCGACGTGGCCTCCGGCAAGGGCGAGCGGGCCGATCCGATCTACGGCCCGGCGGCCTGCGCGACGTGGGCCTGGCTGCGCAAGAACGAGCGCGGCCTCGACTTCGGCATCGATGCGTTCCCCGAGCTGCCTCGTGAAGAGCTCGCGGCCATGGCAGCCGAGCGCGCGGACGCGCCCTATCTGCTGCCAGCACACCTCGACGCATTCGCGCAGACCTCGCCCCGTCCCGCGATCGAGCCGGCGCCTTCGCTCTGGCTGCATGGGCCGAAGCGCGACACGGCCGAAGTCACCTTCGTGTGGCGCGAGGACGTCCTCGCCGCCGAACTGTCGGCGTGCCACGAGCGCGGCGGATCGCGGCGGGATGAGGAGCAGCGGGCGGGCGTGCTCGAACGCCTGCGTGAACGCATCGAGTTCGTCCCGCCGAGCACGCTCGAGTCGCTCACCGTGCCGCTTGGAGCGGCCCTCGCCTGGTTTCGCGCGCACCGCGAGCCCCCCGTCGCGGACGTGGACGTGCTCAACGACGAGTCGGATGAGCATCAGCCGCCTCCGGTTCGGCCGAAGCTCGCGCTTCGATGGCGAGGCGACGAAAGCACCGTCATCGACGCGGGCGCGATGCGGCCAGGCGATGTGCTCGTCGTGCCCTCCGCGTACGGAGGGCTCAGCGGCGGGGTGTGGGATCCCTCCGCGACAGAGGCGGTCGCGGAGCTCGGTGACCGCGCCCAGCTCGTGCAGCGTGGCCACGCGGTCGTGCGACCCGGCATCGGCGGCCTGCCGTCCCTCACCGCCAAGGCGCGTGCTCGTCTTGTCGAGTTGCTCGGTGAGAGAAGGATTTCGGAGGCGCTCGCCCTCGTGCAAGACCCGCAGGGGGACGCCGAGACGCCCAGCCTCCCCGCCTGGCGATCCATCGCGTTCACGCTTCTGTTGCGCCGAAGAGCGCCCGTCACTGTCCTCGATCAGGAGAACAGCCTCGCCTTCGGCCGCCGCTCGTCTCGCGACGACATCGCGTTGGTGGTGAACGCGCTCTGCGAGCAGGCAAAGCGGCCCGATCTCGCGGCCGAGATGGAGACCGAGCGCTTTTCGACGGATCCCGAGACGAGCGCGTTCACCGGCGCTCCCGTGCTCCTGGCCAAGCACTCGAATAGCGTGGAGCGGGTCGCTCGCGGGTTCGCGGAGAGGCTGGGGCTCAATGACGCCCTGATATCCGATCTCGCCCTCGCCGGTTATCTGCACGACCAAGGCAAGGCCGATCCCCGCTTTCAGGCGTGGCTTCGCGACGGCAATCGCTTCCTGGTCGACGCGGGCGCACCGCTGCTCGCGAAGAGCGCCAAACGGTCCGAAGATCGCGCGGCGCGACGCGCAACGCTGCTCGCCAGCAAGTACCCGAAGGGTGCAAGGCACGAGATGCTCAGCGTCGCGCTCGTCGAGGGCGACAGCGAGATCCGCAAGAAGGCGAGCGACTGGGACCTCGTGCTTCACCTGGTGGCATCCCACCACGGGCACGCGCGCCCGTTCGCACCGGCCATCGAGGACAGCGCACCAGAGCGGGTGACCATCCACTTCGCGCGCGCTGGCCAGTCGCGGGAGCTGTCGGCCTCGTCCGACTCCGACCTCGCCGCCCTTGACAGCGGTGTTCCCGAGCGCTTCTGGCGATTGACTCGCACCTACGGCTGGTTCGGATTGGCCTGGCTCGAGGCCATCCTGCGTCTCGCCGACCACCGCGCGAGCGATGACGACGACTACGACAGCGAACGAGCGGCGAACAAGGCCGAAGAGGACGCCTCGTGAAGCAATCAAGCCTCTCCGGGCTCGACGGGCAGAACCCGATCGCGTTCCTGGCCGCCGTCGGCGCGCTCCGCATCGCAGCAGAGCACGCCGAGGGCGCGCGCCTATCGTGGAGCTATGAAGGCCGCTGGCGACCGACACTGAGCTTGCCTGACGGCTCGCCGGATCTGGTGGACATCCTCTGGGAAGACGCGGGGCGATGGTCGGACGCGTCCCCCGAGCTGAACCTCTTTTACGACGACTCGTTTGACCTCAAGCCTTCGCCCCTGGTGTTTCGTGAGTTCAGTGGTCGAGCCTTTGAAGCGACGAAGGGGCCTGGCACCCGGAGGTTCGCTGATTTCGTCGCTGCTTATGCGACCGAGACGGGGCGCGACGGAAAAGAGAACACCAAGCCGACGGCGCTGCACTTCACCGCGGGCCAGCAGTCCTTCCTGAAGCAGGTGCGGCTCATCCGCGCCGGCCTCACGCGAAAGGACCTCGACGAAGCCCTGTTCGGCCCCTGGGAGTACAACCGCGACCTGCCCAATCTGCGGTGGGACGTGCTCGGCGAGCGGCTGTACGCGCTGCGCGCCTCGAGCCCGAGCGGGGACAAGGCACTTGGGGTCCCCGGTGCCGACTGGCTCGCCTACCAGGCGTTGCCCTTCTTTCCGGTGATGCCGCAGGAGCAGGGCATTCAGACCACCGCCGCCCCCGGCAAGGGCAAAGAGTTTCGGTTCGAGTGGGCGCTCTGGACGGCGCCGCTCACCCTCGACGTCGTCCGCAGCGTCATCGCCCATGACTGGAAGAGCGCGAGCCCCCGCGAGCGGAAGAGGCGCGGAGTCGGCGTCGTGCTCGGCGCGAGCATCCGCCGTAACGACAAGGGCTACGGAAACTTCGCCGCGGCCGAGCCCGTTTGACCGGTCGGGGGTGGCGGGCACGGGCTCCGTCACGATGTGCGCTCCGAAGGCACCCGCCAGCACGACCGCGACCTGCCGCTCGGTCCTCTTCTTCCGCAGCGCCACGCCGCCCCCGCGCACGCGAAGGACGGCGGCCCGCACCATCGGATCGAGCGCCGTGAACGTATGCGTTCGGCCAACGACGCCCTACCCCCACCGTCCACCTCCTGCAACGCTCCTGTGCTGACGACGAGCACAGGAGACGACGGTGGTTTTCCACGAGGAGCGCCGGTCCCGTTGGGTCGCAACGGTCCGGGCATGGAAGCACAGCGGGCTGACGCAGCGGGCGTTCGCCGAGCGTGAGGGCGTCGCTCTGGACGGGTATCCGCTGCACGAACCCCGTCTACCGTCACCGTTCAGCCCGCGCGATGCTCCGCCCATGCACGCAACGCGATCACTCCGCGGCGCACTCCTCAGCCGCCGCCTCGGCGGGCTGGTCCGGAACATCCAGGGGCCCGAGTTCGTTGGCGAGCTGCCTGACGTTGAGGCGGGCGCGCGTCGCGGCCCAGTACTTGGATCTCAGCTCGAGGTCTCTGTCCTTGGGCCAATGGGGCAGGACGCGGATGACTTCGCGCAGGTACAGTTCGGGGTCGAGTTTGTGGAGTTTCGCGGAGGCGACCAGGC
>SHZB01000243.1 GCA_009692485.1 Myxococcales bacterium
TGACGTGGGTCCAATCCGCCTGCGCCCCCGCCGCGAAATTCAGATCTGCCAGCTCCGGATGGTTGGCGATCGGCGCATAGCCCGGCTTGGTCGCGTCAAAGGCTTGCACGAGGTGCTCCGCGGCGCGCCACTCCCAGACGATCTTGCCGCCGCTGGCACCTTCGGGCTTCAACTCGACCAACGCGTCTATCCATAATTCGGTCCCCAGTTTGCTCGGGTCGCGACCGAGCGCGATCGCCTCCGCCTTCGTCTTCAGCTCCCACGCAACGAAGAGCAAATTGCCATTCGGCAACATCCTCGCATCGTGATGTTGCCGGTGCTCGCTCGTCGCGTATTCGTAACTGTAAGACACGGCTCCGTCCCACTCGATGAGCATGATCCGACCGCCGGCGCCTCCGGCCTTGAACAGCATTCCCCCCGTGTTCTCGGTGCGCAGCAAGCGGCCGTCGTCCAAGAGCCGCACGACTTGTCCGGGCTTGCCAGTCCCGGGCCACGAGTGCACGAGTCGCCCGCACGCATCAATGAGGTAGGTCGTCGTGTCTCCGATCGGCGCGAAGAGCGTATAGCCGCCGTTCGCTTCGGGCTCGCTCAGCACCAGACCCACGGTCCACGTCGCATCGAGCGCACACGCCGCGCCGCCTCCGGAGCCAGCGCCGCCAGGCCCGGACGTGGTCGTCGCCACGCCGCCCGCGCCAGCCCCGCCGGCCCCGACGCCGCCGCTCGCCCCCGCGCCGCCGCTCCCTCCCGCGCTGGCGCCGGCCGCCGCCTGAGCCCCTGTCTCGTCCGCCCCACAGGCCGCGAGCGCGAGGGCGCCGACCAGATATCCAAGACAGCTCGTGATTTTCTTCATGGGCAATTCTCGCTCAGCTCCCCACTCGCGGACTCACGAATGACGCGCTCGTCGACACCGAACCAATCGCACAACTGACCAATCGCACAACTGACCAATCGCACAAATGGCCAATCGCACAACTGACCAATCGCACAAATGGCCAATCGCCTCGCGTTGCGCCTCACCAAACTTTGCGCGGCCAGCACAGCACAGGATTGTTGCGAAAGTGTGGAGGCACGGGAGTATGGACGATTCGCAGGATTGCGCTCGATTGCCTGCGAATTGGCCGTTTTATTCGGCACATCCGCGCATATACTCCAGCGCATGAAGACCGCTTATCCCTCCGCGCTCAGCCCCACGGCCCTGCTCTTCGCGCTAAGCGCCGCTGCTGTCAGCGTGCCCGTCGCTGCGTGCGGTGACTCTGCCGAGACGAAGGCCGCCACCGGAGCGGGCGGCGCCGCTGAGTCGGGGGGCACGACTTCGACTACCGCCGCGGGCGGCAACACCACGACCGCCGGCGGCGCGGACGGCTGCCCCGACGAGAACTTCCTCGACGTGAGCACCTTCGACGGCGCGGGCGCCTCGTACCCCAAGCCCACGCTCGCGGTGACATGCGAGAACGGCGAGGTGCTCGTCACCGGCAATGGCATTCCCCATTACGCGTTCATGCCCGTGACGCCGAACGACCTCAGCGCGCAAGCCAACGCCTTTCACTTTCCGCAGGTGCCAAAGGCGGCCGCGGCGACGAGCGAGGTACCGCTTCTCGGTACGGCCGGCGTGGCCGTCAATGGCGCGGTGTTTTACGGCCCGAACGAAGCGGCGAAGCCGGACCCCTACGGCGACCCTGTCTACAACGGCATCATGGACGATTGCCTCGGCCACACCTCGGGCATTGGCCAATACCACTACCACGCGCTGCTCGTCGCCTGCCTGACCAAGACCGAGGTCCCGGGCGCGGCCTCGCCCATCATCGCCTACGCGTGGGACGGCTTCCCGGTCTACGGCCCGAACGAATGCGCAGACGCCGATTGCAAGAGCGTCATCGAGATGAAGAGCAGCTGGGTCAAGACGGGCGATCCGAGCACCTATGCCTGGGACAACAACGCCTGTACCGCCGCGACTTGCGACGCCCCGGCCGGCGAGTACCTCGACCGATGCAATGGCCATACGGGCCCCGACGGCGATTACCACTACCACGCGACGCTCGCGAAGAACGAGCCCACGTACACGGGCTTTCCGTACATCATTGGCTGCTTTCACGGCACTCCCACGCAGAACGGAATGGGCGGCGGCATGACCGGCGGCGGCATGACCGGCGGCGGCGGCATGCTCCCACCGTGCCCCATGGGTCAGATGCAGATGTGCTGCGGCGACGGCAAGTGCATGGGCCCCGAGACGGCCGCGAATTGCCCTGCCGACTGCCCCTGACTCTCGAATGGGTTTGTTACCCATGTATCTGGATTGGGCGGCTCGAGCTCGAGCTCTATTCCGCTTCGCCGGATGACGCGAGCAGGTCCGTGCTCCGACATTTCATCAGGCTCGCACGCGTCGACGTCGCACCGTGAGCGCGCGCCTGTGGTGGAGCGAGCAGGCCGCGGAGCGTGACCGAGAGACCGCGCGGCTCGTTCTGCCCGAGCGTCACCGACCAGCCGACGCGACGGCAGATTTCGGCGACGATCGCGAGCCCGAGGCCGCTGCCGCGGTCATCGCGTTTGCCCGCAGCGGAGCCGCGAAAATGCCGCTCTTCGAGCCGCGGAAGCTCCGCCACGGGCACGCCTGGCCCATCATCGAGTACGCGCAGCTCGAAGGCGTCATCGTGCGGCTCGAGGACGATGGCGACATGCCCGCCCACGTCGCCGTGCACGACCGCGTTGCGCACCAAGTTGGTGAGGACTTGTTCCGCCATCGTCGGATCGCACGAGACCCAGACGGCGTGATCGGGCCGCGCGCCGGCGACCTCGACTCCGTGAGCGCGACCGAGCAGCGCACCTCGCACAGCGCAGCTATCGACCAGCTCGCCGAGATCCGTCACCGCACCGCGCGCCAGCGGATCGACGCCCTCGCGCAGCTGACAGGCAAGGTGCAGGTTTTCCGTGAGCGCGCCGAGGTACGACGCCTCGGTCAACGCGGCGCGGAGTGAAGCACGCTCTGCCGGTCCGATCGACGACGTCGACAGCTCCTCGAGCGCGAGGCGGAGTGCGGTCTGCGGCGTTCGGAGATCGTGCGCGACGCCGCCGAGGTATTCGAGCATCACGCCTTGGCGACGCTCGAGCTCGGTCGCGTCGGCGCAGATCCGCTCGTGTGCCCTGTCGAGCGCGCGGCGAAGCTCACTCACGACGTCGCCCGAGACATCCTCGCCGTATTGATAGTCGCTCGGGTGTCCGACCAGGCGCGCCGAGCGAGACGCGGCATCGATGCGACGCTTCAGGGGCCTCACCGCCGCGAGCCCGATCGCCGCCGAAGTGATGAGCACGATGATGAAGAGGCCGGCGACGATCCCTCGCATCATCTTCCAGCGACGACTCGCTTCGATGGGCCACCCGAGCTGGAAAAGCGCGCAGGGGCCCTCGTGTCCGTACAAGATGGTCGCGGCCCCACCCCTGCCGCGGGTCCAATAGAGCGCGGCGGCGGTTCGGTCGCCGGCGATGTTCCGCGCCAAAAGATCGCGGTCGAGCGGGGGCGCCTCGCGATTCAGAGAGTGCCCCGTGGCAGGATCGTAGGCGAAGACGTGGAAGCCTCGCTCCGAGACGACCGAGAAACGCTCCGGTGCCGCGAGGCATTGAGTCTCGAGCGAGGCGAGCCGCGTCTCCGCGACGGTCGCAACGGCTCCAATCGCGCCCGCACTCAAGCGATCGAGCATCACGCCCACGAGCAACACCGACGAAAGGACCGCCGAGAGGACGGCGCTCCCGACGATGCGCGCCAGGATCCCGCGCCAGAAGCCACTCACGCCGAGGCTTGCCGGGTCGGCAGAACGAGGCGATAGCCAATCCCCCAAACCGTGGTGATCGCGGCTCCCGCGGGTCCGAGCTTTTTCCGAAGGCGCGAGACGTGGCTGTCCACCGTGCGGTCGGTCACGTCACCATCGGCGGCGAGGACTTCATCTGCGAGCTGACGCCGGGTGACGGCGCGGCCGCCGCGATCGAGTAAATACTTGAGGAGTCCATGCTCGGTGCGCGTCAAGCCGACGTCCACGCCAGCGCAGTGCACGGTGCCGCGCCCGACATCGAGCAGAGCGCCTCCGAGCTCGACCGACGACGGCGCCGCCACGGTCGCGGCACCGAGCCGCAGGCGCATGCGCACGACGAGCTCTTCGAGGAAGAACGGCTTGCCGATCCAATCGACCGCCCCGTCCTCGAACGACTGCATTCGGCTGGCGAGATCGAGCTGAGCGGTGAGCACGATGATCGGCGCACGCGTGCGGTTCCTGAGCGCCTTCAAGACGTCGAAGCCGCTCCGGCGCGGGAGGCCGAGATCGAGCAAAATGAGCGCGAATTCGCGGGAGGTGGCGAGCTCGATGGCCGCCTCGCCATCGGTCGCGAGCGCCACGTCGAAGCCGCAGCGCTTCAGGCCCAAGCACAAACGACTCGCGACCGCGGCTTCATCCTCGACGACGCAGATTGAATGCATGGTGCCGAGCCTACAGGCTCGCGTCTCGGTCGAGAACGCCCGTGTTTCACTCATTTTTCTTGGCCTCCACACTTCTGCAACATCGGGGTGCGAGCCTGCTGCGGCAGCCGCACCGCGTGACCGCCCGCTCACCCCATTAATTCGCTCGCCCCATTAATTCGCTCACCCCATCACGTCGCTCACAGCGCGCGCTCAGAACGCGAAATGCGTGGGCACCCACTCAAACCACAACTGCGTCACGGAGTACCGATGAGATCGAAACACGCATATGCAATCTTGCTAGCGACCACGCTCGGTGGCGTCGGTTGCCACGGCGGCGAGGCAGGGCCCACGGGGCTCTCCGACGGCTCGCTGGGTCAGTCTGCGGACAAGGGCCAAAGCGCGGCTCTGACGCAACTTTCGGGCTCCCGCGGCCTCGACGCGGCCAGCTTCGCGCCCGCCGCGAAGGTCGGCGACGAGCGCGTCTACAAGCTCAACTATCGCGGCACCGCCGAGGTTGATCTGCGCCTGCTCGCGGGCGCCATGGCCAAGATGATGGGCACCGGCGATACGGCCGCCAACGCGCACGCAGGCGGCTCGAACGGCGCAGCCACTGGCGCCCTCAGCGCGGCGAGCCTCACGCCGCAGCTCACCCACCAGCGCGTCGGGCACGATCTCTCGGCCACGCTCCACAGCCGCGTCGTCGCCGTCGATGAGACCGGCTACATCACCGCGGCGCGCCTGCAGCAGGTCGCCTACGTCGTCGATGGCGCGACCGACTCGCGCCGTGAGCTGCTCGAGACGCCGTTTCTCATGACCTTCGAGCGCACCGGCGCGCTTCGCAAGGCAGAGTTTCCGAAGCAATTCCCGGACGTTTTGCGACGCTCCATCCTCGGTCTGGTCGAGCCGCTGCAGGTCGTCACGGGCGAGCCGGGCCAGAAGAGCTGGCTCACGAAAGAGCGCGAAGGAGAGAGCGTCTTCCGCACGCGCTACGAGGTCGGCGCAACCCACGATGGCATCGCCGAGCTGAAGAAGACGCGCGTCGATCTCCTGTCGAACGAGCTGACCGCGATGAAAGCCGCACTGCCGAGCGCGTCACACACGCGCATCGAGAAGTCCGCCACCACCATCGCGTGGTCCGTGGGCGAGCGCGCGCTCGAGCGCATGACCGCGACCGAGCGGATGAGCACCCTCATCGGCAAGGCTCCGTTCTCGACCCGCGACGGAGTCTTCACCGCCGAGCGAGTCACCGCGCCGCTCGCCGCCCTCGGCACCACGCTCGCGGAGGCCACCACGGCGCTCCACGACCCGAAGTTCGCGCGCGCACGCATGTACGAGGTGGACAAACGCTACGCGGGCAAGATCGCCGGGCTCGACGCTCGCACCGCCGTCACCGCATTTCGCGCGGCGACGGCGAAGATGCCGATCGAGGGCCACGGCCTCATCAAGAACTACGCGCGCCTGAAGCCCACCGCGTGCGTCGAGATTTCGCGCGAGCTCGACACCATCGCCACCGACGAGCACGTCGGCTTCGGCTGGTCGGCGCTCGCGGCCGCCGGCCACATCGAGGCGCAGACGGTGTTGGCGAGCGTCATCGCGGATGCGTCGTTCAAGCCGGATTCGCGGGAAAAAGCGCTCATCGCCGTGATGGACGTGGAGATGCCCGAGCCGTTCTTGCTCGACGCGGTCTGGAAGATTCGCGGCGCGTTGACGAAGACCACGGGCCTCTCGAGCATGGCGGTGTCGATCGCC
>SHZB01000244.1 GCA_009692485.1 Myxococcales bacterium
AGCGCGCCCGAAAGGACGGCCACCGCTCGGGTACACGCAGCAGCAGCGCGTGCTCAAAGCGCGGATGACGACCGAAGGCTTCGCGGCTTTGCTCGTGAAAATGCGCCCGTGATTGCGACGCCGCGGCCGTCGGCACCAGGCCCACCTGCTCGGCGAGCTCGGCCGTGATGTCGTCCGCGAAGAGCGGAATCGTGGCGATCGCAGAGTCCGCGAGCAAGAGGACGGCTGATCCCCCGGGAGCGAGCACGCGCGCAATCGCTTGAAGGCATGCACCGTAATCATCGCGCCAACGAGCGACCGCCCCGCCCGGCCCGAGCGGTTCGAGCAAGCGGCGCGCACCGACTTCCCGCTCGCCCAATGCCTTCGCATCGAGCTTGAGCCAACGCAGACTGGCGGCGTGCTGCTCGAGGTAATCGTAGACGCCGGGGTAAGGCGGCGACGTGACGACGAGATCGATCGACCGCGCGGGCACAGTGGCGAGGAGTCGCGCGTCGCCGAGCGAGACCGTGCATGCGGGCGCTCCCGATGAGAGCAACGCCGCATAATCCGCGAGCTGCCGCGCGAGCTCGTCGGCCCGCTTGCCGAACATCCGAATGGCAAACCCAGCTGCGAGCCGGCGCGCGCCGTGCTGAGTTGTCGTGTCGCTCGGCTGCTTCGCGAGCTTCACGTCGCTCGGCTGCTTCGCGAGCTTCACGTCGCTCGGCTGCTTCGTGAGCTTCACGTCGCTCGGCTGCTTCGCGAGCTTCACGTCGCTCGGCTGCTTCGCGAGCTTCATCAGGATCGACGACAACACCAGCTGCAAGACGCGCCGGAGCTCGGCACCTTCGAGCGCATCGATCCCGGCGCGCAGACCATCGAGCTCGAGCAACATATGCACGTCGAAGAGATCGCGATCGACCTGGGCGTAACGCCGCGTGGGACCGGAACGCGCTCGGCGTCGCTCTTCCGCCGATGCCATCACGACCTTCGATGCACCCACGAGCTCGCTCCGCTCCGCCTCGGTCGTTCCGCGCGTCTTCAGCCAACTGAGCTCCACCGCCAGCGGGTTCAGATCGACACCGGTCGCCTGTCGGCCGAGCATCCGCGACTCCACGAGCACCGTGCCGCTGCCGCAAAACGGATCGAGCACACGCGCCCCCGGAACCGAGAGCGCCTCGATGAGCCGCCGCGCCGTGACCGGATGCATCCGCGCCGCGTACCTGTGAAAACCGTGGACGTGGACGCGCGTCGCCTCTTCATCGGGCTCTACGCGCACGGCCTCGGCGAGGAGCTCACGCGCGGCGCGATCGCCACGTGCCCACGCCGCACCGCCCACGTGACTGAGCGCGCGACGGTCAGCGCGCGGCGGACGGTCAGCGCGCGGCGGTAGCTCAGGAGCCAGGTTGCGCTCGCATTCCGGCCGGAGGTTTCCACGCCGACGAGGCGCTGTCGATTGCAGCTCTCGACTGTCAACGACATTGCGGCTCTCGACCATCAACGACACTGCGGCTCTCGACTGTCAACGACACTGCGGCTCTCGACTGTCAACGACATTGCGGCTCTCGACTGTCAACGACACTGCGGCTCGCGACCGTCAACGACATTGCGGCTCTCGACTGTCAACGACACTGCGGCTCTCGACATGGCGGCTCTCGACATGGCGCGTCGCGACCGGGATGCGTCGATTACCGCTCTCGGGCGGGAGGATCTGTGATGAGCTTTCGGTGATCTGAGCGCTCGCGACCCATCACGGGTGCGAATGAAGATTGCCTGACCATGCAGACTTTCCGTCGCGTCCGTGCGCCTGCCCTCGCGTTGTCTTTCGCGGCCTGCAATTTCGTGACGGGCGCTGACAGCATCGAGCTCACGAGCGACGTCGGCAGCGGCGGTGGCAACAGCGCACCGGCGTACCTCGTGGCCGACGGCATCACGCTCACGAGCGTTGCCATCTACCAAGGCGTCGAGCGTGTGCTTGCGAAAGACGGCATGCCCGTCAATCAAGGCGTCCCCGTCGTCGAAGGGCGCGACGCGCTCGTGCGATTTTTCTACGCGGTCGACCCTGGCTACGACAAAGAGCCCGTCGTTGCACGACTGCATCTCGGCGACACCGAGCCGCTCGAGCTCGTGGCTCCCCTCGGTGCAGGCTCGAGCACGGGGGCGCTCGCGAGCACGCTCAACTTCGACGTTCCGGGCGCGCGCATCACGTCCACAACCAGTTTTCGCGCGGAGATCCTTCAGGCAGCCGCCAAGTCGAGCGGAACGAACATCGCCGCGGTGTTTCCGGCCAAGGACATGCACCCGCTCTATGCCGTTAGCCCCGGCCCGTCGCTCAAGCTCGTGCTCGTTCCCATCGCATACAAGGCGGACGGCTCGAGTCGCCTCCCCGACACCTCCGCCGAGCAGCTCGAGCGCTATCGCCAAACTTTCTACAAGCTCTATCCGACGCCAGCCGTCGACATTCGCGTCGAAGCGCCGCTCGCGTGGAATCAGCAGGTGCTCCCGAATTTCTCCGGGTGGCAAGAGCTGCTCAACGCCCTCGTGGATGCGCGAAAAAACAGCGGCGCCAAGCACGAAGAGTTTTGGTACGGCATCGTGTCGCCGTCCGCGACCTTCGAGGCATTTTGCGGTGGCGGCTGTGTCGCCGGTCTCAGCATGCTCGGTGACGACCCGGGGCAGGCGTGGCTCCGCGCGGGGATCGGACTTGGCTTCACGGGCGAAGGCGCGACGTTCACCGCCGTGCACGAGATTGGCCACCAGCACGGCCGCGAGCACGCTCCGTGCGGGACGAACCAAGGCCTCGACTCGGGCTTCCCGACGAACGGCGCCGTGCTCGACGCATGGGGTTTCGATTTGATCACGCGCACGCTTGTCGCGCCCGACGCGAACAAGGACTTCATGAGCTACTGCGATCCGGCTTGGCTCACGGGCTACACCTACGCGGCACTCTTCGCGCATCTTCGAACGGTGAACTCGGCGGCGATGGCCTCATGGATCGCGCCGTCGGGCGACGGGCCAAGCCGCGACGGCTCGCGCGGCGACGACTCGCGCGGCAACGATTCGCGCGACCACGAGACATACGAGCGCGTGAGCATCGGCCACGACGGAAAACTCACGTGGCTCGCGCCGCTCGAGCTCGACGAGCGCGCACACGGGCAGGCGGTGCCGGTTACGGTTGGGACCGACGACGGGGACGCGCTCGTCACCGGGGAGTTCTTCCGATACAGCCATGGCGGCGGCGGGCTGCTGCTCGTGCCGGCGCCAAAGAACCGCGTCCGGAGCATCGCGAGCAGGCTCGGTCGCACCACGCGCTGAAGGCGAACAGCGACGGAATCACGCTTCCGGGCCGAGACTTCACTGACCGTGGGGGCGGTGTTGCCGTCGTTGTGGGCCAGGGCCGACGCGGCACACGACAGCTCGCACTTTGTTCGAACTCCGAAGGCGGCGGACGCGGATGGTCCGAACTCCACAAAACTGCTCCATCTTTTGATGCGCCGGCCCTGAGCGCCCGCGCGCCCCATGCGCCCGCGCGCCCCATTGCCGCGGCATCGTGGCGCGTGTAGCGGAGTGGCGATGGGGAGGCGGGTCATCGGGGCGGCTGCAACTCTCGCCGTCCTCGTCGTTTCGGGTTGTCCGCTCGAGCCGTACGCGATCCCCGTCGATTGTGCGGCGTTCGCTTGCAACGACAACAATCCGTGCACGCTCGATGCATGCGATGAAGCAAACGCGGGGTGTACCTTCGAGCCGCTACCCTTCGACAGCGTCTGCGATCTCGACGGCGACGCATGCACCGGAGTGGATCGCTGCGACGGCAACGGGAGCTGCGTCGTGGGCACACCGGTAGTGCTCGACGACGACAACCCTTGACAACCGACACCTGCGACGCGCTCACCGGTATCGCGGCACACGAGCCAGAAGAGATCGGCAAGAGCTGTGACGACGACGGCGCACTATGCACGGGAATCGGCATCTGCACGGAGAACGCGATCTGCGCGATCGGCGCGGCGCCCGCGGTCGATGACGGCGACGACTGTACCCGTGATGGCTGCGACCCCACCACCGGACTCGTGACGCACACGCCTCTTTCAGGCTGCGTCAATCCGCTCTGGGAACCGCTCGCCACCGCGCTGGCTCCGTCTCCCCGCACGCTGCACACGGCCGTGTGGACCGGCACGCGCATGCTGATCTGGGGCGGCTCCACGGCTGCGGGCGCGACCGATTCGGGCGCCAGCTACGATCCGGTGACGGACGCATGGAAGGCGATCAGCACCTTCGGCGCGCCGAGCCCACGGCACTCGCACATCGCGGTCTGGACGGGCGTGGAGATGATCGTGTGGGGCGGCTTCGGCGACGGCGCATTCCCCGCAAATGGCGCGCGCTACAACCCCGCGACCGACAGCTGGAGCGCGCTGCCAGCAACGAATCTCGGTGGGCGCGTCGGACACGCTGGGGCATGGAGCGGCTCCGAATTCATCGTGTGGGGCGGTCGTGGCGGTGCCGTTGGGGCCACGTCGTTAAGCACGGGCGCGCGCTACAACCCGACCACGAATGTGTGGGCGACGATGGCGTCCGGCGGTCCCACTGCGCGCTTCGATGCAGGCCATGCCTTCACCGGAGCGCAGCATTGCATTTGGGGCGGGTCGGACACTTTCGACTGGCTCAGCAACGGCAAATGTTACGCGCCCGCCACGGACACGTGGACGACGATGGCAGGAAGCGGCGCACCGACGACACGCGAGGACGCGTCGGCAGTGTGGACAGGCAGCGTGATGTTGGTATGGGGCGGATGGGCGGGTGGGCCATATCGAAACGACGGCGCGGGCTTCGACCCAAACACTGGTGCTAGCGGTGAATGGACGCCGATGGCAGGTCGCGGCGCGCCGAGTGAGCGTGCGAGCAACGTCGCAGCGTGGACCGGCAGCGAGCTCATCGTGTGGGGCGGATGCGCGGGTGAGGTGGTGTGCGAGGTGATCCGCGAGGACGGTGCGCGCTACGACGTGAACGCGGATTCCTGGCAACCGATCGCGGCGGACACGACCTTCGCGGGGCGGCACGACACCGCTTGGATCTGGTCCGGCACGAGCCTCATCGTGTTCAGCGGCGCGCGCGGGTCGGAGCTGATTGCCGGCGGCGGAAAGCTCACTTTCTAAGCCCGCGGCGCGCTCACCCGCTGAGCCGTGGCGCGCGTCGTTGAACCAGGGCGCTCCGCGACCGAAGAAGGCGTCGCTGTTTCGAGCGGATGAATGCATCGCTATAGTGCGCCGCCATGAAATCGACGTTCGTGAAATCTGCGATCGCCTTGCTCTCCCGACCCATCGCTGCGCTCGCCATTGCTGCGCTCGCCATTGCTGCGCTCCCCGTTGCTGCGCTCCCCGCCGTTCTCTTGCTCAGCGGTTGTACGGTCGATGACGCTTGTGCGGGCCTGGCGTGCCAATGCGTCTCGGTGACGGACTGCCCTGGAGTCACGACGCAATGTGCAGGCCCATCGTGCATCGGCCAGAAATGCGGCGTCGACCGAGCGGACGCGGGCACGCCCTGCAGCGAAAATGGCGGCACGACGTGTAATGGCGCCGGGACCTGCGTCGGAGCCACGCTCGAGTGGACGCCGCTGTCGAGCACCGGTGCCCCGAGCCCGCGCGCGCTGCACTCAGCCGTTTGGGTCGGCGACAAGATGCTGGTGTGGGGGGGCGAGGGGATGGGGGGCGCGCTCGGTGACGGCGCGGCATACGACCCCGGCACGGATAGCTGGACCGCGATCGCAAGCACTGGCGCTCCCTCACCGCGGCACTCCCACCGCGCGCTCGCGCTGGCCGGCAAGATGTTGGTGTGGGGCGGTTACGGCGCGTCGGGTTTCGCCAACGATGGCGCCGTTTACGATCCCGCGGGCGACGCTTGGACCAAGGTCACGACGAAGGACGCGCCGGAGGGCCGCACGCATTTCGGCCTGTTCGCAGCTGGCGACACGGCGATCGTATGGGGCGGACGGAGGGACGCTACGGCGCTGGGTAGCGGAGCGTTCTACGACGCGGTGAAGGACACGTGGAGCGCGATGCCGCTGGGCGGACCGATTCCGCGATTCTCGTACGGAGGGGTCTGGACCGGCGGCGAGCTGCTCGTTTGGGGAGGCACCGACACCTTTGATTGGTTCGATC
>SHZB01000245.1 GCA_009692485.1 Myxococcales bacterium
GAGTCTTTCGCTTCGAGGCGCGCGCGCACGAGGACTTGGCGGCCCTCGACGTCGATGCGGTCCTCGATCGCGGCGAAACGGCCGCTGAGGCGCAGGGCGGCACCAGGGTGGCAGCGCTTTACATCGTGTGTGCTCACGGAAAACGCGACGCGTGCTGCGCAAAAAAAGGAGCGGCGCTCTATCGGGCGCTCGCACAGACCGAGCACGACGGGGAGCTGTGGCAGAGCACGCATCAGGGCGGGCACCGCTTCGCCGCGACGATGCTCTACCTCCCGCTCGGTGTTCATTACGGCCGGCTCGAGCCTAACGACGCACCGAGGATCGTCGCGGAGCACGCGCAAAAAAAACTCTACGACCTCGAGTTTTATCGCGGCCACACTTCGCTCTCACCCTTCGTGCAGCGCGCCGAGGCGTGGCTTCGGGAGGCGCTGGATGAACGCGCCATCGATGCCCTCACGCTCATCGACGAGGAGCGCATCGACGATCGAATGCGAGCCGTCAGGATGCGCGACCGAGACGGCACCGTGCACCGCATTTTTATGGCACCGAAGACGGCGAAGGAGCTGCGCATGGCGAGCTGCGTCGGCGCGGAGCCCACGCGCGTCGCGTTTTCGGATGTGCTTCGCTACGAGGCTCACTCGCCCGTCCTGCGCGGGCGCTCGTAGGCGGGCCTTCGTCCGAGTGCACGGCGCCGGCTGGTCCCATGAGGAGCGGGCGCCGCGGGTGCTCGCTACCGCGATGGCGACGCCGCTACTTGTCGCAGCTGTCGTTCGCGGGGTCGGTCGCCGCCGGACACATCCCGGCATTGGCGATCCGCTTCCACGCGATCCCAAGTTTCGCCGGCTCGGTCTGGAAGCGGAGACCCACCGAGAGCGCGTCGCACTCGGTCGTGGGGCCGCCGAAGCTCGCCGCAATATCGGTGAAGGTGCAGGCCTTTTCTTTGAGCAGGCCGTAGATCGAATTGTCGGTGCAGACGACTTCACCGGACACGACGACGCTCGTGAGCGCCAAGAACATTTCCTTCAACGGCCATCGCCCCACGAGCAAACCGTCACGAATGCGCCAACCGCTTGCCGAGTTCTCGAGGCGTCCGGTGACGAAGCCAGCGACGAGCTTGAACTCGACCATCTTGCCCTTCGAGGAGAACGCGAGTCCCAGCTCGGGCAGGCTCGCGACGAGCACGCCATCGTTGACATAGGCCTTGGCATCGACGAAGCGCGGCTTGTTGTAATCGTAGCCCGTGAGGCCAGCGCACCCGTCCGGCGCGGGTTCGCCACCGCCGCCGCCAGCGCCACCGACATCGACTGGATCTTCCAGCGAGACGATGTCCACGGGCCACGCATCGGTTCCGTTGAAGCTCGGCAGCTTTCCCCGTGGCCAGCAAGGATCGGCGTCGAGACCTGGGCTCGGGTACAGCGCGACGCGCACCTGGGCATCGTTCAGAGTCCCATTGAACTCACTCACGCGCGCGAGCAACGACCAGTTCCCGGCAGCAGCGCTCGCGCTCTGATTCGCGCTGGACAACTCCTTCGCAAATGGCGCAGCCAACGCGAACAGGCGCGCCGTCGCGTTGTCGACTCCGCCCGGTCCGTCGCAGTGGTCGCCGCTGGCGAAAGCCGGTTTTTGACAGCTCGCGCCGTCACCCAGGCAGGTGCAACGCGCATCGAGGTCATATCCAACGCTCGGTCCCTGCATCGCGAGCTGCGGATCGGCCTCGCCGATGTCGACCGTTCGCAGCGCGGCCACGAACTCGACGTCGTCGGGCGCCGGCTCCACGGTCGTGGGCGGGTCTGGCCACGTCGCGCCGATGCATGCGCCACCGCCATCGGCGCCGCTGCCGCCAGCGCCCGAGCCGACCGAGCCGACCGAGCCGCCGCCACTACCACCACCGCCCGGCACCAGCTCAAAGCCCGCGACGACGCAGCTTGCGCCGAGCCACGGTCCCACCGCGGCGAGCGTCAACAGCGTGAACGGGAACCAAGCGCGGAGTGCCATGAATGAAGCATCACCAAGTTAGCGCACGCATCCCGCCCGCGATACTCGGTGATTTGCGCTTGCTGGATTTGCCGTTTGCGCTTGCTGGATTTGCCGTTTGCGCTTGCTGGATTCGCCGTTTGCGCTTGCTGGATTCGCCGTTTGCGCTTGCTGGATTCGCCTTCGGTGCTCCGCGATGGTGCCACCGCAATGACAATTCCGCGCGCGCTCAAAACCAGCCCGTGATGCCGACGCCCGCCGGTGCGATGAAGGGCATCACGCGCGCGGAGGCGTCCGCATTCGCCGCGGGATCGGAGGACTCACCCGGCGTGTCGAGCGTGCCGAGCGCGTCCAGGATGAGAAGCACCGCACCGCCCGCGCCGAGCGCGCCGCCTGCAAAGAAGCCGATGCTCGATGCCATGCGTGTTCGCTCGAAACTCGCGGCGTCCGCGTGGTCTTTCGGAAAACAGCGCCGGTCCGGGCACAAAAGAGCGAGGCGTGCTTCGTCCGATACCACGATCCCCCCCGCGACGCCGCCGACGACGAGCCCAGCGGCGCCGACGCCTAGCGCGCCAAAGCCGACCATCGCGAGCACACTCGGACCGTCGTCGAGGCGCGGCTTCACGGAATCCACCAGCGCAAGCACGACGGATCTTCGGTCGGCACGCGCGAGCTCCACATCTTGTCGCGCGGAGAGCGTGCCACTCGTCGCCACCAAAGTGTAGCTACCCGGATCCAAGCGCTGCGCTTCGCCGAGGGTCGCGCTCGCGAGCGGCGCACCTTGCAAAGTCACCGTGACGCGTGAAGCCTCCGCGCCCGTCACCGACACGGCGAGAGTCGGCATAAGGTCGAGCACCTTCGCGAGCTCGCTCACCGCCGCATCGCGCGCGGCAACGTGAACCTTCGGCGCCCAGGGCTTGAGCTCGACGGCGATGGCGCTTCTGTATTGGGCCGCGGCGGCGCTCATTCGTCCGAGTTTGTCGAGGCAGCGCGCGGCGTGCAGCTTGAGCGTCGGCGCCGGGACGAGCGCGTCGGCGGTCTCGAACTTCACGAGCGCAGCGGCGTAATCCCCCGCACGGAAGAGGTCGAGTGCTTCGCCCCCCAATCTGCGCGCTTCGCTGCGCTCTTGCGTTGTCTCGGCGCTGACGTCGCGGGCAGCGGCAGTCACGGCAAGCGCGACGAGGGTGGCCGCGGTGAAGGCAATCGCGCGAACGGTGGTGCTTGCTCCGGTGAAGCGCGCGGCTCTCGAAAGGTGCGCGTTCGATGGGGGTCGCGACCTGCGTTGAAGGAGCGCCATTTGCGAAACCGCCGCGGGCAAGCGCGACTTGTCTGCTCGAGTCGCACACATCGCCGAGAGCCTACCGCGCTCGCGTGAGGGATCAAATCCCGAGCGTTTTGCCGGCGTTTCGAGTGCGCGTGTCATCCAATTCTCGACGCGGCGCGAGCGGTGCGGGGACCAGGGCGGAGGGTGGCGAGCGCGGATGCTCGGAGGACGATGCCGGGCGCGAGCTTGGATCTTGTGGCGGGCCCCCGCCTGTACCGAGAACGTCGACGTCGATCACGGGCGGCTCCGAATTTGTGGACGCCGATGGGTGCGGAGCCGGTGGCACCAACGCTCCAGTCGCCTCGCCTTCGTCCGCGACTCCAACGCTTGAGGCTGCGGCGGCCGGGAGCTCCGATGCGCGTGAACCGGCGCCCGACGCGAGATGCCAGACCACGAGCCCAACGGTGCCGATGAGCACCGCAAGCGCGCCCAACAGGAACCCCCGCGTGCGGAACTGCGGCGCTGACGGACGCGGAATGGAGGTGCCCGGGTGGGATGCGTACATCATTGGAACGCCCGCATGACTCGGGGTCGAGCTCATCGTCGTCGCCACGCCGAGCACCTTCTCGAGCGACTGCGCGAGCTCCTTGGAGGAGGAAAAACGCGCGCCGATTTCGCGAGCAAATGCTTTCTCGAACCAAACGTCTACGGCTGCCGGGAGATCGGGCCGATGGCGCGTCACCGGTGTCACGTCGGCACGCTGAACGGCAACGCAAAGCTCGCCGAGCGTGCTGCCCTCGAAGGGACGCCGTCCCGAGAGCGCGAAGTAGGCGCAGACCGCGAGCGACCAAAGATCGGCGCGATGATCGGCGGTTTTGCCATGAAAGAGCTGCTCCGGGCTCATGTACGCGGGCGTTCCGATCATGTTGCCGGCGACCGTGAGCTCGGTGGCTTCCTCGCCCGAGAAGCGCGCGACGCCGAAGTCGACGACCTTGACGAACATGCCGTCGGCGTCGGTGAGAAATAGATTCGGAGGCTTGATGTCGCGATGAATGATGCCGCGCTCGTGCGCCTTCGCGAGGGCCTTGCCGGCTTGGGTCACGACGACGACGACCTCCGCGAGCGACATCGGCCCGGTGCGTCGGATGCGCCGATCGAGGCTCTCGCCCTCGAGCAATTCCATCACGAGGTAAGGCGTGCCATCCGCGGCGAGCCCGTTGTCGATCACACGCACGACGTGCGGGCTTCGAATTTCCGCGGCGGCTCGCGCCTCCTGCTGAAAGCGCAACACGCTCACCGGATCGTCGAGCACGCTCGCGAGCATGAACTTGACCGCCACCTCGGATTGGAGCCCGAGGTGCTCGGCGAGCCAAACGCTCCCCATCGCGCCGCGCCCAATCGAGCGAATGAGCCGGAGCTTTTCGCCGACGAGTTGCCCTGCCTGCCAGCTCACCGAGAAGAGCGTAGCCCCAGAATTACAGCGAATCGAGACCCAACTTGCAATCCTCGTGGAGTCGCGCGCCGCAGTCCGACAGTGCTCTTCAGCGCTCCACTGTCTGCCCCGGCTCGCGCATCGGAGACGGATCGCGATGGCGTGGAGCCGCGTTCAGTCGGCGGACACAACCGCCTCGACGAGCTCCGCTTCATCGACGTCGGCGACATCGAGCTCGACGTCTGGTGCACGCGCAGCAGAGCGACCGCCGTTGCTGGGGATCGGATCCGTGGGCATGCCAAGCGCGCTGAGGTCGAGCTTCTTGAGCTTTCCGCGCGCCGCCTGCTTCTTCGCGCCGAAGATCTTCGATTCGTCCGTAGCCTCCCCGAGCAGATCACGGGTGCGGCTGGGCAACGGAAGACCCGCCGCGATGACGTACAGCCGCGACTCCTTGGCGTCGCTTGCATAGAGCCCGGTTCTGTGCATCGCGCCGTTCGTGATGCGCTTGATCTCGCGAGTGTAGGCATCGAAGGCGCTCGCCGGCGTTCCGGCAAGCAGTCGCTCGCTTGCCGCGATGATGCTGCCGATCGTGACGACGTCCGTAGGCTCGAAGCTGCCCGCGAGGATCTCGTTCTGGTTGATGATCTCCGCGAACGCGGTGCCAAGCGTCTCGCGGTTCAGCGCGCCGTCAAGCGCGCGACTCCCAAACACGGTGACGCCGCCGAAGCGCAAGAGCTGTCGAAGGTCGTTCGGGTCGAAGGTGCGGAGCGAGCGGAGTCGGTCGTCGTTCGAGATGCGATTGAGCTGGTCGAACGAGGTCACCAACGCCTCGTTGCACTCGCGCATGAAGCTCGTAACCGTGGCGGCCGCGTGCGCTTCGAAGAGCTTCTCGTTGTCGACGAGGATGATCGACTCGGCGTCCGACTCGACCAGCTCGTTGAGCGCCCAGAGCGCATTGGTCTTGGTGCGGTGCCCCTCGCCTTCTCCTGGCAGGGCGCCCAGCGCCACGACCGGCAGCTCGTGCGCGGCGAGCAAGTTGATGAGCTCTGCAAGGTTGCCGCCGGTACCGCCGCCGAGGCCCGCTGCGACGACGACGATCTCCACGTCTTCGAACGCACGCAGGACGGCCTCTTCGATCTTCTCTGAGCTTGCGCGCAACGCCTCACCACCGAGAGTGAGCGAGCCGCCGGAGCCAAACCGCTCGTCGCCTATCAAAATCTTTTGCGCATCGGCGAGGTGGGAAAGGCTCCGAAGATCCGCCTGCGAAGTATTGAGCGCAATCGCCGGGTACTCTCGTCGCGCAAAGGCCTCCGCGAGGTTGCCGCCGCACTGGCCGAGGCCGATGAAGCCCACGTGGAGCGCACGTCCCAGCGAGAGGGAGTGGCCTGCGTCGAAGTTTCGGTTGCTCTCGTCGGTCATGGGACACTTCCTAAGGGTGGC
>SHZB01000246.1 GCA_009692485.1 Myxococcales bacterium
CCGAGAGCGTCGGGGCCACGAGCGGACGGAGCAACCGATACACGATGACAAGCTCGCTTGCGCCGTCGAGACGCGCCGCCTCGATGAGCTCGTCGGGGACAGCGAGCATGGCCTGCCGCACCAAGAAAGTGCCAAACGCGCTCACGGCAAATGGCGCCACCAGCGCGGTCATCGTGTTCACGAGCCCGAGCGGACCGAGCATCGTGAACACCGGCACGAAGGTCACCTGCGCCGGCACGACGAGGCACACCAGGACGAGCCCAAAGGCCGCGCCGCGCCCGCGAAACCGCAGCTTTCCGAGCGCGTAGCCGGCAGGCAAGGCCAGCGTGATTTGAATCAACGCGATCGCCGTCGCCATCACGACCGTGTTGAGCGTGTAACGCCATATCGGCATCGCCGTCATCGCCTCGCGATAAGCATCGAAGCGGAACGCGGATGGCAAGGGATACGCGGGCGCACGCACGATCTCGTCCAGGGTCTTGAAAGAGGTGCTCAGCATCCAGAGATAAGGGCCAATCCATACCAGCCCGCCACACAACAGGGCGAGCGCAAGCCAGGGCGAATAACGCGGTTTCATTGCAGCCACCGCGCGCTCACGAGGCGACCCGTCCGCGCGACGCTGCGCGCCACGCCCACAGCTGAAGTCCCGTCAAGAGCACCAAGAGGCCAAAGAAAACGACCACGAGGGCACTCGCGCGGCCGACGCGGAGATTCATGAACACCTCTTCGTAAATGGCATAGACGAAGATGGTGCTGGCGCGCACGGGCCCCCCTTGTGTCATCACGCGCACGACGTCGAAAGCTTGAAAGCTCGCGATCAAGCTGGTCGTCCCCACGAACGCCGCCGTCGGCCTCAAGACCGGCCACACGATGCGCGTGAAGGTCTGAGCGGGCGACGCGCCATCGAGGGCCGCCGCTTCGAGGAGCGAGCGAGGCATGTCCTGCAGCCCCGCGAGAAAGACGACCATCGCATAGCCGGTGATCTTCCACACCGTGACGCCGGCTAGCGTGAAGAGGACGATGTCCGGGTCGCCGAGCCAATCGCGGGGCGCAAATCCAGCTGTGATGAACAGGCGCGAAACGAGCCCGCCCTGCCCGTCGAGCAGCCAGAGCCAAAGCAGCGCCACGGCCACCCACGAGACCACATAAGCGCTGAAGATCGCCCCGCGCACGAAGGCGAAGAGCCGCCCTTCCCGATTGAGCAGGACGGCGAGGGCGAGGCCGAGCACCGACGCGAACAAGACGACGACGGTGCTGAATGCGAGGGTGCGGCCGGCGATCCGCAAGAGCTCTCCGGAGTGTGCGAGCGCGCGGTAATTGGCGAGGCCGACGAAGCTTGGCGGGGTGAGCAGATCCCACGCAAACAAGCTTCGATATCCAGCCAAGAAAAGCGGGTAGACGATGAAGACGCCGAGCACGAGCAACGTCGGCAGGAGCAGCAGAAGCGGATGCCACGCACGACTTGGGCTTATCAATCCCGTTCGCATCAGCCGGCCTTCAGCTCGCGGGCCTCGGCCAGAACCGTGGCCGGAGCGGCATCACCGAGCACCGCGGCTTCGAGGCGCGGCTGCACGATTTCGCGCTGGATACGAAAGAGCTCTCGGTGCCAGGGCCAGCGCCGTGCGTGGGCGAGCTGGTCGATGGCGACCCGGAAATTGGGGTGTTTTTCGAAGAATCCGGCGCGCTCGAGGTCCCTTCGCCCGCGGCGCGAGACTGGCAAATAGCCCGTCTTGGTGGCCCATTCATTGGCCTGCTCGGGCTGCATCATCCAGCGTAAGAAGGTCAAGCCTGCTTGCCGTTCGTCTTGACCGAGCCCGCGCGGCATCACGAAGAAGGTGCCGCCGGTCGGGACGCCCTTCATGCGATGAGCTGGCAGCGGCGCCGCCAGCACGGCGAAAGGCGCGTTGTCTTCCAGATAGCGAAGAAAGGCGGTCGAGGTCCAGATCATCGCGGCTCGCCCCGCTAGAAAATCCGAGTTGGTGGCTTCCCAGGCGTTGTAGTCGCGGCCGGGCGGCGGCTTCATCGTGCGCTCGACCTTGACCATGTCTCGCCAGAGCGTCAGCGCCTCGACACCGGCCTCGCCGCCAAGCTCTACCTCGCCCGCCGGAGTGATGATCGCTCCACCCGCTTGAGCGACGAGCGCGCTCCAAAACCACCAGTCGACCGGGCACTCGAAGCCCCATCGCTTTTTGCCCGCAGCGCCCTCGTCGGAGGCCCGTTTTGCCACTGCGCGCAGCTCTTCCCAGGTTGCCGGCGGCGCGAGCCCGAGGGTGTCGAAGAGCGGGCGATTCATATAGGCAATAGGCGTCGAGCGATTGAAGGGTAAACAGACGAGAGGCTCATTCGCCGCGCCCTCGAAAGTGCCAGTCTGGGAGAGCGCCGGCTCCAGATCGTTCAAGACCTCATCGCCGACGGCGTCGATGGGCTCGAGCACGCCCGCCGCTGCCAGATAGGGCACGACCTCCCCGACGACGTGCGTCAGGGTCGGCGCCCGACCGACGAAGAGCCCAGTTCTGAGCTTGATGAGCCCTTCAAAGTAGTCGCCTTGAAAGGTCGGTAGGACCTTCACGCGGGTCTGCTCACGATGAAACCGCGCGACGAGCTCGAGCAAGACCTTGCGGTTGTTGCCGCCGTAGCTGAACCAAAGCGCCACTTCGCCCGGCGCGCGACGCGGCACGGAGCAGCCAGCCGCACTCGCTGCGGCGAGCGGCATCGCCAGCGCGGCACGTCCCAAGGCTCGTCGTGACACTTCGCGGCTCATCGCGCTGACTCGACCTCTCGCGTCGACACTTCGCGGCTCATCGCGCTGACTCGACCTCTCGCGTCGACACTTCGCGGCTCATCGCGCTGACTCGACCTTCGGAGGGTCACCGCCGTCCGCTGCGACGCCCGCGCCGATACGCTCGCCGTCCGCTGCGAAGTAATGCAAGCGCGCGCGCTCGACGCTCACTTCGACCTGCGCCGCGAGCTTTGGGCCGCCAAATCCGGGCACGCGCGCCGTCATCCGAGTTCCGCCCGCATCGAGGTGCACGAAGCTCTCTGCCCCGAACGGCTCGACCGCTACGACGCTGGCGTGAAAGCGCACGATCGCTTCGTGACCTTGGCTCGCCGCAGCCGCATCGAGGTCCCTCTTGCCCATCCGGTCATCGTCACTGCCGCTCTCGCGACCGAGGAGCCGCAGATGCTCGGACCGTACGCCGAGCGCAACGGGCACGGCGGCGAGCCTGGGTAAAGGCGCGCGCAGAGCTCCGGCCATGGCCACGCCGTCGGCGATCGTGATGTCGCAAAGGTTCATGGGCGGCGTGCCGATGAAGCCCGCAATAAAGCGATTTCGCGGCGTCTCGTAGATCTCGCGGGGCGCGCCGATCTGCAAGAGCTCCCCTGCGCGCAGGACCGCCATGCGATCTGCCATGGTCATCGCTTCGGCCTGGTCGTGGGTGACGTAAATGGCAGTCGCACCGAGGCGTTTCACGAGTCGAACGAGCTCGACACGAAGCTCCGCGCGCAGCTTCGCATCGAGGTTGCTCAGGGGTTCATCGAACAAGAAGAGCTTCGGCGAACGGACCATCGCGCGGGCCATCGCGACGCGCTGCCTCTCGCCGCCGCTCAGCTCACCCGGCAGCCGGTCGAGCTTGTCCGAGAGACCGACGAGACTGGCAATCTCTTCGACGCGAAGCAGGCGCTCTGCCTTCTTGATGCCGCGCATTTCGAGCGGAAAAGCCGCGATTTCACGCACGGTCATGTGCGGATAAAGGGCATAGCCTTGAAACACCATCGCGACGTCGCGCTCGCGCGGAGGCACGTTTGCGAGCGGCCGTCCGTCAAGCTCTACGCTGCCCGCCGTGGGTTCTTCGAGTCCTGCGATGAGCCTGAGCGCCGTCGACTTTCCGCAGCCGCTGGGACCTACCAATACGACGAGTTCACCGTCGCCGACGTCGAGGTCGAAGGCCTTCAGCGCCTTCGCTACGCCGTCGCCACCTCCGCGCGCCTCGTAGCGCTTCTCGAGTCCCCGAACGACGAGCCGCGCCACTAGTCCACCCAGTCCTTTGAAACGACGGATAATTCGCTGCCCCCGATCTGGCGAGGGCAGCGAATTACCCTCGATTTCCAATGATATTGACTCGGCCACATGCTGTTACTCACCCGTCGATTCGAACGAATCGCCGCAGTAGCCGCCTCCGAGGATGAGCACGCCATCGCCATCGCTGAGCCTCGCTTCGAGACCTGGCGCGGGATACACGGCCACGGCGACGCGCGCCGCCTTCAGCATCGCGAAATCCCAGCCGCTGTCGCCGAAAGCCGCCAAGAGCGGTCGCTCGCCGATGACCTCGACGAGCCGTAGGACCTTGCCCTCTTCGTAAGTCGGAGCTCCGAGGAGCCGCGCCGCGATCACACCCTCGGGCTCTTCACTTGGGCGCATCGCGATGATGCTTGGCGCCGCGATGTCGAGCACGCTCGCGGCCACCTCGATGATCGCATGCGGCGAGGCCGACACGAGGTGGACGGGCACTCCGCGCGCCTCGGCCCAATCGAGCACGGCTCGCATCTCTACGCGTTGGCGCCGCGCCAGCTCGAAGCGCTCGAGCACGCGCCGCGCGAACTCAGCGAGTTCGGTCACGGTGAACCCCGCAAATGCCCACGCCATCATCGCGAACGCGCGCCCCTCGTCGTAGCGCCCCGCGCGCTGGGCTATGAGCAGCGCCGCGCCCAGCTCGTTGGCATCCCCGTCGTCCGCGAGGCCGCAGCTCCGCGCCTCGACCGCAAGCGCCGAGCGCGCCGCATCGCGCAACAGCCGCTCGCCGAAGGCCAGCTCGAACATCTCCTCGCCGACGTCGCCCGCCCAGAGCGTGCCGTCGCAGTCCGTGGCGATGACCGCGCCGTCACCCGCCTTCAGAAGCTCTGCCTCGAGCCGCACGATGAGCTCGCCGGTCGTCACCGATCTCTGTCCCACCACGCCATTGCCGCGCTGCATCATGAGGTTTGCGCCGGCGAGACTGCCCCGGACGGTGCGCCCGTGCTACCACGCCGCTGCGGAGCGACGCATGCTGAATATTCTTGGACTTGGGCACTTTCATCCTCCCAATGTGATCGACAACGCCTTCCTCGAGGCGCTGGACATCGGCACGAACGACGCGTGGATCATGAGCCGCGTGGGCATTCGCTCGCGCCGCACAGTGCTCGACCTCGACTACTTGCGCAGAACCAAGAACGACGATCTCCGTGCCGCGCAGGAGGCCGCACAGTTCACCAATGCCCAGACCGGTGCACGCGCCGCGACGATGGCGCTCGAGCGCGCGGGCGTGCGTCCCCAAGACGTGGGCCTCGTCGTCGCCGGCGGCTGTTCGCCCGACACCTGCATTCCTGCCGAAGCGTCCGCGATCGCCCGCGAGCTTGGCATCGACTGCCCGGCCTTCGATCTCCACTCGGCGTGCTCGACCTTCGGCGCGCAGCTGCATTTTCTCTCGCAGCTGGGGCCCGCGCTGCCCGAATACGTGTTGTGCGTGATCCCCGAGAACACCACCCGGATCATCGATTATCGCGAGCGGTCGAGCGCAATCCTGTTTGGCGACGCCTCCGCCGCGACGCTCGTCTCTACGCGCCACGCGGGCCGCGCGACCATCGTCCACAGCGAGTTTGGAGGCGCACCCGAAGGCGCGATGGACGTGCTCATCCCGCGCACGGGCTTTTTCCGGCAAGAGGGTTCGCGCGTGCAGAAATTCGCGATCAAGCGCATGAGCGAGCTCTACCTGAGCTGCAGAGGCCGGCTGCCCGAAGAGCGCGCGGCGGGCCTCGTCTACGTCGGTCACCAAGCGAATTTCACGATGCTCGAGAGCGTCGCGCGACGGTGTGGCGTGCCCGCGGATCGGCACTGGTTCAACATCGACGAGTTTGGCAATCAGGCCGCCGCCGGGGCCGCCACGGTGCTCTCGATGCGCTGGGACACGATCGCCGCCGGCGAAGAAGTCGCGGTCATCGTCGTTGGCTCCGGGCTCAGCTGGGCGAGCCTCTTGCTCACGTTCAACGCAAGCCAACGCTAGTCAACGCTGGGCTCGATGCGAGTCAACGCTGGGGTCAGTTGCAGCGAAACGGCGATTTCGTGAC
>SHZB01000247.1 GCA_009692485.1 Myxococcales bacterium
GATGCTGCGTTTGCGGATGCTGCGTTTGCGGATGCTGCGTTTGCGGATGCTGCGTTTGCGGATGCTGCCGTCGAAGATGCTGCGTTTGCGGATGCTGCGTTTGCGGATGCTGCGTTTGCGGATGCAGCGTTTGCGGATGCTGCGTTTGCGGATGCAGCGGCCGCGGATGCTGCGTTTGCGGATGCAGCGGCCGCGGAGGCAGATCGCGTCGCTGACGCTGCGTTTGCGGATGCAGCGTTTGCGGAATCTGGCATCGCGAATGTTGCGGTCCTGGATGCTGAGCCAGTCGCTGACGCTGCGTTTGCGGATGCAGCGTTTGCGGAATCTGGCATCGCGAATGTTGCGGTCGCGGATGCGGATGCTGCGGTCGCGGAGCCGCCCGTCGCGACATTCGGCGAGGACGCGGTGACGGTGCTCACGCGACGTGGCGAGCTCAACGCGTGGACGGCTCGCGCCAGGTGGCTTTATGCCGAGGCTCCGCCGGCGGCTTCAGCACCGGAGGCGAGAGCGCGGGCCCTGCTCGTCGTGACCGAGCTACTGATGCACGCGGGCGAACCCGCCGAGGCGGAGAGCATCGCTCATGAAGCGCTCACGCTCACGCCGCGCTCGCCCCTCGTGCTGCGGCAACTCCGGACCATCTTGGCCGCACGCGGCGCATGGGCAGACGCGCTGTCCTTGCTCGCACGCGAGGTTGAGGTCGCACCGACCGCGCTTGCTCGGGCGCACCTTGCACAGCTTGCCGCCGATGTCGCGCGCATCGGGGTCGGTGACCAGGCCCTCGTGCCACGCTGGCTCGATGCCGTCGAGGCAGCGTCCCCGAACGATGTGCGGGTACGCATCGCGCGCGTCGCGGCGCACCTCGCGACGGCGGATGACGTGCCTAGCGAGCTCGCCGATTGTGGCGAGGACGCGCTCGCAGCTGCCGCCAATTCGCTGCACTTGCTGCGGGGTAACCGCGTTGTCGCTGCGCCGTCGGAGGGGCCGGTCGCGCAGCTGTTGAGCGCGCGTTCGGCGCTTCGGCATCTCGACACGGATAGTGCAGCGACGGCGTTGTCCGAGCTCGCGGCGGACCCTGCGCTCGGCCCCGCTGCGGCTTGGCTGCTCGTCGCGGTTGGCAGCGTCGATGCCGCACACCATGGACGCGTCATCTCTGCGCTCGAGCGCGCACCCGCGGGCTTGTTCGGCCCCTTGGTTGCACGGGCGGCGATCACGTTCGCTCTCGCGCGCGGCGATCACGCATCCGTCGGCGGTGCGCTCAACATCGCGAGCGGTGAGCCCATCGATGCACCCGACGGCCTCGCCCTCGCTGCGCTCTTCGGAGCTCGACCAACGCGACTGCGCGCTTGGCTGCACACGGTCACAGCGCTCGATGCCCAGGCCCCGCTCGCCGCTGCGGTTTCCGCCGTGACGGGTGAGCCGCTCGGACCCGCTCGTGACGCGGACAAGACGAGCGTGGGGCTTCAACTCACCCTCGGCCGGGAGATCGCGGCCACGGCGCGGTCATCGGGCGATGCCGTTCGGGACCTCGACACGCGGCTCGGCCCGCTCGCGGATGCGCTCGACCGACGGCACGGCGTCGCGCGGGCCTTGCTGCTCGAACGCGCGTTCGTTCATCGCGATCTGGCGCGCGTCAGCGATGTCCTATCGGAGGGGAACGACAACGACGAGGCCCGGCTCGTTCGCGCGATTTTGCTGCGAATTGCGGGCGATTTCGCCGGTGCACAGCAAATCGTCGACGCTGTTTCAACGACGCGCATTGCAGCGACGCGCATTGCAGCGACGAGTGAAGTCGCGCTCCGCATTCGACTTGCTGGGCCGCCCTTGCGCGATGGCGGCGCCGACGCAGCCACACAGGCATTGGTAGCGTTTGCGGACGCGGCTGCTGAGCCCCTCGCTGCGGCCTTGGCGCTGGCCGAGAGCGTGCTGCGCGATGCTCGCCGTCGCGAACCTGGGACGCCCGCGTCAACCGACCAGCTCGGATGCATCGAGCGGCTCGAGCGCATCGAGCGGCTTAGCGAGGCTCTCCCGATGGCTTCGGCGGTAGCGATGGCGGTCGGCTTCGAGGGTGCCGACCGCGCGAGACTTCCGCGCTGGTTCGCGGCGAGCGCAGACGCGAGAGTGGCGTTCGTGCACGCCGCACTCAGGCCGCCCGATGACGCGGACGGCGCAGCGAGTTTGGCGACGGCGCGCGCGTTGCTTGAGCGGGCCCACCGTGCGGCACCCGAGGATTTGGCGCTCCGCGATGCTCTCGAACGCGCCGGTGTGGACGAGGGGCGCGCTGAATGGCTGCGCGAGTTCAGCGAGGTCCTCGGCGAGGACCCACTTCGACTTGCGGCTGCCGTCGCGCTCGACCGCCGCGGCGAGGTGGCGATGGCGTCGGCGCTGGTACGGCAGGTGCGCGCCGGCAGCGACCGAGCGATCGCGGACGCGTTCCATTTTCGATACGCGCTGCGAGGCGAGGGCACGGCAGAGTTCGTCGAGCGCGTCGCATCGGCATTTCGGCAGGCGCTCGACCCGGCCGTACGTCGCGACTTGGCGACCGCGCGCGCGTGGCTAGAGGAGCACGGGCGGCACGATTTCGCTGGGGCCCTACGTGCGTATTCGGACGCGGCGTCGGCGGATCCGCACGACCTCGCGAGCTTGCTTCAGGCCGAGCGCACGCTCATGGCGCACGACGGCGACGACGAGCTTGCAGCGATCGAGCTGCGCATCGCGGCCGCCACGAGAGACAACACGGCTAGCGCGCACGCCCACATAGCAGCGCGACTTCGCACCAAAACAGGCGGTTTTTCCGCGGCTTTCGAGTCCGTGCGCGCCGCACAGCTGGGGACGCCGGTTCCGATATGGGCGCTTCGGGCGCTCGCGGCTCACTCTGCCGTGCGTGGCGATCACACGGTCGCGGTCGATGCTTTGGCAGAGCTTGGAAAGCGGGCGTCGTCCCTTCTCGATCGCGCGACGCTCATGTTGCGAGCTTCCGAGCATGCCACTCACGGCGGCGATGATGCGCGCGCGCTCGTGCTCGTTCGTGCCGGGCTCGATGCCGTCCCCGAGCATCCCGTCTTGCGAGCGCGACTCGCCGAGCTGCTCGAACGTGGCCTCGACATCGCCGGCGCCGCCAACGCGTACGAGCGCCTCGCGGTCGTGACCTTGAATGAAGTGGAGCGTGCGCGGGAGCTCTATCGCGCCGCGAGCTTGTGGCTCTCCACCGAAGACCGAAGCGCCAAGCACGAGGGCTGCCGCCTCCTTGAGGCCGCGTGTGCCGCCGATCCTGCCAATGCCGAAGCGTTCTCTCGCCTGGAGACGCTCTATCTCGCGATAGGCGCGAAGGCGCAGCTCGCCATCCTGATGTCGACGCGCGTTCACGCCACGATCGATCCCCGCAAACGCGGTGAACTCGAGGTTCGTCGCGTGCGCCTTCTCACCGAGCTTGGCGCATGCGAAGAGGCCAAGTTGGCGATCGATGCTGCACATGCGGCGCGCCCCGACGATGTCGATGTCCTCCGCGCTCAGCTCGCGCGAGCCCGAGCCGACGGACAATGGGATGGGGCCGAACGCGCGCTCATTCAGCTGTGTCGCCTCGTGACCGACGCGGCCGAACGCGCCAACATTTTTCTCGAGCTTGGTGATCTCTACGCCTCGTGGTTGCCGAATCCAGCGCGCGTCGAGAGCGCCTATCGCGAGGCCCTCAAGCTGCAACCGGGGCGCGTCGAAATTCGCGAACGACTCACGGCGCTTCAAGTCGCACGCGGCACCGTCAACGAGGATTGAGCTCTCGCTTGGGCGCGGCGAGCAAGCCGCCCGGGCACCGGATTGGCAAGTTGCGGTCCGCGTTTTGGCTCTCGCGCATGCAGGTCGCGCCCATGAGCCGCACGCGTTCGCCGGGCTCGACGTCCCGCGGACACGGCTCATCCGTGAGTACACGCCGCTCGTCGCCTTCGACCCTGACGACGCTGCATGCGGCTCCGTCACGCTCGAGCGCGAAGGTCCAGGGCGGCCTCGCCGGGGCAGGCAGAGCCGAGCCGAGCTCACGATGTCGTCTGTCTCCGGCGGGCCGCGCGATGTGCACGTCGCTGCCGTTCGAGCAACTGACTCCGAGCGAGCAGATGACTCCGAGCCAACAGCGGATTCTGAGCGAGCAGCGGATGGCGAGCCAACAGCGGACTCCGATGAACGCGAGCGCAGCCACCACCGCCGTCGCCGTCGATCGCATCGTCACACCTGCGGCCAAATCACCATCGTCACCTTGGTGAGGACGAAGTCGCTGATGAGGATCGCGATCGAGATCGCCACCACACTGCGTGTCGTCGCGTCGCCAACGCCTTGGGTTCCTCCTCGCGTCGTAAACCCGTAGTGGCACCCGACGAGCGCCGTGATCGCGCCGAAAAACGGAGTCTTGAACAGCCCGCTGAAGAAGTCGGCGAAGCGCACCGACTCGAGCGCAGTCTGTAGAAAGAATCCGGCGGGCAGACCGAACTCGGCGTCCGTGATGTACATCGCGCCGGCGAACCCGAGCACGAGCGCGAAGCACGCGAGGATCGGCATGATGATGATGCTCGCGATCAGCCTCGGGACGACCAGCTTCTTGATCGGGTCTGCGCCGAGCGCACGGATCGCGTCAATTTGCTCGGTCACAGCCATCGAACCAATCTCGGCGGTGATCCCCGAGCCGATGCGACCGCCGACGACTACGGCCGTGAGCGACGGCGCCAGCTCACGCGCGAAGCTCAGCCCGACGATGCGGCCGGTGTATTCCATGCCGCCGAATTTTTGCAGGCCGTAAGCGAACTGCGTCGCCATGACGAGCCCCGTGAAGAGCGCGACGACCGACGCGATCCCAAGCGAGCGCACGCCGAGCGCCTCCATCTGATAGAGGGTCTCGCGCAGCTCGAAGGGGCGCTGAAAGATCGCAGCGAACGCATCCGCGGTCATGCGGCCCACCTGTCCAAAATGAATGAAGAAGGCCTCGGCGCGGATGCGGAGGCTTGCCCTTGGCGAGTGCCGCTCGCTGAGGGGCGCCTTCGCTTCGGGTTTCGAGCGCGCGTCACGGGCCATCGGCCACCCTGCTGGTGAAGCCGCGAACGAACTCGGCGAAACCGGGCACGCCCGCTTGAAATCGCTCCGGCGGCGCGAAGTACAAAAGATCGAAGACGCAGCCGTTGCGCTTCAACACCCAGACGTCGTAGCGCAACGGGACGCCGTCGAGCTTCGCCGACAAGGTCGTGTGAAGCGCCTCTCGTTGGTCGAAGGGCACGAGCTCTTCCGTCTCGATGTTGCGCTCGGTGAACGCGATGAAGAGGTGCTGCGTCAAGGCCTTGAGCGGGACGTCTTCGTCGCGGCCGCAGCGACCGTTGATGAGTACCGCGCCGCGATTCGCGAGGTCGCTAAAGGATAGCGCGCTGCGGTCGTCGTCGAGCCTTTGCCACCCGACCGGCACCTTCGCGACCTTGAAGGCGAAGCCATCGCCGCGGTACACGCTGCCATCGAAGCGCGGCACGCAAGCGAGGGCGGAAAGGGTCGCCAGCAGCGCGAGCGCGGCGCGCCAGGAGAGCGCATGGCGAGCGGCAATTCGGGGGCTCCGAAAGGGTCTCGGCGCCGTGCCGAAGGAGGGGAGCTGACTCGCAAAACGCGGCATGGAGCGAAGGAATACGGCCGGCTGAAGGAGCGAATGGCTCGAGGCGGCGAAGCCGAACTGCCGCCACCCTAGTGCCTCGATTCAATTGAATCGAGGACGAAGAAACACCGCGCGAACGAGTCATCGAGGCGAGAGTGTCGATGCGCTCGATTCGATGCACTCGATTCAATGCCTCCCATGGCTGGCCAGCATCGCATCACGAATCTCGGTCGTCTTCGCGTTGCCACGGGTGGCGCTCGTGGCGCGCCGGGTCGCGGGGGGCTCCATTGCCATCTGCGGTGGGCGTTCGCCATCCCTCCCAGCTTGTGCGGTGCCTGAGCGCATCGCGATCGAAGAACACGCGGACGAGCAAGAGGCCCGCCACGAAGCCACCGAGGTGCGCGAAGAACGCGACGCCGCCGCCCTTCTTGCCGAGCGTCGAGAGCCCGCTGAAAAGATT
>SHZB01000248.1 GCA_009692485.1 Myxococcales bacterium
CGAGTCGGCCTGGCGCGGGCTCGCCTTTCTCGCACGCCGCACGCCGAAGTTGGGCGTCGCACTCGAAGTGATGAGCTGCGACGAAGCCGAGATCCCCGCCGCACTCGAGCGCGTCGCGCGAGCCGCCCGCGACGCCGCGATGCCAGTGTCGTTCGCCGTGGTGCACGCGACGCTCGACGGCAGCGCGCGCAGCCTCGCATGGATACGCGCCGTCGCCGAAGCAGCCGAGGCGAGCACCGTCCCCGTGCTCACGAACGTTTCTCCGCAGCTCTTCGGGCACGCATCGCTCGACGCCATCGATCGGCTCGACAACAAGGCTGGGTTGTTCGACGCGCCCGAGCGTTCGCCGTGGCGTGCCGAAGCGCACCGGCCTGCGATGCTCTGGGTCAGCCTCGCGATGAACCGCATCTTCGCGCGCCCGGCCTACGACGCAAAGACCTCGCGCGTTCGTGACGCTTCCGTCGCTGAGCTTCCCGCAGGCGATGCGGCCACCGTGTGGATGGACCCGGCATGGGCCGTCGCGAGCCTCGCCCTTCGAAGCTTCGGGCGCCACGAGTGGCCATGCGCCATCGCGGGTGGCCGCGACGACGGAATGATCGAGGACCTCGCGGTGCACGAGCTCGATGTCGGCGGGGAGACGCTCGCGATCCCAACCGAAGTGCTTCTCTCCACCGAGACGCAGCGGAGCCTCGGACGTATCGGCATCTTGGCGCTCGCCTCGCAGCCCAACAGCGACGCTGCGTATCTCATGTCGGCCGCGACGGCCTACGTCACTCCGCCGAAGCTCACCTACGAAACCGCGACCGCCGAGCCCCGTCCACGCCTGCCGCAAGGCTCGCTCGTCGACCAGCTGTTCGTGGCGCGATTAGCCCAATATTTAGGGGCTCTCGCGTCGCGGATCGGCAACAGCGAGCCCGACGAAGACGTGCGCGAGTTCATGCACGCCGCGGTCTGGGAACACTTTCGAAACGCGCCGCCAGCCGGTCCCGAGCTCACCATCCGCGTCGCAGACGGCGAGGTCCACGTCACCGTACGCCCGCGCCGGTATCTCGGCGTCACGCTCGAAGAAGTGGCGCTCTCCGTCCCGCTCGGCTGAGCCGCGCGTGAGCCTTCAATGAGCGACGGCCAGCCGCCGAGGAGGCAACTGGCCGTCGATCTCACAGCCCGATTCTAAAAATCGGGACCTACGTGGTCCCAGCGTGATTCGAAGAATCGGGACCTAGGCGCATCACTGCTTGTCGAGCTTGCCGACGAGGCCGAGGCTGAAGAACGCGCCCGCGTACTTGAAATGCGGGCGCACCTTCATGTCGACCTTGTACCAACCCGCGTTGCCCGGCACGTCTTCGACGATGATCTTCGCCTCACGAAGCGGACGCTTGGCGCGCACTCCGTCAGGGATGACGTCTTGATCGGCGACGTACTGGTTAATCCACTGATTGAGCTCGCGCTCGAGATCGACGCGCTCTTTCCAGCTGCCAATCTGCTCGCGCTGCATGACCTTGATGTAGTGGGCCAGCCGGCAGGTGATGAACAGATACGGGAGCTGCGTTCCGAGTCGGTAATTGAGCTCCGCCTCGAGGCCCTCTTTGCTTTGTCCGAAGGTCTTCACCTTCTGCGCGCTGTTCGCCGAGAAGAAACAGGCGTTGTCCGAGTCCTTGCGGAACGTCAGGCCGATGAAGCCCTCCTCGCTCAGCTCGTACTCGCGCCGCTCGGTGAGCATGATCTCGGTCGGGACCTTGGTCTGCGTCTCGCCCATCGCCTCGTACTGATGCAGAGGCAAGTCCTCCACCGCACCGCCGGCCTGTGGGCCGATGATGTTCGGACACCAGCGATATTTCGCGAAGCTGTCCGCAACACGTGCCGCGAGCGCGAACGCTGAGTTTCCCCAGAGATAACGGCCGTGCTCGCCGATGACGTCCTCTTCGTAGTTGAACGCCTTCACCGGACGAGTCTTCTCGCCGTAGGGCAAACGCAGCAAGAAGCGCGGCATCGCGAGGCCCACGTAGCGAGCGTCCTCGGTCTCCCGGAAGCTCTGCCATTTCGTGTATTGCGGTCCCTCGAACAAGGACTTCAGATCCTTCATGTTCGGGAGATCGACGTAGGTCTTCAGCCCAAAGAACTGCGGACCAGCGGCCGCGATGAAGGGCGCATGGGACATCGAGGCGACGGCCGCACAATTCTGCAAGAGCGCGATGTCCTGCGGGCCGGGACCGAAGTCGAAGTTGCCCACCAGCAGACCGTAGGGCTTGCCGCCGAACTGACCGTACTCGGCCGAGTAGATCATCTTGTAGAGCCCGCTCTTCGGGATCTCGGGCGCGTCCTCGAAGTCCATCAGCAGGTCTTCCTTCGAGATGTTGACCATCTCGACCCGCACGTTCTCGCGGAAATCCGCGCGATCGATGACGAACTTCAGGCCACGCCACGAGCTCTCCAACATCTGAAACTGCTCGTTGTGCATGATCACGTCGATCTGCCGCGACAGCTTCTGATCGATCTCGGAAATCATCGCATCGACGAGCGCCTTATCGACCTTCTCGCCCTCGCGCCGCGGCTGGATCAGCTCCGAGATGAAGGCCTGAACACCCGCCTTCGCGACCTCGTAACCCTCATTGCCCGGCAGCATCCTGGCTTCCGCCAGAATATCGTCCAACAGCGATTCTCCCTCGAGCGACTGCTTGCCACCTTGTGCTTCTTGCGACATGTCCGTCACTCCTTGTCTTTCGTGATTCCGAGCTCGTTGATGATGCGGTTGCGTGCGCTCGGATCGTTCAAGATCCCCTGGATCTTGTTGCGGAACGCCTTCTCATTGCCGAGCGGGCCCTTGAGCGCGGTGAGCGCAGCACGCAAATCGAGCAATTTCTTCAGCTCCGGCACCTGAGTCGCGATCGCCTCGGGCTCCATGTCCGACAGGCGACGGAAGCGCAGGTTCACGTTGAGCTCTGAGCCCTCTTGCTCGCTCAGTTTGTCCGGCACGGCGAAGTTCACGCTGAGTTTCTGCTCGGCCATGACCTTCGAAAAATTGTCCTTATCGACGTTGATGGGCTTTCGGTCCTCGACCGGACGTGGGTCTGGACGCCCCGTGAAATCACCCATCATGAGCATCTTCAGAGGTAGCTCGACCTCTTGCTGCCCGTCGCCCGTTGCGGGCTTGTAAACGATATTGACGCGCTCCTTAGGAGCGACCGAACCTTCTTTGGCCATCGCTGAAACCACTCCCTTCCCCCCGGTTGATCACAAGCTCGCGCAAGAAAGTCGCAGGAGGGACGCGACCGCGAGGCGCGGGAGCATAGCGAAGTTCGCGAAGTCCGCGCACGGCATTTTTCGCGCAGCATTTTTTTCGCTTTCGCCGCGCTTTCGCCGCGCTGTCGTCGCGCTGTCGTCGCGCTCTCGTGCTAGCGCCGGCCCCTTGAACCCGTGGCCTCAGCTGCGTAATTTCAGCGCGGCCGCCGGATCGAGCTGGCACAGCTGGGCGAACACTGCGGCCATCGCAACGGCGGCCTCGGGTGGGGCTTCGTACCCGGCGAACGCACCTCGTTGCGCCGCATAAAGCGCCGCGTACACGTCCGCGCACAGCTTCGGATCCCAGCCCGTGAGATCGTGACTGCGAATCTTCGCCGCGAGCCCCTCGAGCTGGCCGCGCGCAATATCGAATTGGCCCGCGCCAAGGCACAGCTGCGCGAGAGCGAGCTTGCCGCGGAAGCGATCGGCCGGCGACGGCGCGGCATCGGACGCACGCCCGAGGGTCGCGAGCGCCTCGCCGAGCTCCCCTTTCATCGCCTGCTCGCGCGCCTCACGAATGGGCTCATCGAGCGGGCCGCTGGCTGCACTGCCACCGCCACCACCCGCGCCGCCTGCGGCGAGCACCGGCCGCACCTCGGCATCGAGCCACATCTGAGTCTGTCCGTCCGCGAAGGGCGTCCCGTCCGAAAACTTCAGCTGCCCGAAGGTCGGCAGCCGCTTCAACACGAGCGCGAGCTGCAGCGTCGCTTCGTCCTTCGCCTTCGTGAATTTCGGGCCCAGCGCGCTCATCGCCGCGGATGAATAACGGTGCAAATCGAGCCACAGCAAATACTCGGTGGCCATCGACTCCGCCTCTTCGAGCAGCGTGAGCCAGTCCTGCCCAGCCACGAGCGCATCGAGCCGCTGCCGTAAATAGTCTTCGGGCGCGGGCACCATCGTCACGCCGTCGGTCGCGGGCGGCGCCTGAATCAGCGGCAAATAGGCGGCAAACCGCGTAAGCCGAAATGCCACGGGGTTGTCGGGCCGTTCGGCGCGCAGGACGTGGCCGATCTTCACGACGAGCTGCATGGTCGGCTCGAGCGCGTCACGAGCTTGGTCCGCGCTGTTCACCGTCTCCGCGGTTGCGCCACCGCCACCTCCGCCTGAGTAGTTCGATTCCGTGCCTGAAGGCGCGGATGCAGAGGGCGGCGCAGCGTCTCCCTCGGCGCGCGGCAGCGGCGGGGGGGGTGGCGGCGGCGCATCGGCAGGGACGCGCCTGACGTGTTCACGAATCGCGTCGCGCACCTTCGACATGCCCGGATAGTGATCCGCGAATTTCTCGCGGAAACTCGTATCGAGCACGCGGCTCACTTCATCGATCGTGGCCACGAGCGCCGCGTCGCCGGCCTTGAGCGGTATCGCCCCCACGGCCTCGCCCGACTGGTCACTCATCCATCCGATCATTCCCGCTCGCGCACGAATCCGATTCAGCGGCGGGAACATCGTCTCCCAATAGCGCTCGGTGAGCTGGCTCATGAGCAGGAGCCCGTCGAGCAACGAGGCGAGGGAACCCTGCCGCATCTTGCTCGCCGCGAGGTACGCCGCGATGCGAAAGTCCTTCGATCGCTCGCGCAAGATCGTCTCGCTCGTCGACGACACCACACCCCAATTGCAGGCATCGCCCGCGAGCGATTGGAGCTTTTCGATCTCGACCTTGATGACCTCGAAGCTCTCGTCGTAGGACACGTCCTGCCCAGCCCCGCCAAGGATGGGCTCGAGGAGATCTTCGATACGGGCCTTCGATTGTTCGATGTGTTCTTGAGTCATGGCTAAATCCCACCGAGCCAGGAAGCGAGGGTCGTTGCCTGCTCGAGGCCCGCAACGAGCTTTGGACCGATCCGATGGCGGGCTTGGTGCTCGTCCATGGGCAGCGGCCTCATCAGATCTGCGACGTGCTCCGGCTCGCCTGGAAGGATGAGCTCCCGGAAGGTCGCGACATGGGGCGGCCCCATATGCACGAGGACCTCGTGTTGCGGACACCAGAACGCCGTCGGCACGGTGCGTTGCCATCTCGCAATCCGCGCTGTGAGATCGAGCCACACCGAGACCGCGCACGCGTCGCCCGCAGCGATGGGAAATCGAAGCGCGAGTCCAGTCTGCGGCCGCTCTTGCCCGGCAAAGCCCGCCACCGACTCGAGCACCTGTTGAACGACCGCATAACGCGCCGCGCCGGTCCCGAAGGTGCAGTCCCAGAACGCCTGCGCGCTGCTCTGATGCAAGAAAGCATGGTAGCCAGCCCGCGCGCCCTCGGCGGACTCGATCGCGCTCGGCTTCAACTCTTGCACTCGCCCGAGGAAGGCATCGACGGCAAGGCCGCGTCCGTTCAACACGAGATCATAGGCGCGCTGCAAAAACGGCCATAAAAGAAGCGGTAAAGCCGGCCCCGCCGCCAACATATCTTCGTAGTCGTAGGACGCGGCGACCATCATCGGATATTGCCGCCCCGCGCTGTCACCGCTCGCGGCCCACGCCCCCACGAGCCCTCGCGAAGGCTCGGCGCGTCCATCGCCGTCGTCGCCTCGATAAATGAACAGCCCGACACTCGGCCGGTACGCCTCGTGAAACGCCGCCTCTCCGAGCGTCTGGCGAGCGAGGTTCAACGACGCGCTCAGCCAGCGATCGAACGCCACGTTTTCGACCCCGGTCGCGTTGAGCCGGATGAAATCGCCCGTCTGGGGCAATTTCCCATAACAGGTAACGAAGGGCGGCGAGGCCTTGGGGCGGCTCCAGAAGGCCAT
>SHZB01000249.1 GCA_009692485.1 Myxococcales bacterium
GGGGATGTTCCACACCGCGCCGGTGCGATAGCTGCCGAGATAGCTCGCGTCCTCTTCGACGAAGTCGCCAATGACGTTCATGAGGAAGAGCGGCCACGCGATTCGGAGTGGGAGATCGCTCTTCTCGAGCTCGAAGCCCAGCGCCACGAATTTGTGGCCCTTGCGTCTACCCGCCAATAGCAACGTGTCGCCCTTCAGCGTCTTGCCGACGCGCGCGTCCTTCTTGTCGGTGCTCTCGAGCGGCCGCGCCGCGGACACGTTCACCTCGCCCAAGGACAGGTGGCGCACGATCGGGTGCTTGTCGTCGAGCTCGTCGAAGCCGAGCGGCATGCCCTTGTCGCTCTTCACGGCGCGCCCGAGCTTGAACGGCGTGTGCTCGTCCGTGGGCGGCGCGAGATAGAGGACATCGCCGCTGTCCTTGGCTCGCGGCGGCGCGACTCCGTCGAAGATCGTCACGTCGAACTCGCCGCTTGCGGGATACGCGGCGGGCGCCACGGTCACGACCTCGAGGTACTCGTCGAGCAGGAGCGCGGCCTCGAGGTACATGTTGCCCTTCGTCACGACCTGCACGCGCGCGCGTCGCCGCTCGGGCAAGAGCGCGAAGGCGTGATCGTCGACGGGCAGCTCGTCCTGCATGCCGATGAGCTTGACGCGCGCCTCGAGCGTGCGGTCCGCCCCGCCAAGATCGCGGTAGGTGCGCGAGACCGTCTCTTTCGCGCCGAGCTGCAGGCGCACGACGTCGCTAAGCTTGCCATCGCCGAAGAGCTCGACGTCGACCGCGGCGGGCGCGTCGTTGGTGTTGGCGATCTCGAGCAAGACCTCGTAGCGGCTCTTGTCGAGCGGGTAGCGCCGCACCGAAAATCCGGTGATGGCCACGTTGCGGCTACCTTCGCCCACGGGCAAATAAGTGAGCTTCACGTCACCGAGTTCGAGCGCGCCGTGGCCGTCGATGGCCTCACCGAGGCTGCCGTCGCTGACGATCAAGATCTCCGGGTTCGGGAGCCCGCGTAACGAATCGAGCGCAAATCGCAGGGCCGGCGCAAATTCGGCGCGCACGTCCGACGACTTCACCAGCTCGAGAGCATGCTCGAGCTCGCTCACCTCGCCGGTCATCGTCGAGAGCGGAGTCACGGCCGCGTCCATCTGCGCGATCAACATGCGATCGGTGCCGGACAAACCGCGGAGCGCCTGCCGCAGCTGCTCGCGCCCCTCATCGAGCCGCGTGCGCGGACGACCCGCTGGCCCATTCGACACGCTGCCGCTCGGCGCATTCGACACGCTGCCGCTCGGAAGCTGCGGCACGTCGATGGCTCCCATGCTCGCGCTCGCATCCATCAAGACGACGATGTGGCGCCCCGTCTCCACGGTCACCGCAGGCCGCGGATCGCCGAGCGCCAGCAACATGAGCGCGAGGAGAGCGAGCTGCAGCAACAAGGACAAGAGCCGCTTGAGCTGCGAGAACAGCGTGGTCGCGTCCTTGTCCCGCAAGATCCGCTGCCACAAGGGCGAGAAGGGCACGGCGATCGGCCGGCGCTTCAGCTTCAGGATGTAGAACACCACCACCAGCGCGCCGAGAGCGGCGGCGGCCTGAAGCAGTGCGGTGCCCGATATTCCGGTGAACAGCATGCGCTACCGGAGGAATCCGCCGCGGCGAAACACCCGCAAAATGAGGTCGTCGAAGGGCACCGAGACGTCGGCCTGAAAGTAGCTCACTTGTTTTTTCACGCAGAAGCGCTGCACCCGCGCGAGGTATTTCTCGTAGGCCTCGGTGTAGCGCGCGAGCACCTTGTCGGTCACCGTCACCTCGCGCTCGTCGCCGGTCTCGCAGTCGTAGAGGACGAGATCGCCCTTGAGCTCGGGGCGCGCGTCCTTGGCATCGACGACGTGGAGCACGAAGGGCTCGAAGTGGTTGTAGCGAAGGACGTTGATCCCCTGCTCGAAGCCGGCGGGGTCGTAGAGATCGCTGATGAGGACCGCGAGGCCGCGACGTTTGTGCTGCGCGGCGAAGGTCCGCAGCGCGGCGCCGAGATCCGTGTCGCCATTCGCTTCCGTGCGCCGCAAAAACTCAAATACCCGGAAAATCCGGCGTTTATTGCGGGTCGGCTCCATCCGGCCGGTGATCTCGTCCGTCGCCGTGACGATGCTGATGCGGTCGAGGTTGGCGAGCCCGACGTACGCGAGCGCCGCGGCGAGCTGCTTGGCGTAGCGGAGCTTGAGGCCAGACTTCGGACCCTCGGCGCCGAAGCCCATCGAGCGCGAGTTGTCGACGATGAAGTAAATCGCGAGATCTTCTTCTTCCTCGAAGAGCTTCACCAGCAGCCGATCGAAGCGCTGATACGCGTTCCAGTCGAGGTAGCGAAAGTCGTCGCCCGGCGCGTACGCGCGATGGTCCGCAAACTCCACGCCGCTGCCGATTTTCTTCGTGCGCCGCTCGGCCTTCATCGCGCCGGTGAACGCGCGCTTGCTGACGAGCGCGAGGTGCTCGAGCTTGCGCTGGAAGGCATCGTCGAAGAGCTCGTCCTCGACCGGGCCGCGTGCGACGCCGCGCCGCGACAAGGGCGCCGCCGCGCGAAAAAACCGCTCGACGAGCCCCATCCTACTTCACGGTCTCGGGCAGAGTCGCGAGCACCTTCAAGAGCAGCGCGTCGGTCTTCACGCCCTCGGCCTCGCCCTCGAAGTTGAGCAGCACGCGATGCCGCAACGCCGGAAGCGCGGCCCTCTTCACGTCGTCGATGCCCGGCGCGAAACGACCGTCGAAGAGCGCGTAGCACTTCGCCGCGAGCAGCACGGCCTGCGCCCCACGCGGCGACGCTCCGTAGTTGACGAAGCGCTTCACGTCGTCGATGGCGTGCTCGTGCGCGGGGTGCGTCGCCTCGATGAGCCGCACGGCGTAGTCCTGCACGTGGCGCGCGGCCGGCACGCGTCGCACCAGCTCTTGCATCGCGAGGACTCCGTCGCCGTCGAGCACCTGAGCCGCGACCGGCGGCGCGGTCCCGGTCGTGCGTTCGAGGATCGTGTGCAGCTCCGCGCGCGACGGAAAGTCCACTCGCAGCTTGAAGAAGAAACGATCGAGCTGCGCCTCGGGCAACGGATAGGTGCCCTCGCTCTCGAGCGGGTTTTGCGTAGCCAAGACGAAGAACGGCTGGCCGATCGCATGGGTCGTCATACCGATCGTCACGCGGTGCTCCTGCATCGCCTCGAGCAGGGCGCTCTGCGTCTTCGGCGTGGCGCGGTTGATCTCGTCGGCGAGCACAATGTTCGCAAAAATGGGGCCTTTTCGGAATTCGAAGCGCCGCTTGCCGTCGCTGGTCTCCTCGATGACCGTGGTGCCAAGGATGTCCGCCGGCATCAGATCGGGGGTGAACTGGATGCGCGAAAACTCGAGCTTCAGCGCATCGGCCATCGTCCGGACGAGCAGCGTCTTGCCGAGCCCGGGCACGCCCTCGAGCAGCGCATGCGAGCCGGCCAGCATGCAGATGATGACGCCGTCGACGATCGCCTGATTGCCCACGACGACCTTGCCGACCTCTTCGCGCAGCGCGCCGACCTTGCGCTGAAAGTCGACCACCTGGCCGCGCAACCCGTCCGCATCAAGAGCGCCACCCGGTGCGCCGTCCTTCGCGGCGTCGCGGCCGGGACTGCCCGCCTTACCTGTGCTGCCGGCCATGTTGTCCTGCTGCGCCCGTTCTTTGTCTTTGCTCATCACGCTCGAGTCTCGCTCTCCGTCCCATCACCATTTGGCGCGCGCCGCACGTCGCCGCCGCCGCTCGTGTCCGCGCCCTGTCACTCCCGCGGACGAATCAACTGAAAGTACCGCCGCACGTAAAACCGCATTCCATCGGGGATCTTCTCGCGATCGAGCTGGTCCTCCGCGACCGTGCGGTACTGCTTGTAGACCTTCTTGTAGGGCTTGCCCGCGAAGCCGCGATCGGCCGCACCGAGGATCACCTCGGCGTTGGTCGGACCCTGCTTGTTGTCGAGTCCCTCGGCTCGCACGTCGAGCGTCTTGCCGTCGATGGAGCTCTCTTTGCCGAGCTTCGGCGCGGTCCCGGTGCCCCACGATTTGCCGCCGGGCTCGGTGCCTTCGCCGCCGGGCTCTTCGCCCTCGCCGTCACCCGAGCCGCTGCCCGCACCCGGAATTTCAATAGGGATGCGCTTGCCGCCCTGGCCGAGCTTCAGCTTGCCCTTGCCATTACCGTCGCCCTCGCCCTCGCCCTCGCCATCTTCGCCATCGCCGTCTTCGCCCTGGCCAGGCCGCAGCTCGCCGTCGTCGTCGCCCTCGCCCGGCTCACCCGCGCCTTGGCCGCCCTTCTTTTTCTTCTTCTTCTTGCCGCCGCCCTGCCCTTGCCCGCCGGCCTTTTGCATGAAGCGCTTGAGCCTCTGCTGCATCTTCTTTCCGCCCTGGCCTTGCTGGCGAATGAGCTCGCGCAGCTCCTCGATGCGCTGACGCAGCTCCTCTTTTTCTTTCTCGCTCAGCTCCTCTTGTTCGAGGCGATTGATCTCCTCGGCGAGGCCCTCGAGCTCTTCGGCGGACATGCCGAGATCGCGCAACATCTCCGCCGCGGCGCGCCCAAGCTGGCGATCGAGCTTGCTCAGTCGCCGTCCCGCCTTTTCGCGATTCTGTAGCTCGCGGCCGAGGCGCTCGAGCTCGCGTTGCTTCTTTCGTAGCAGCGTTTTTTCACGCTCTTCTTGGGCTTTTGTCGGCGAGTTGGGCTCTTGCTTCTTCGCGAACAAGTTCTTCTCGAGCTCGGCGCGCTTCTCTTTCAGTCGCTCGACGCTCTCGTCGTTCGCCTTCGATGCGCGCTCGAGCGCTCGCCGCAGCCGCTCGAGCTCGGCCTTGTCGGGCTTGCGCTTGCTCGCGAGCGATTGCGATAAGGTCTTGAGCGCTTCCCGCGCAAGACTGAGATCTTTTTTGCGAAGCGCCTCGGCGGTCGGCCGGGTCAGCTCGCTCTGCTGCAGCTCGTTGGCCATCTGCTTGAGCGCCTGCTCGAGCGCCTTGCGTTCTTCTTCGGTGCCGCGCGTGAGCTTGTCTTCGAGCTCGCGGAGCTTTCGGATCGCGTCCTCGCGACTCAGCCTTTTTTCGGCGATGTCCTCGAGCACGCGGTTGAGCTCGACGATCGCCTCCTTCAGCTCCGGGTCGCGGCTTTTGTCTTCGAGCTCGCGCAGCGAATCGCGAAAGTGCGCGAGGTCGTCGTCGGCGAGCGCCAGCCCCTTGTCGGAATCGAGGTCCGCCGCCACCTCGACCGGGACCCACGTTCGCACCTCGAGCTCGGACAGCCCGAAGAGACCGAGGCCCACGCACAAGCTCACGAGGAACTCCGCCGGGACCGCGAGACGCACCGCCCCCGCCGCGCTCAGCCCCGAGTTGGCCGCGCCGCACGCGTCCAGGATCGCAAGCTCCATCATCGGCGTGCGCTGCGTCTCTGCCACGCGCGTGAACGAGAGCGCGTTGGCGAGCCGACCGTCCAGCCGATGGTGCCGATCGAGCGCGAGCGCCCCGGCCTCCGGCGGCAACCGGCGCAAGAGCGCGACGAGCACCGTGACGAGCACCGCCATCGCCGCGACTCCGAGGGCGAGCCACGAGAGCCGCTCAGGGACCTGACTCGGTGCGAGCTTGCGTGCCGCGACCGCGAGGACGCCGAACGCGAACGCCACCGTCAGCGCGAGCGGCAAGGTTGCGAGCACGCGGGCGAGGCGCATCCGCAGCGCGGCCCGCCGTGCCTCGGCCACGATGACCTCAAGAGTCGCCGGTTTTCTCATCGCTACGGTGCGAACGCCTCGTCTTCGCCAGACGGTCCGACACGCGACTGCCGAATTTTCCGGCCATCGCACGAAGGCGCGCGACGCCTGGCGGAACCCTATTCCGAGCGACCCAGCACCGCTACCGCTTATGCGCGCGAGCAGCCTTCTGCTTGCCCTTCGACTTCACCGCAGGCTTCGACTTCACCGCAGGCTTGCCCTTCGACTTCACCGCAGGCTTCGACTTCACCGCAGGCTTG
>SHZB01000018.1 GCA_009692485.1 Myxococcales bacterium
GAGCCGGCAGTGTTGCGCGCTGATCGAAGCGCCCGCGAGCACCAAATCGCAGTCGTTGCTGGTGCCTAGGACCCAGCTCTCGCCGTGACGTAGAGACTTGCCGCTAGCCGTTTGACCAACGACGTGGACGCGCACCGGGCCAGCGGCGCGACTCGGATCGATCCAGGGGGATGTGCATGTCATGCGCGGTCCATCGTCGCGGCGCCGCGGAGGTTTCGCGGCTCACCCGATGCGCTGCTCGAGCAGGTGAACCGCGCTGTCTGTGGCGAGATTGCGATTGCCCGCCACGGCGCGCGCGAATAATCAGCTGCGCGGACGATGACGACCTTGCACCATGCGGCGCTTCGCTTCGGACTGTCGTCCGTCATGGCGATGACGGGCGGGTTTGCGAACGGCGCAGAGGCGAAGGTTGCAGACTTGGACGCGACCCCGACTGCTTCGAGCACGGCGTCGGACGATGGTGGTGCAGGCGCAGATCTCCGCTACGGCCACGTCACGATCGAGGCGTCCGCCGGACCGTGGTGGGCTTCGAGCATGCTCGTGCCGGAGGCGGTTGGATTCGGCGCTCCAGAAATAGGAGGCGGCGCTCAGCTTCGCTTTGGGGTCGGCGTTGGCCGCTATCTGGTGTCTTTCTTGGAGGGCGAAGTTCTACACGCGAGCGCCGGCGAAGCGGGTTGCGACGCTTGTTCGATGACTTCGATTTTCGTCGGCCTCGGCGTCGCGGCGCATCTCGCGCAGGGATTTGCGGTGGATCCGTGGATCTCGTACGGCGGCGGTTATCGCCACATCCTTCTCGCCGCCGCGGACGAGCCCGGCGCCGAAGGCGGAGCGTTCTCCGCGTTTGACTTTGCACGCATCGGGATTGGGCTTGATTACAGGCCCGCTCCGAGCTGGGGGATCGGCCCCTTCGCGCAGTCAAACCTTGGCGTGCGGCAATTCGCCGATCCGGTCCTCTACGTCGATGCGGTCTTTGGACTGCGTGTCACCTTCGATCCGATGGCGTCGCACACGAAGCTTGGCCTCGTGCTCGGAAGATAATGTCGTGAAGCGTTCGAGCCGCGACTCACTGCCATTTTCGATGGACTCGCGGCACTAGTTCGGGATGTCGCTCGCGTCGCGGCAGCACTGGTTCGGGATGTCGCTCGCCTCGCGGCAGCGCTAGTTCGGGACGTCGCTCGCGTCGCGGCAGCATTCTCTCGGGCGACCCGAAGAGCAGCCATCGACCATGGCCGCGCGCCATCGGACGAGATAACAATTTCCGTCGCAGCTCGTGACGCTGAGTTCGCAATTCGTGAAATCGAGACCTCCCTGGCATGCTGCGTCGGGCGCGGGCTCGGCGCTCTCGCGGCCTTCGCAACACGAGCTCGGCTCGCAAGTGCGGCACGTACACATCATCGTGCGCGTGATGCTCTCACCCGGCTTGGGTGGCGGCCGAGCGCGCGTGACCGTGAGCACGAGGGCCGGAGACGTGGGGGGCGGGACCTCACACGAGGCGAGGGCGGTCACGAATAGCGCGCAGGCGAGCGAAGCGCGAACGAATCGCTGCCACTTCACGGGCGCGCGCGACATTCTGTGACCTCTGTGACCTCTGTGACCTCTGTGACCTCTGTGACCTCTGTGACCTCTGTGACCTCTGTGACCTCTCTGTGGCACGGCGCGTACCGAGGACGGGCTCAGTGTCGGTGAAGCGGGCTCTTCTGAAACCGCAGCGCGAGTGCATCGAGCAACAAGGCGAGGGGCGGAGCTGCGCTGCTGCGTGCCTCGGCGATGAGAGCCGGTGTCGACGGGTCATCGACCACGAGGACAGCCTCGGTGATGGCGGCCCTGCTCACGGCGTCGTTGTGTTGGCGGAAGGCTTGGATGAGCGCATCAGCAGCCGTAGCTCGAACCGCGCTCTCGTCGCCGTTTGCGGCAATGATCGGCGTTTGCCATGCCCAGGCGTTGCCGACGTCGCCGAGCGAGCGCGCGAGGACCTCAACCTCCGCCGAGCGTGCCGTGCTCGTGATGAGAGTGGCCAAGCGTTCCGCGACGAGCTGTCGGCGGCAGTGCCCCATCCCCGCGAGGACTCCGAGCCGCTTCTTGTCGGCGATATCGCTCAAGGCCACGAGCATCTTCGCGGCTCGCTGTGTGCCGAGCTTGCCGAGCGCTTGTGCGGCAGCGACGGTGACCTCATGCTCGTCAATGGCGGAGGCCATGACGGCCTCGAGCACGGTGGTCGATCGCGCGTCACGCAATGCGCCGACGGCCTCGAGCAAATTCACGCGCCACGCGAGCCACGCTGTCCTACTCAAATCGCCGCGGCCGGGCGATGCCACAGCGAGCTCTTGAAGCATGGGCATGAGCGCGCGCGTGCCCAAACCGCGTAATTGCGGTGTCACGCTGGCGAGCCGACCGCGCTTGTTCGCGTCGAGCGCCGGAAGCTCCGCGCGTAGGCGTCCGAGCTCGGTGAACGCGCCAACATCCGAAGCCTTTGCCGTGGCGATCGACCGCTCGAGCAGGACGAGGTCCGCGCGCGGAATGCTCGAAGTGCGGACGAGCGCGCCGTCGCCGAAGGCCGAGCCCGAGATGAGCGCCGTCGTGCTGAGAACGAAAATTAGAATGCCGATTCTCATTTGCCACTCTCCCACCAATGGACGGTCTTGGGCACGGCGCGGGTCGCGTTGGTGCCGCAGTGCACCTCACCGAGGAGGCGATGGTAAAGGTCCCAATTCTCAACCCAGTAGACCGTGACGCCGTAGGGCGAGAGCGCCTGGGTGAGCTGCGACTTGAAGATGTCGACGTTGTTGATGAGCGGCCCGTGCGGCTCTGGCGTCGCGAACACCGAGTCGCTCATGTAGATGCCGTTTACCGTGCCTGGATTGAACGCAACCGAGTAGCCGGACTGCGCCCAGTGCAGATACGGGACATCGACGATTTCAGCGTCGGTGAGCCCGGTCTCGGCCTTGAGCGCAGCCACCTGTTCGCCGACCTTCACCGCAGCCCATGCGCTCTCGTTCATGATGTCCGGATCGGCGAGGACCTTTGAGATCGTGATCGCGGCGGACACGTTGGTGCTCCAGAACTTGCCGACGAACATCTGTTTTTGGCCGTTGCCGTCCTTCTGCTGCTGCTCGAGGAGCTGCTTGGCGAGCGCGGCGTCGTTCGCGAGCATGACCCAACCGCGCGGCGAGTTCGCCTTCACGAAAGAGACCGTCTCGTCCACGTGTCCGACGAGCAGCCACGAGGTGTCGATCGTGACGAGGCCCTGTACGGAGTTCGACGTGATGAGTTTGTCGAAGGCCTTGTCCGGGTAGAAGCTCGCGTGGCTTCCGCGCAACACTCGCCCGAGCGGCCATGCCTTTCCGTTGTGCGTATACGGCGGGATCGTCTCGGTGTTGCCGAACGAGTTCAGCGTGTCCATCGAGTCCGAGTGATTCGGGTCGTAGACGACGGCGCCGGCGATGTCCTTGCCTTGGAAATCCGTGAACACGACGCGGCCCGCCGTGCGGAGCTTGCCGGAGGCGTAGTTCGCCGAGCGAAAATTGACGTGCAGCGCTTGTTTTCCGAGGACCGACGGCATGGCCATGTACGCCGTCTCGAAGAAATCCTGCGTCCACTGGTCCGCCTCGAACACCTCGTGAACGCCGACTTTTGCCGCACCCGCTGCATCCGCGAGGTCGTCGCGAAACAGCGTGCTCGCCGTGGAGTTGAAGCTCGTCACGTAATAAGTGGTCAATGGGTCGAGGTGGTGGCGAAACACGACGGGTGCCACGCGCATCCGCACGGTGTCGGTGCCGCCCATGACGTCGCCGCCGTTCACCGTGAGCGTGACGTCGACGAAGCCGTTCCAGCTCGCGCTGTCGCGCACGAAGTCTTTGCCCTCGATCGCGAGCTCGACGCCGCTCTTGAGTTCACTTGCGCTCAACGACGCGCCGGGCACGTACTCGGACCACGCGCCGCCGGCCTTCTTGAAGAGTCGGACGAATTTGCTGCCTGGGCTCGCGACGCTCACAGAGCCGCTGGCGCCGGCATTTGCGCTTGGCCAGGGAGCGATCTGCAGGCGCGCGAGATCGAGCAAATCGTCGGTGCCGTTGATGACGTTGTCCGCGGCATCGTTGCAGGCGGCGAGCGCGGCATCGGTGCCGGTGGACGGGCACACGCTCGCGTCGTCGTCGATGTTGGCGAGGAAGATGGCGCCGTGGGTCGCATCCCATGTGCTCTCGGCGTTGTCTTCGCTCGGCTCGGCGAGATCGATCTTGCCGTTGCGGTTGTTGTCGGCGCGAAGATCGACGATGGCGGCAGGGCACGCGGGGGTTTGCCCGTCACAGTCCTCATCCGCGGCGGTGGCGCAGCTCTCCTCGGCGGGAAGAAGTTCGCCCTTGCAGGCACCGTAGCCGGAGCCATCCGGGAGGCATGTTTGGGCGCCCGCCTTGCAATTGCCGACGTTCTTCGTCGCTGCGGGCCCGGAGTAACACTCGGCGTTCGTGCCGGGAGCGCACGCGCAGTCGACACCGTCCTCGTTGACGGCGCCGTCGCAGTCGTCGTCGCCGGGTGTGACGCAGAGTTCTTCGGACGGGACGATCTGTCCAAGGCAGGGACCCCAAGTTCCGTCGCTCGAGCAGCTCTCGACGCCCGCGCTGCACGAGCCGATGCCTTGCGTGTCCGCAGGGCCGTCGTAGCAATTGCGTTCGTTGCCGGGGACGCAGCCCGAGGCGCCACTGCCGCCCGTGCCGTCATTGCCTCCGACGCCGACCTCGACGCTCGCGCCTCCGACGCCAGCGAAAGAGCTGTCGACACTCTCGTTGTTGTTCTTGTCGGTGCCATCGCCGAATAGAACGTCGTCCGCTGTACAGCTCACGAGTCCGGGGGCGAGCGCGAGGGCGAGTGCGAGGGGCAACGCCGCCGTGTCGAGCGGCGACGGGCGTGCGATGGGAAGCGACTCGGGTGCTCGACTTGGGCGTAGCTTGAGAGGCATATCGATTCGTGAGCTCTGCGCGAACCAGATCCTGAAACGGGCCGAAATCGGGCCGACTCGAGAGCCCGCGCGCGATCCTGCTCGAAGTCCGATGGCCGTCCATGCCATGGGCGCCTCGCCGCGCGAAACCCCTACACGCGATCGGGGCTGGCCGTCTATTGAAGACTTCGCGACCGAAGACGGATGCACGGAAACCCGAGGTCGCACTGTCTCTTGGCTCGACGCCACACCCGGTGCATGATGAATCGCTGCGATGTCCGAAGAGTCTCTGAAGCCGAAGCGCCGTGTGCGGGCGGATGGGATCGACGTGGAGTATCAGGTGGTCGGCTCGGAGGATCGCTTCGCTGCCACCTTGGGGAAATTGACCGTGAGCGGGGGGCTCATGCGTCCCGGTCGGCCGCTCGAGGTCGGCGCGAGGATCCGCGTGTTCATTCAGCCCTTCGACGAGGACGTGTCCATCGGAGCTGACGAGGAGCTCTCGCTGCGCGCCGTGACGCGGTGGGATCGACAGGGGTCGATTGGCCTGCAATTTTGGCGCGCCGGCGAGCGTGAGGTGCGGATTCTGATGGAGATCATCGCCGCATCCGAGAATGCGGGTTCGCAGAAACCGACTCCCACGGATCCGGACGCGTCGGCGCGAAGTCGCAAGTGACGCCACCGATGCGCCGCGTGATGGCAAGTCCATCGCGGCCCTGGGCCTAGGCATCCGCGGCCATGGATCGGCGGCCATGGATCGGCGGCCATGCATCGGCGGCCATGCATCGGCGGCCATGCATCGGCGGCCATGCATCGGCGGCAATGTGATTGCCGGCCCTGGGGATTGGCGGCCCTGGTGTTTGGCGGCCGTGGTGTCCGTCTTACGCGAAAGCGAGTAACGTCGCGCTCGTTCGAAGGCGTCATGTCGAGCGACTCGCAGCAGCCGATCCCACCGATCCCGGTCCCCGCTCCATCGGCGGCGCCGTCCCTCGCGCCGATTCGCAGCGCGTCGCCGGCGCCGGAACGTTCGGCATCCGCTGCGCCTTCACCGGCACCCATCGCTTCGGCATCCGCTGCGCCTTCACCGGCACCCATCGCTTCGGCGTCCTCGGCGCCCGTCATGGTCAACGCCAGCGTGAGCTCGGACCGCATCGATCTCGCTGCCATCGCCGCGCGCGGGACGAGCCGCACGATCTTGGACGAGATCATGGCCACATGCACCGTTCTATCCGGAACGCCGGAGCGGGAGCAAGTCACGGCGGGGCTGCGTGAGCTGCTCCGTTTTGCAGTGTCGTCGGGCCAGTCCGGCGCGCATGCCGACATCGCCCTCGTGGACTTGGTCATCGTCGCGGTGACCGAGCGGCTGTCGCGGCAGATCGACGCCGTCCTTCATCACCCTGCGTTTCAGGCGCTCGAGGCGGCGTGGCGTGGCCTTCGCTTCGTCATCGACCGCGTCGACTTCAGCGAGAACATCTCGGTCGAGCTGCTCAATCTCCGAAAGGCGGACCTGATCGAAGATTTTCAGGACGCGCCCGAGCTGGTTAAGTGCGGCTTGTACCGCCTCGTCTACTCGAACGAGTTTGGCGTGTTCGGCGGCAGGCCCTACGGCTTGCTCGTAGCGAATTATGAATTTTCGCCCACGCCGCAGGACATGTTTCTTCTCGATCAATGCGCCGCGGTCGCCACGATGTCCCACGCGCCCTTCATCGCCGCTGCTGCGCCGCCGTTCTTCGGCATGAAGGACTACGCGAGCCTTCCTCAGCTGAATGATCTTCACAGCTTGTTCGAAGGGCCGCAGTACGTGAAGTGGCGGGCGTTTCGTGACTCGGATGACTCACGCAGCGTCGGGCTCACGTTGCCACGGTTCTTGTTGCGGCTGCCCTACGGCGCCGAGTCGATGCGGGTGAAGGCCTTCGATTACGAAGAAGACGTGCTCGGCGAGCATGAACACTTCTTATGGGGCAATGCGGCCTTCGCGTTCGCGACGCGTATCGCCAACAGCTTTGCCCATTACCGCTGGTGCTTGAACATCGTCGGACCAGAGACAGGCGGTACCGTCGAGGACCTTCCGCTGCACCGGTACCGCGCGATGGGGCAGCTTCAGACCAAGATCCCGACCGAGATCATCGTCACCGAGCGGCGCGAGGCCGAACTCGCCGACCTCGGATTCATCGCCTTCGCGTTTCGACGCGAGACGGAGAACGCGTGTTTTTTTAGCGCGAGCTCGACCCAGAAGCCCAAGTACTTTGGCATCGGCGCCGACGCGCAGAAGGCTGCGCTCAATCACCGGCTCGGTACGCAGTTGCCTTACCTGTTCATCACCTGCCGGCTCGCGCACTACATCAAGGTGCTTCAACGCGAGAACATCGGAAGCTGGAAAGAGCGCGACGATTTGCAGACCGGACTGCAGACGTGGATCAACCAATACGTCGCCGCGATGACCGTGGTGAGCGCGGCTGTGCGTGCGCGCCGTCCGCTCAAGAGTGCCAGTGTCATCGTCGCCGCCGTGGCAGGAAGCGCGGGCTGGTACAAAGTCGATCTGCAAGTGCAGCCGCACTTTCACTATATGGGCGCCGAGTTTCAGATCGGCCTCGTCGGCCGGCTCGATCAGGAGTGAGCGTGCGGCGCAAGGCCGAGCTCGGTCACGGGCGGCGTGGGTGGAAACCAGCGTGGCCGGGTGAGCTGCCCTCGGGCGAGCTGCCGTTGGGCGGCGTGCGTCTCGTGGCGGTGGCGGGAATTTGCGCGCTCGCGGTCGCATGTGGTGCGAGTCAACTGACCACGACGGCGCCGACTTCGATTGCCCGAGCTTCGACCGAGAGCGCGGGGCCGTCACCCTTCGAGCTCGTAGAGACCGTCCCCGAGCACGGCATGCCGGATGACCCTGAGCTCGCGAACACGAGCGACGTTTGGATGGCGATGTTGGAGCGCGCAAAACGCGAGATCGCCATCGCGCAGTTTTACGTGAGCAACGCGAAGGCGGGTGGCCGGCTCGAGCCGGTGCTCGTGCTGCTCGAGTCGGCGGCACGGCGTGGAGTCGTCGTGCGCTTGCTGGTGGACGCGAAATTTGCCGAGAAATACCCGCGCGAGCTCGAGCGCCTCACGAAGGGTGGCCTCCTCGTTCGCAAGCTTGACGTCTCCCTTTCGATGGGCGGTGTGCACCACGCGAAGTACCTCGTCGTCGATGGGCGCGACGGTTACCTCGGAAGCGCAAACTTCGACTGGCGTTCGCTCCAGCACATCCATGAGATCGGAGTGCGCTTTCAGAGCGAGCGGCTCGGCGCACAGCTCATGAGGGTCTTCGAGCTCGATTGGCGGAGCGCGGGTAACGAGGGCAGTGCCGGGTCGTCGCGTACTCGGGAGCTCGGTGCGGAGGGCGCGGCAGACGGTGCTGCGGAGCCACGTCTAGCGCCGGCGATAGGCATCGCAAGCGAAGCGGCCACAACGCGATTTGAGCCGGAAATCATCGCGGATGGCAGGGTCGAGCTGCTCCTGAGCCCGAAGGGATACTTGCCCGACGAGCGCGCTTGGGACCTCGATCGGATCGTGCTCGCGCTCGAGACGGCGGAGCGAGAGGTGCTCGTTCAATTGCTGACGTATGAGACGACCTCTTACGACGGCTCGGCGTTCAGCCGCATCGATGACGCGCTGCGAGCGGCGCATAGCCGTGGCGTTCGCGTGCGGTTGTTATTGTCCCACTGGCAAACGTCGCCCAAGAAGATCGCGGCGGCCCAGACGCTCGCCAGGGCTGGGATCGAGGTGCAAATCGTCCGGTTCCACGAGGCGGCCGAGGGCTTCATCCCCTTCGCGCGGGTGGCGCATGCCAAGTATCTCGTCGTCGATCGCCGCCTCGCTTGGATTGGCACGAGCAACTTCAGCGGGGACTACTTTTTCAAGAGCCGCAACGTCTCGGTGCTGGTCAGCTCGCCAAAGCTCGCCGAGAAACTCGCGCTCGTGTTCGAGGGCCTATCCGCTGGGCCGCTCGCCGAGCGGGTCGAACTCGAGCGGCGCTATGAGCCGCCCCGCATCGCCGAATAAACCCCGAGCGGCGCTCGACTCAGCTGCGGCCGCCGATTGCGGCGTAAACCGAGCCGCGCTCGCCTCAGCCGCCGTCGCCCGCTCCGCCTTCGCCTTGCACCGCGCCCTCGGCCAATATCCACGGGGTCATCTTTTTTACGTAGGTTTTGTAGCTTGAGGTTCCGGCGCAGAAGACGAACTGCTTGTGCGGAAAGATCGCGCCAGAGTTCGGGTTCGGCTCCGTGGTGATCGGGCTCGCGAGCGGATCGTTCTTCGCCGTGAATTTGCGCGCAATCGCACACGCGACTTCGTCGTCACGCGGGGTCTGTAGCAGGGCAGAGAGGTTCATTTTCTGCGTCGCGAATCCGCCCTCTTTGCCGCCGTGGCACTGCGTGGCGCAGTATTGGAGGCCGTTCGGTTTGGTGCAGTCTTTCACCAGCGGGAGGCTGTCGACCGCGGCCGTGAAGAGCTCCACGTCCGTGCATGGGTCGTACGCGTTGCCGCTCGAATCTGCGATCAGCGCCTCGATCTTTTCAAAGCGAAGGTAGAGCATTGCGCCTTGCTCCCACTGGGGCAGTGGCAGGCCGCCGCTGCCGAAGAGCGTGCTGCTCGGCGCGACGAACGTGAGCGGATCGCCGTGCAGCTCGATGTTCGTGACCCCGACCTTGGCGCCTTGGGGCAGCACGATCACGGTCATGTCCGTGATGCGAATCCCACGCCCGGTGGCGGGGTAGACGTGCAGATCGACCAGCTCGAGCAGCGAACTCCCATGCTCGATCCCGTAGAAGGTGACGGCGCTGCCGATGAAGGCCTCACCGAGCGTGTCGAGCGGAACGTAGGTGAGCCCAATGGGCTCGATCGGGCCTACCTCGATCACCGTGATCTCCGGAAGCAGCGCCGCCTCCATCTTGAGCCACTCGAGCGTCTTAACCTTTAGCTCCGGCAGCGTCGCCCAGCGGTTGCCGCCGGCGTGGGCGTCCGTCGCGGGGCGCGTCATCAACAGGCTTGCCTCCGCCACCTTGGTGATGAGCCGGAGCCCGCTCGCGGTCTGGTAGGTCGTGATCGCGTCGTACTCGAAATTCTCGGCGAGAAAGCCGAGCTGACCGGCTCCGTGGCACGCGCCCTGCGTGCAATTGATGACGAGGCCGGCCCTCACCGCGCAGTCGAAAAAGTTTCTTGGGTCGCTGGTGTCGCAGCCGCCCGATTCGCCGCCGCCGCCCTCGGACACGGGCGTTCCCCCCATGCCGCCGGTTGCGGTCGTGTCGCTGCCGCCGACCGATGTGGTCGAGCTCGTGACAACGCCGCTCGCGAGATTGACGAAATCATCTTCCGGCTTGAAGCACGCGCCAGCGAGGGACGCCGCCGTGGCCGCGACGCACGCTGCGAAGAGCAGGAAACCAGGGTTTTTAAGGGATCTAGGACCAGTCACGCGCGAACCCCGCATCCTCAAAGCCTATAGACCATGGCCGCTCGAGCGCAAGCGCCACGCGTCGTGGTCCTCGCCAAATCGGGAACGTCGAGTTACCCCTCGATTGGATGGATTCGGTGCACTAGCCGGGCTCGCAAGAGTGGCTCGAGCTCCGCTGGGTTGGCCTGGCCCTTCGTGCGTCGCATCACCTGACCGACGAAGAAGGCGAGGAGAGCGGTCTTTCCTTCGCGGTAGCGCGTGGCCTCAGCTGCGTGCGTGGCGACCACTTCAGAGACGATCGCGGCAAGTTCGCCATGAGCAAGCTTTGTCGCACCGAGGGCCTCGACCACGCCGCGCGGGCTTCCGCCTTTTGCGATGAGGTGTGCGAGAACGTCCTTGGCCGTGGTGTTCGTGACAGCTCCTTCGTCGATGAGCCCGACGAGCTCCGCGAGCTCTGCCGCTCCGAAGCGCAGGCCTTGCACGCCGACCGCGCCGAGCAGGCCTCGAAGCTCGTTTGCCGCCAGATTTCCGGTGATTGACGCGCACGCACCGAGTTCGACCGCGCCGTCGAAGAGCTGACCGAGCGCCTCGTCCGTTGCGAAGACGAGCGCCGCCGCGTCCGATGCTCCGCGGGCTCGTCGCGCCTCGGCGATGCCGCGAGCGGGCTCGGTCAGCCGGGCGATCGATCGCGGCAACTCGGCCTGTGCTTGCCCCTGCGCGGCGCGGGTGCGTGGACGCTCGACACGCGGCGGAGTCGCGGCCGCTCCGGGCATCGCGGCTGCCAATACTTTTGCGAAGCCGTCGCGCAGCGTGACCGTGCGATTGAAGATCGGCCGCTCGGGCGTGCCATCCGGGTCGCTGACGAAATATCCGTGCCGCTCGAACTGAAAGTGCGCGCCCGCTTCGGTGCCGTTCACGCTCGGCTCGATCTTGCAGCCTTGAATGACTTCGAGCGAACCGGAGTTCAGGGGATCGAGCGCGGTCGGCTCATCGGCGCCGAACAGCTTGTCGTAGAGCCGCACCTCGACGTCGAGCGCCTCCGCCGCGCTCACCCAGTGGATCGTGCCCTTGACTTTTCGCGTGCCGTCGTCTTCGTGATAGCTGCACGCGAGCGCGATGACGGTGCCGTCGGCGTCTTTTTCCACGGTCTCGCAGCGAAGGAGCCCGGCGTGCCGCAGTCGCACCTCCGCGCCGGGCGCGAGCCGATGCCAACCCGGCGGCGGCGCTTCCGAGAAGTCCGCGCGCTCGATGAACAGCTCTGCGCTCAACGGCACGAGCCGCGTGCCACGCTCGGGTCGGTCGGGGAAGCGTGCCGCGACCAGCGTCGTCGCCTTCGGGACCGGAGTGAGCGTGACGCGCAGCGGATAGAAGACGCAGCTCACCCGCGGCGCGCGCTCATGGAGGTCTTCGCGCAGGCAGAATTCGAGCTTGCCGAGATCGACGAGGCTGTTGTTCTTCGCGACGCCGATGAGCTCGCAGAACGCGGTGATCGCCTCGGGCGTGTAGCCGCGACGACGCATTCCCGCGATCGTCGGCATGCGCGGATCATCCCAGCCGCGGACGAGACCTTGCTGCACCAGCTCGAGCAGCTTGCGCTTGCTCAGCAGCGTGTGCGTGAGATTGAGCCGCGCGAACTCGAACTGCCGTGGCCGACAATCGACGACCGAGCGGGCGAGCAGCCAGTCGTAGAGCTCGCGGTTGTTCTCGAACTCGAGCGTGCAGATCGAGTGCGTGATCCCCTCTTGGGCGTCGCTCAAGCAATGGGCGAAATCGTAAAGCGGATATACGCACCAATCCTTGCCGCGGCGGTAATGCGGAGCGTGCTTGATGCGATAGATGGCCGGATCGCGCAGCTTCATGTTGGCCGCCGCCATGTCGATCTTGGCTCGCAAGACATGCGCGCCATCCTCGAACTCGCCGAGCCGCATGCGCTCGAACAACGCGAGATTTTCTTCGACGGAGCGGCCTCGATAGGGGCTGTCCACGCCGGGCTCGGAGACGCTGCCGCGGCCCGCCTTCACGCCGGCGTCGCTCAAGCTGCACACGTACGCGAAGCCGGTGCGAATGAGGTGCAGCGCGTGCTCGTAGAGCGCCTCGTAGTAGTCCGACGCGAAGAAGAGGTTCGGTCCCCAATCGAAGCCGAGCCAACGCACGTCGCGCTGGATCGCCTCCACGTATTCGAGGTCTTCGGTGCTTGGGTTCGTGTCGTCGAAGCGCAGATGGCAAGCGCCCCCGAATGCGCGCGCGAGCCCGAAATTCAGGCAGATCGATTTGGCGTGACCGATATGAAGGTAGCCGTTCGGCTCAGGCGGAAACCGTGTCACGACGCCTTTGTGACGGCCGCTCTCGAGGTCCGTTGCGACGATGTCGGCGATGAAATTTCGCGGAGTCGGCGACTCTTGCATCCTCTCGGGCTATCCCATTTGCCGGTGCGCGTCATTCGGGCGAAGCGTCCGCGGTGCGCGTGTGGCGGAGCGGCAGGAGAGCACGGCGATGGGCGTCTTTTCCTGCGCGATCACGCCGACGGCTTCGCAGTTCGCGGCGCGATTGCACGGACTGCTTGGGTATGTAGTCCAATGTGCGACAAGCTTGGCCCGTGCCCATGAAATCGTGGACGATCGACGGTGATGGAAGCGCCTCTACCCGCCGTACCCGAAGGCTCGCGCCGAACGATCCGCCGCGCCGTGACGCTCGCGTGCGAGGTGATCTCCGAGCGCAGCGATGAGCCCGTGAGGTTTCGCGCCACCGAGCTGAGCGTGGACGGAATCTGGTTGGCGACGGCCTCGCCGATGCGCGCCGGTTCGATCGTGGTCGTGTGTTTCTCGCTGGACGACGGTTGGGCGGAGGAGCTCGTACTGTTCGCGTCCGTCGCGCGGGTGAGCACGGCGCGCGGAGCAAAGGACGACACGCCCGGAGTCGGAATGGGCCTCGAGCTGCTCGACGCGACCGCACAAGAAGAGCGTCGACTGGAGCGGTGGCTCGCGACCCACCGTGGCCCAGTTCCGCGTCGCCGCCGGCCGGTCAGCGAGCGGCTGCGAGAGACGACCGAGCGAATGGCAAAGAGCACACCCGATGCGCGACTCGCCGGCTGCTGGCGTTGAGCGATGGCGTGAGCGATGGCGTTGATGGGCCCGCATTGACCGATGTCGTGGATGGTTTGCGACGACACCTGGCGTTGACGGGTTGAGCGCCTGAAGTAGGCTCGCGCGGATGCAGCTTGGCGGCGCTTGGTTCATCGCGGCTCTCGCGGTCGCGTGCCTAGGTGCGGCGGGCTGCGGTCCCACGCCCATCAGCGGTCTCGGGAGCGATGGGCCCGGGCCGACCGAGCCCGCGGCGAAAGAAGGCGCGGAGCTCTATCGACGCTACTGCGCGCTATGTCACGGCCACGCTGGCGAGGGCTACGCCGCAGACCACGCAAGTCAGCTGAATAACCGGCAGTTCCTGACGACGGCGAGCGACCCATTCTTGTTGGTGGCGATCGAGCAGGGGCGGCTCGGAACGCCGATGGCCGCGTACGGCAAGCGTTTCGGCGGTCCGCTCGGCCTCGAGGAAATGCGGAAGATATTGGCCTTCATGCGGAGCTGGCAGACCGAAGCGCCGCAGCTGCTCTCGAGCGAACCGGTGCTCGGCGATCCGCTCGCGGGATCACTTGTGTTCAAGGAGCGTTGCGCGCGTTGTCATGGTGAGCGCGGCGAGGGCAAGACGGCGATGAGCGTCAGTAACCCGGTGTTTCTCATGTCGGCGAGCGATGCCTTCGTTCGTCACGCGATCGTCCACGGACGTCCCGGCACGCCGATGCCCGCCTTCGGACGCACGCTGACGGCGGGGGCGATCGATGACACGACGGCGTACCTGCGCTCGCTCGCGCGCACCGTGGATAGAGCCACGACCGCGGGTGATTTGCCGCCGTCGTTCGATCAGGTCGTCGTGAATCCCGATGGTCCAATGCCCGAGTTTCCGCCGCTGCGCGATGGCCGCTATCTGGCAGCCGCCGTCGTCCACCGCGAGCTTGCGCGAGGGGCGCGGATGGTGCTGCTCGATGCGCGGCCGACCTCGGATTGGCTCATGTCGCACATTCCCGGGGCGTTGCCGGTGCCCTACTACGATGCCAACCGCATGAGCGCGAAGCTGCCAAAGGATGGCACTTGGATGATCGCCTATTGCGGCTGTCCGCATGCGGCATCCGGGCAGGTGATGGATACCCTGCGCGCCGCCGGAGCCCAGAACACGGCCGTGATCGACGAGGGGATCTTCGAGTGGATCCGCCGCGGATATCCCATCACGCACGGCCGCAAACCGACACTGGGCGCGCCGATTGGCAACTAGCGATTGGCAACTAGCGATTGCCCAACAGCGATTGGCAACTAGTGATTGCCCAATGGCGATTGGCCAATAGCGACTGGCAACTAGCGACTGGCAAAAGGGATCGCGCGCCGAGGCGCTCGAGGAGGGCCAGCGCCGCGGTCGCGTCGACATCGAGCGAGCCGTAGATCGAGGGGTTGTTCGGCGCTCTCCACATCGCCGCCGCGAGCTTGCGAAAGACCGAGGCATCGGTGACGGGTGTGAACTCGCTGGGCATGGCGCGAGCGTAGGCCGGGCGCCGTCCGCGAACGAGCCGCACTTCGGCAAACGGACGATTAGCCAAGGCGCTGCTTGTCATTCGCGGCTGCGTTTGCGAGTGTTCGCGCACGATGAAATTGTCGGAATTCGTCATCCCCTTGAGCGTTGCGTTTGTCTCGTTCGGCGCCGCCTGCGCGACCGTGAAGCCGGGCGACGGCGCGTCCAGCCCCAGCATCGAGAGGGCGGCGCACGAGGCCGTCGGTCTGTCCGCCGCCGTGACCCCGCCATCGGGGAGCGCGCTTCTCCTGGTGCCAATGCCGTCGGGGAGCGCCGTCCCTAGCGGTTCGCGCACGTTGGGAGCCTTGCTCCAGAACCCACCCGCGCTCGCGGCAACACCCGCATTCGCGGCGATGGGCGACTCGGGACCCACGAGTTGTCCGGCGGACATGGTGCTCGTGGAGGGCGACTATTGCACTCGCGTCGAGCACGACTGCAAGACCGAGTGGTTTGCAGAGCAAAACAAGAAGCGCGTCTGCGAGCAGTTCAAGCCCGGCGCGCGCTGTGTCGGAAGCCGCGAAAAGAAGCGGTATTGCGTAGATCGCTACGAGTGGCCCAATCAGAAGGGCGTGCGGCCCGAGGTGATGAACACCTTCTACCAGGCTCAGCTCAAGTGCGCCGCGGCCGGCAAACGCATGTGCACCGAGAGCGAGTGGAGCTTCGCGTGCGAAGGCCCAGAGATGAAGCCGTTTCCTTATGGGTACACGCGCGATCCGAGCAAATGCAACGGTGACCACGAGTGGGACGCGCCCGACATGGAGAAGGTCGGCGCCCGCGACGCGGCCGAGCTTGCGCGAATATGGAAAGGCGTGCCCAGCGGCTCGCAGCCAGAGTGCGTCAGCGACTTCGGCGTGCACGATATGCCAGGAAATGCGGACGAAGTGTGCGCCGGTGAAGCGAGGGCAAAGTTCGCGGCGGTGAACACCGGGGGCCCCTGGTACAGCGGAGTACGCAATCAGTGCCGGCCAAAGGTGTACACGCACTCGGAGGACTTTTATTACTACTTCTTGAGCTTTCGGTGCTGCGCCGCCCCCGATGGCGGGCCGAACGAGGCGTTGACGAAGAAGCAAGTCGCCGACGGCATCTCGGTCGCAGAGGTAGAGCGCCTCGCCGGCTTCACGACGGCTCAGATGAAGCAAGTGCTCGAGCTCAAGCAGAAGGGAGAGTGCCAGTGCGATGGCAATCGCCTGCCGGGGCTAACTCTCAAAGGACCAAAGTATCTATGCAAGACCATGTGCGGAACCTTGCTGGGCCCCAAGGTGAAAGACGCAACTTCTGCGACCAGGGTCCTGCACAAATCACGGAGAAAGCTCGACTGACGGGCTGGGTCTATTGCTTCGCACGGGCGGCTTCGGATTGGAGGAGGCCGGTCGCGGTGTCGATGAATTGGGCAATCGCCTGATTGGCAGTTACGCGCTGGTCTGTATTGCCATTACGGAGGAGATTGCCATTCCGGAGGAGGGTCGTCGCCGCGCAGATCGGTTCGCGCTCTTTCGAGGGAAAGGCGAGGCATAAAAGGCGGTAGGAGCCGAGCGTTTTTTGGGTATCGATGGGCTCGGCGGCGAGCACGGCGGCGGCGTGGTGTAACAGCAATACGAGCGCGCCGAGGTCGGGGGAGAGCTTGCGCCAGGTGTCGATGAAGTGGTCAGTCTTGGTGAGGGCGAGGAGCGGCGCGGGGTGACCGTCTTTGGCGATGCGAGCGGCGAATTGGAGCAGCTCGAAGCGGCGAACGGGAGATGAGAGAGAGCTCGTGAGCGCGTCCATGAGCGGGATGTCGTCGTCGTGAGTGTGGGGCAGGGCGCACAGGAGGGCCACGCTCAAGGCATCGGCTTGCAGGGCGGCGCCGAGCTCGGACTTGCGACCGAGCGTGCGCGCAAGGACGATGAGCTCTTCGCTGCAGTGCTGTGGGTGCCGCTGGTTGGCGAGCAGGGTCGCGGCGTCGGCGAAGCGCTGGTGAGTTTTGAGCTCTGTGACGGCGTCGGAGAAGAGGGCGGGCTCGTAGCGACGCTCGGAGGCGGCGGCGAGGAAGGCGTCGAGCGAACGCAAGGCCGCGCACTCGGGCGGGTCTTGCGGGGAAGCCGCGGCGAGGCGTGGCAGGTGGGGCAGGCCGTCGGCGATGCGGAGGCCGAGCGCGAGCGAATAGTTGCCGCACGCGGGACGGCGGAATCGATCGGGATCGCCCAGTTTTTCCGTGCAATTCAGCGGCGCGAAGAGTGTCGCGAGCGAGTCGGAGGCGCGCGCGGCGACCGGCTCGAGGCCACCGACATCCGCGAGCCAAGTGGGCAAGGGCGTGAGGGCGGATGCGACGGCGGCGTCGTCGGCGCGATCTCCCAAGGCGCGGCGCTCGAGCGCGAAGAGCGCACCGGCGAGGAAGGGCTCGCCCGCTTCGGCGCTCTGTTGCGCGGCGAGCGCGATGGTGGCGGTGGCGTCGCGGAGCCAGCTGCCGTCCGGCTCGGGGCTGACGGCTGCGTCACCGAGGCGCGAGACTCCGGTCCACGCGCCCATGGCCGCGCGCGCGTGACGGCCAGCGCGCACGCCGTCGCCCGTGAGCCGGTAGAGCACGCTGGTGAGGAGGGCTGCGTGTGCGAAGAAGCGGGCGCCGTCTGCGCGTGCGCTGGAGGAGTTGCGCGGTTCGAAGGAGACGTCGAGCGAGCTCGAGCTCTTGGCGCCAAGCTCCACGACGCCGAGGCCGACGTTGAAGGTGCTGGCGTTGGTGAGCAAGGGGCTCCCGAGCGAGATGCTCTCGTCGGCGCTGAAGATCCAGTTGCCCCGTTGCTCGCGGAAGCGAAAGTGCTGACGCGGCACGGCGAGGCCGTCCTTCTCGGCGCGCGCGAGGACCGTCTCGAGGAGCGCGAGCGCATCTGTGCGTTGGCCGGCGCGAAATTGTTCGAGGGCACGGCGCACGGTGAAGATCGGGGTCGCGTCGGGGGGCACGCACACGCCCTCGGTCGCGAACGCGAGCGCGGCTCGGAGCGCAGCTTCGTCACGACCGCGCATGGCCTGTTCGGTGCGGAGCGTGAGCGGCACAAGGATGGGGCGCCGGCGCGAGCGCGCGACCTCGAGGGTGGTGAGGGGAGGCTCCTTGTCCGTCGCGATGAGGACGGCGTGCGACATCAATAAGAGGACGTCGCCGGCGATGGTGGCGTCGCGCTCGAAGGCTTGTGCGGCGAGCGCGGTGAGGGCCTCGGCCGGGGAGCTCGCGGCGAGCAGAGTGCCGACCGCGCTCGGTTCGTCGAGCCACGCGAAAGCGGAGAAAGCGGAGGAGGCATGGGGCGTTTCGAAGACTGCGCGGAGGGCCGAGAAGAGCCGAAGACCGTGCGAGCGCAGCTGGGCGGTGTCGGGTGCGTCCCCGGGCGCGAGCAGGCGCAGGAGCAGGTAGCTCTCGGCGATGGCCGTCGCGATGTCGGAGTCGAGCGGGCCCCCGAGGGCGGCGGCGACGATCGTGCGCGCCTCGTCGTGAGCGATGGCGAGCTTGAGTTTTTGCGTGCCGCGGGACGCGAAATCGAGGGCGTCGCTGACGACGAGCGCGAGCAGCATCACGCGCGGCGACACGGGCCGATCGCTTGGGCGTGCGCGGGCGAGCCCGAGGAGGCGGCGCTGTTTTTTTCGCAGCCGCTCGAAGGCGTCACGGAGCGGGTCGGTCGGGATGCGCGGCGCCGACTCGCATGAACCGGATGGCGTCGGAGTGCGCACGAGGGTGGCCACGGCGGTGATGGTGCCGTCGGTGAAATCGACCAGCTCGTTACGAAAGTCGATGTCGCTCGGGGTCGGGGCGGCTCCATCGTCGAGGCCGGAAATTGCGGCAACTAGGGCCACGCGGGCAGTTGTTCGCGAGTTCGTGAACAAGCGCGGGTTCGCGACGGCGGCGTCGAGCGAGCCATCGAAAACGAGCGGGAGATAGCGAACGATCGCTGCGGAGAGCGCGGCGAGCGTGGGCTGCGGCAGTGGTCCGCCGAGCGCGTCGGCGATGTGCGGCGCTCCGGTGGCGAGCGCGTCGGTGTGTCCGAGGGTGAGGCCGAGCACGGCGTGTGCGGCGTGAAGGCCCGCGAGCCCCCAGCTATGGCCGGCGCCGACGGGGCCGCGGAGCTTTTCACCGAGCGCGTCGAAGAGCTTGGCGAGCTGTGGGCCCTGGCCGAAACCCGGCTCAGACATCGCGAGCGCCACGGCCAGGAGCCCCGCGTCGTAGAGCTCGGACACGCTCGCGGCGGCGCGGACTTTAGCGGCCTCCGCGTTCGCCAGCGCCTTCGCCAGCGCGTCACGAAGCGCGGGCGATTCGGCGACGCCCGGGAGGTAACTGAGCTGCGCGAGCGTGACGATCCGCATGCGGCCGGGCGCGCTGTCGGCGAGTTTTTCGAGCGCCGCGAGGTGGGCCGCGGCGAGCTCTTCGACGTGGCGGTGGGTGGCGCCGCCGTCGAGCCCGACCATCGCTCCGGTGCCACGCTGAACGAGCAGGCCATCGAGGAAGAGCCACGCGGTCTTCGTCGCGGCGACGAGCTCGACGGCGCGCTGGTAGCGCACGCTCCAAGGCTCGATGCCGAGGCGCTCGGCGGATTCGCTTGCGGGCGGGGCTGCGACATCGAGGGAATACGCGAGCGCGTGGACGAACTCGAGATCGGCCGCGGACGTGATCGACGGAGCCAAGGGGAGGGAGCAACGCGCGGGCGTGCTGAGTCGCCGATCGAGCTGAGCCATCCGCGAGGGATCGAGCTCGGCCGCGATGCGTGGTCGGCGCCGCGCAAACTCAGCTTCGGTCCCGCTCGCGGCGGCGCGAACGAACAACACATCGGCATACGCGCTCGAGCCAGCGGGCAGGGCGAGCGCGAGGGGGTCGGGTGTCGTCAGCGGCGGTGGCGGTGTCGTTGGCGATATCGGCGGTGTTGTCGGCGGTGTCGTCGTCGGCGGTGTCGTCGTCGGCGGTGTCGTCGTCGGCACGGGAGCTTCCGCGAGCGCGAGGCCGCTCTTCGTGAAGAGCGCGAGCGCGTGGCGTAGGCGCGCACCCGGCTCCGTGTCGGGGCCGAAGCGGAGGGCGTGGCGTTCTAGTTCGTCGATCTCGCGCGCGGCGGCGACATAGTCGAAGCGGCCGGCGAACATGACGGCGCGATCGAGCGTTCGAGCGACCCGCGCTGCCTCCGCGATGCGCGCCTCAGGAACTCGAATGGTGGCAGTGAGGCCGAAGGTCATCGGTGCGAGCGCGTCGTCGGGAAAGAGCTGCACGGCACTCTTCGTGTCCGTCGAGCCCGTCGCGAAGAGCTGCGCTACTCCGGCGGCGCGGCCGATCGCCATCAGCGTCGCCCCGGTCGAGACGTGGAGCGGGCGCGAGCGTTCGGGCACGGCGATGGCGAAGATCCCGTCTTGGCATGCGGCGGCCGTCGTCTGCGCGAGCGCCGGCTCGAAGCTCACGACCGCGACGCAGTCGGTGCGCGCGGCCAGCTCGCGGTAGAGAAGGACGAGGCCGGGCGTGCCGGTCTTGCGTGCGAGCGCGGCGAGCCGAATGGGGACATCGACCGAGGACGCGGCGAGCACCGCTGCCTCGCACGCGGCGACCGTGACGCAGGCCTTGTCCGACGACGGCGGCGCGGGCACGGCGGGTGGAGTGCAACCGAGCGTCGCGAGCGTGAGGCTCAGCGAGAGGCAAAGCGCGAGGCCCACCGCGCGGCGCACCGAGAGGCTCACCCAGAGGCCAACCGATGCCATGCGCGATGCACACGCCGAGGCGATGTTCGAGACAGTGGCGCTCGCGAGCGGCGTCAGGGCTTCCATAGCAACGACGTCTACCTCATCGCCAACAAGCAGAACATGAAGCGTGACGAGCTACTCCCGCTGCTCGACGACAACGCTCCCGACCCCGCGATGTTCGATAGCGAGCACACGCCGAGCGCGGTCCGCCTTGCACGCTCGTGTCAGATTCCATACCGTCGTACGCATGACACGTACGTCTCGCGGGCCGCGAAGAACGGCTCCCGCAATCCGAGCCACTGCACTACGCGCAGATCTGTATCGCCTGCTTGATCACGTGCTCGAAACCGGGCAACCCGTGCGAGTTGAACGCAAAGGCAAAGTACTTCGTATCGAACCCGAGGCATCGGCTTCCAAGTTGGAAAGCTTGTTGCCGCAACCGGACTTGATCATCGGCGATCCGGACGACCTTGTTTCCATTGATTGGTCGGACGAATGGAAACCATAGTCCACCTCGATACGCACGTGGTTGTGTGGCTTGCTGCTGGCGATCGCGGCCGGTTGCGACGCGTTTGGCCGAGGCTCCTCCGCTCAAAACTCGTCATCTCGCCGATGGTCGCCCTCGAGCTCGAGTATCTGCACGAGATCGGACGACTCCGAGACAAGGGAGCTGTGGTGCTCAAACAGCTCGTCTCGAGTGTTGGCGTGCAAATGGCGCTGACTCCCTTCCCGACCGTCGTCGAGGAAGCCCTCAAGATTCGCTGGACGCGAGATCCCTTTGACCGATTCATCGTCGCCCAAGCAATCGCCGAAGGCGTCCCGCTCCTTACCAAGGACAAGCGCATTCGAGATCACGTCGCCACCGCAGTCTGGGCACCGTAGTGATCTCGCGTGGGTGGGTCCCAAGTAGTGAAGGGTTCCCGACGTACGGATGGCTCTGCGCGAGACAGTGGCGTTCGCGAACGGCGTCAGGGCTACCATGCGCGGCAGGTTAAACCCGTGAAGCGCAGCAGCTTGGTACGCGGCGGAGGTGGAGGCGCGCAGGAGTCCCGGCTCTGGTCCTTGTGGTCCTGGGCGCTCGCGCTCGTACTGCTCGCGGCGTGCAGGGCGGAGAGCGAGCCGGGCTATTTCGGGACCGTCGGGCGGCGTGGAGGAGCGCCGAACACGTTCTACGTCAACAACTACGACGAGCCCGAGCACCTCGATCCCGCGCTCGTGAGCGAGAGCGCCGGCTCCACGTTGCTGCTCGAGTTGTTCGAGCCTCTCGTCGGTGAGCACCCCGCCGATTTGCACGCGATTCAAGGCACAGCGGAGCGTTACGACAAGAGCGACGACAACCGCAGCTATCGGTTCTACCTGCGGCAGAATGCGCGCTGGTCCGACGGCCGCGCGGTCGTCGCCGAAGACTTCGCGTGGGCGTGGCGGCGGGTGTTAGTTCCCGAGACGGGCGCGCGCCAGGTGACGATGATGTTCGCCCTCAAGAACGGGGCGCTGTTTCATCGCGGCGAGCTCGCGGTCCTGAATGCAGAGTTCGGTGGACTTGTCAAGGGCACGCCCTTGCGGAGCTACGAGCGCACGCCGGAGAACCTGCGTCGCGCGCCGGCTTTGGTGCCCGCCGAGGCGACCCACAAACTCGTCGGCGTGCATCGCGCGATGCCGACCTTCACGGGCGTCGCGCCACCGGCGTCGAGCCTGACCGCGGCTGGAGCTGCGGCATCCGTGGCTGGAGCTGCGGCATCCGTGGCACCGAGCCCCGAGCCGCTCTTTTTCGTGCCGGCGGCGTTGCTCGAGCGGAGCGATGCGGTCCTCGGCGTGCGGGCCACGAGCGAGCACGTCCTCGAGGTCGAGCTCGAGCAACCGACGCCGTATTTTCTCGAGCTGCTGGGCTACCCCGTGTTCTACCCGGTGCGGCGCGACGTCGTCGAACGGCACGCGGGCTCGGGCGAGGCCGAGCGCTGGACGCGGCCCGAGCACATCGTCGTGAACGGCCCTTTCACGCTCGCGCGGCACGACTTTCGCTACGAGATGCGTCTCGAAAAGAACCCGTTTTATTGGGAAAAGGACGCGATCGCCATCGAGCGCATCGTCGTCTTCGAGGTGCCGAGCGCGCAGGCGACGCTCGCGCTCTACAAGACCGGTGAGCTCGACTACCTCGGCTCGAACGGGGCCTTGCCGACCGGCTCGATGGACCGCTTGCTCGGCTATCGCGATTTCGGGCGAGCCCCGTGGACCGGCACGTACTGGTACGAGTTCAACACCGAGCGACCGCCGCTCGACGACGTGCGCGTGAGGCAGGCGCTCAACCTCGCGCTCGACAAACGCGAGCTCATCGACTCGGTCGCGCGCGCCGGCCAAGCGCCCGCGACCCACTTCGTGCCGGAGCTCACCGGCTCGGGCTACGCGGCTCAGGTGCGCGCCGACAAAGCCGCCGGCGTCGATCCCTTCGCGACCCGCTTGCTCGGCTTCGACGCGGCCCGTGCGCGCGCTCTCCTCGGTGAGGCGGGCTTCACGGTGCGCGAGCGCGACGGCACCTGGATGGCGGAAGGATTTCCGCCGCTGGAGGTCCTCTACAACACCTCCGAGGGCCATCGCGCCGTCGCGGTCGCGGTCCAGGCGCTCTGGAAGAAGCACCTCGGCGTCAGCGTCACGCTCCGCAACGAAGAGTGGAAGGTGATGATCAAGAACATGCGCGACGGTCACTTTCAGGTGGCGCGCTTCGGCTGGGTCGCCGACTACGATCACCCCCACAATTTCCTCGATACGTTCCTCTCGTACAGCCAGAACAACATGACGCGTTGGCGAGACGAGGCCTTCGACGAAGTGATGGCGCGCGCCGCGGCGGAGCCCGATTCGAAGCGGAGCATCGCGCTCTACCGTCAAGCCGAAGAGCGCGCCGTCCATGCCATGCCGCGGATGCCGATCTATTTCTACACGAAGAGCTGGCTCATCAAGCCGTACGTCAAGGGCTTCTATCCGAACGCGATGAACAAGCACCCGATCCACTGGATGTGGCTCGACGAGAGCTGGCGCGCGAACCCCGAGAATCGCCCCGCTCACGTACCGCACGAGCTGCCGCCGCCCGGGAGCTACGCGCCGTGAATCGCCCCGCTCACGTACCGCACGAGCCTCGGCCGATCAGGAGCTACGCGCCGTGAGTCGTTTCATCGTGCGGCGCATCCTCGCGCTCGTGCCGACCTTGTGGCTCACCGTCACGCTGGTGTTTTTTTTCGTGCGGCTCGCGCCCGGCGGACCCTTCGACGGGGAGCGCGCCGTCCCGCGTGAGGTGCTCCTTGCGCTCGAGGCGAAGTACCACCTCGGCGATCCGCTCTATCGCCAGTACCTGGATTTCCTCGCAGATCTGGTGCTGCGCGGCGATCTCGGGCCGTGCTTCAAGTACCCCGGGCGCACCGTGAACGAGCTCTTGCGGGTGAGTCTGCCGGTGTCGCTCCAGCTCGGCGTCATGGCCATGACCTTCGCGCTCGCCGTCGGCGTTCCGCTCGGGGTCATCGGCGCGCTACGCCAAAATACCTGGGCCGACACCCTCGCGACCAGCGTCGCCATGATCGGTGTCAGCGTGCCGCGTTTCGTGCTCGCGCCGCTCCTCGTGATGGTGTTCGGGCTCCAGCTCTATTGGCTGCCGGTCGCGCGCTGGGAGTCGTGGCGTCACGCGATCTTGCCGGTCATCTGCGCGGGCCTGCCTACGGCCGCGTACATCGCGCGGCTCACGCGCGGCGGCATGCTCGAGCTGGTGCGGGCGGACTTCGTGCGGACGGCTCGCGCCAAGGGACTCGGTGAGGGCGCGATCGTCGTGCGCCACCTCTTGCGCGGCGGGCTGTTGCCGGTGGTGAGCTACCTCGGACCGGGCTTCTCGGGGCTCTTGGTGGGCTCGCTCGTGGTCGAGACGATCTTCAACATCCCGGGCATGGGGCGCTACTTCGTCGAGGCCGCGACGAACCGCGACTACAACATCGTGATGGGCGTAACGATCGTCTACGGCACCTTGCTGATGACGCTCAACGCCCTCGTCGACATCGCCTACGCGTGGCTCGATCCGCGGGTCAGCCTCGAGGAGCTGTGAGCGCCGCGACGAGCGGCGAGAGCGAGCCTATCGAGGACGCGGGCGGCTCCACCTTCGCGGCCGATGCTTGGCGACGCTTGCGAAAAAACCGCGCCGCGGTCGCCTCGCTCGCCGTCTTGGGAGCGCTGCTCCTCGGCTGCATTCTCGTGCCGGCGCTCGGGAGCTACGGCTACGCCGACACCGACCTCGCGCTCGGACCGACCCCGCCGTCGTGGGCGCACTGGATGGGCACCGATTTGTTTGGTCGCGATCTCATGGTGCGGGTCTTCTTCGGCGGGCGCGTGTCGTTCGCGGTCGGCGTCGTGTCGACCGCGGTGAGCTTCGTCATCGGCGTGACTTGGGGGTCGGTGGCGGGCTTCTTCGGCCGCCGCATCGACGCGGTCATGATGCGGATCGTCGACGCGCTCTACACGTTTCCGTTTCTCATCTTCGTCATCTTGCTGTCGGTGTTCTTCGCCAATCAAGGCGGCCTCTTGCACCGCGCGTTCGTTCGCGTGCTCGGGCTCTTCACCGCGCGCGCTCACGATCCCTCGTATTTCCCGGTCTTTCAGATCGTGTTCGTGTTCGCGGCGCTCGGCGCGGCGTCGTGGCTGACGATGGCGCGCATCGTACGCGGGCAGGTGATCGCCCTGCGCGCGCAGCCCTTCGTCGAGGCGGCGCGGTCCATCGGCGCCACCGAAGCGAGCATCCTCGTTCGACACGTCCTGCCGAACGCGCTCGGGCCCATCATAGTGTACGCGACCCTCACCGTGCCGGAGGTGATGTTGACCGAGGCGTTCCTCAGCTTCCTTGGGCTCGGCACCCAAGAGCCGCTGGCGAGCTGGGGACTGCTCGCGGCGAGCGGCGCGGAGACGATGGATGTCTACCCGTGGGTGCTCGTCTTTCCGGCGTTGATGCTCGCCGTCACGCTGTTCTGTTTCAACCACCTCGGCGACGGTCTGCGCGACGCGCTCGATCCGCGGATCCGCAAAGATTAGGCTCGCGAGCCGCACGCCATCATGCCGCTCATCTCCGTCGAAGGCCTGCGTACGTCGTTCTTCACCCACGCCGGGGTCGTGCGCGCGGTCGATGGCATCGACTTGGCCGTCGAGCGTGGCGAGGTGGTCTGCGTCGTCGGCGAGAGCGGCTCGGGCAAGACCGTGGCGGCGCTCTCCATCCTCGGGCTCGTGCCCGATCCGCCCGGGCGCATCGTCGGCGGTCGCGTGGTCTTCACGGACAGGGACGGCGAGCGCGATCTCGTCGGTCTCTCCCCGCGTGAGCTTCGCAAGGTGCGCGGCAATCGCATCGCCATGATCTTTCAAGATCCGATGACGGCGCTGAATCCGTACCTCGCCGTCGGCCCGCAGCTCACCGAGGTGCTCGCGCTCCATCGCGGCATGCGCGGACGCGAGGCCACGCGCGAGGCGGCGCGTATGCTCGGCGAGGTCGGCCTCCCGGCGCCCGAGACTTGCCTGCGGCAGTTTCCGCACGAGCTCTCGGGCGGGATGCGTCAGCGCGTGATGATCGCGATGGCGCTCTTGTGCGAGCCAGCCCTGCTCATCGCCGACGAGCCGACGACCGCGCTCGACGTCACCGTGCAAGCGCAGATCCTCGAGCTCATCCTCGCGCTCAAAAACAAGGCCGGGCTCGCCGTGCTGTTCATCACGCACGACCTCGGCGTCGTCGCGCGCATCGCCGATCGCGTGGCGGTCATGTACGCCGGCAAGATCGTGGAGGAGGGAAGCGTGTTCGACGTGCTCGAGCGTCCCGCGCATCCGTACACGGCGGCGCTCCGGCGCGCGGTGCCGTCCGTGACGTCGGACCAACCGATGCGTGAGCCCGCCCTCGTCTGTGCCGCGGCCCCGCCAAGCGAGTCGGTCGCGGCGACAACGGGACCGACGCCGCTCGTCGTGGTCGAAGATCTCGCGGTTCACTTTCCGGTTCGCGGCGGTTTGTTCGCGCGTGCGACCCAGACGGTGAAGGCCGTCGATGGCGTGTCGTTCGAGCTCGGACACGCCGAGACGCTCGCGCTCGTCGGTGAGTCGGGCTGCGGAAAATCGACGACAGCCCGCGCGCTCTTGCGGCTCGTCCGGCTCTCGCGCGGGCGGGTCATCATCGACGGCGTCGACGTCGCGGGCTTGTCGGGGCAAAGGCTCCGCCGCGCGCGCCGCTCGATGCAGATGATCTTTCAAGATCCGTACGCGAGCCTCGATCCGCGCATGACCGTCCTCGAGCTCGTGGCCGAGCCTCTGCTCGTGCATCGCATTTGCAAACGCACGCGTGACGCCCGCCCGCTCGTGGCTCAGCTCATCGAGCGGGTAGGCCTCGCGCAGGAGCACCTGCATCGCTACCCGCATGAATTTTCTGGCGGGCAGCGCCAGCGGATCGGCATCGCGCGGGCGCTCGCGCTGGGACCCAAGCTCGTCGTCGCGGACGAGCCGGTGAGCGCGCTCGACGTCAGCATTCGCGCACAGATCCTGAATCTGATGAGCGAGCTTCAGCGTGAGCGCGGCTTGTCCTACTTGTTCATCGCGCACGATCTCGCGACGGTGCGGCGCTTCGCGGATCGGGTGCTCGTGATGTACCTCGGGCGCATCGTCGAGTCGGCGCCTACGCACTCGCTCTTCGCGACGCCCGCGCATCCGTACACGCAGGCGCTGCTCGCCGCGGTGCCCTCGGTCGAGCCCGCCGAAGAGCGCGCGCGCCGCAGACTGCCGCTCGCCGGTGAGCCCCCGAGCCCACTGTCTGTGCCGCAGGGTTGCGCGTTTCATCCTCGCTGCGCCCACGCCTTCGACCGCTGTCGCAACGAGCGACCCGAGCTACGCAAAATTCGTGGCTCGGTGGTCGCGCGCTCCGAGCTCGCGGGCGCGGCAATAGCGGGCTCGGTGCGCGTGGGCGCTGGAGTTGCGGGCTTCGGCAGCGAGCGATCTCAGCACGAGGTCGCATGCCATCTCGACGAGGTTGCTCCACCGTGAGTGCCATAATGTCCCTGAAAACACGGCATTATTCGCGATTTGTCGCCTTCCTGCCGCTATGCGCCGCGCTCGCGACGGGCTGCCGTGAACGCGACGACGCGCCCGAAGATCTGCGGGGCGTCTTCGAGCACCGGCCGGCATCGGCACGCGCCGTATCATCCGCGAGCGCATCCGGCTCGAGCGCGCCCTCCGCGTCCGCGAGCGCCTCGTCGAGCGCGGCGATCGGGACGCCCCCTCCCGTTCGAGCTGGCGACGCCGATCGAGCGCGGGCGAGCGAAGATACGCTCGATCCCGCCCTCGCCGAAGCGGGCCTCGCCGTGACGCGCCGTCCGCGCCGAGCTGGGCCCTGTGTCGAGCCCGCGGGCGTCCCCGCCCCGGTGAGTGAGCGACCGTCCCGGCGTCCGCGCTGCATCGGTGCCGAGGTGCTCGAAGACCGCGATCCCTCCGGAGCGCCGCGCTACGCGTGCGTCTTCACGCCGGGCAAGCTCGCGGAGCGCACGCCCCTGCCGCTGGTCGTGTTTTTTCACGCGGAGCACGACAGCCCGACGATGCTCAACACCGCCACCATGCTCCGCAAGCTCGACGACGAGCTCGAACTGAGCGGCGCCGCTACCCGCCGCGGCTTCATCGCGCTGGCCCCGCAGGCACGACGGCTCGCCCAACGTGTGGCCTTCGACGCGGGGCACGTCGCGGCCGAAAACATCGACGCTCGCATGACGGACCGCTTCGTCGATGAGCTTGTGGGTCGCGGCTACGTCGACGAGGCACAGATTTACGCGCTCGGTGCATCGAACGGCGGCGAAATGGCGGCGCTCTGGGCGATGCTGCGACCGGATCGCGTCGCGGCCTTCGGCGCATACGGCGCCACCGCTCAGCGGCTCAAGTGGAGCTGCAAGGACAGCGTGCCCACGCCTGCCGCGATCGTCTACCGCGCGTGCGACGCGGTGACGAGCTGCGCGGACGTGGAGCAGTGGCTCGCGGCCCGCGACGATGCGCGCGCTCCGACCCTGGCGATGCGCCTCGACGACGGCAATCGCCGAGAGCCCGCCTGCTCGCTCTCTTCGGCGCGCTGCAAGGCGCCGCGCGGGACGTCGAATCACCACCGCTGGCCGAAGGGAAAAGAGCGCGAAATTCTCGCGTTTCTCGGTCGTTTCTCGCTGCGCTGAGGCCGGGATAGCCGCCATGGAGAGGCTCGCTATTCCGCTCGTAGTTCCGCGCTACCGCGGGCCTAGGCCGCTGCTATAGGATGCGCCGCGACCATGGCGGCGGACTTATTCGGCATTCTCGGGACCAACATCGCGGGAGCCTTCCGCGTGCAAGAGGTGATCGCCGAGGGTGGCTTCGGGGTCGTTTATCGGGCCGAGCACGTCGCGTTTCGCGCACCGGTTGCGTTGAAATGCCTCAAAATCCCGGCATCGATCGCCGCGGAAGCACGCGATGCGTTCATCGAGAATTTTCGCGAGGAGGCGGAGATCCTCTTTCACCTGTCGGCGCAGATCCCCGAGGTCGTGCGTCCGCTCCACGCCGACACGCTCACGCTTCATGATGGCACCTGCGTCCCTTTCATCGCGATGGAGTGGATCGAGGGCCGCCCGCTCGACTCGATCGTCATCATGCGTGAGGACGCCGGCGAGCCGCCGCTCTCGCTCCTGGAGACGCTGCGGATCCTGACGCCGATCGCGCATGCGTTGAACCGGGCGCATCGCTTCGAAGTGCCGGGCGGCGGCGCCGTCACGATCACCCACTGCGATCTCAAGCCGGAGAACGTCATCGTCCTCGAGGACGGACCCGTGCGCGCCAAGCTCCTCGACTTCGGCATCGCGAAGGCCCGCAATTTTCTTCACATGAACGTTGGGCGCGTCACCATGACGGATGAGCCGCGACCGTTCACGCCAAGCTACGGAGCCCCCGAGCAGTGGGTGCCGAAGCGTTACGGACAGGCCGGCCCCTGGACGGATGTTTGGGGCCTCGCGATCACGATGGTCGAGTGCTTGACGGGCCAGCCGCCCATCGACGGCGCGATGCACGCGATGATGGGCACCGCGCTCGATCCGAAGCGCCGTCCGACGCCGAAGGCCGGTGGCGCGAAGCTCTCGGCCGCCGCGGACGCGGTATTTCTACGCGCGCTGGCGGTCGATCCCCTCGACCGCTACCAGGATATCGAGTCGTTCTGGACGGAGCTCGAGCTCGCGGCGTCGCTGCCATCGAGCTTCGCGCAAGCGGCGCAGCGGCGTGGCACTCGCAGCTACGATCCTGACATCCTGGGGTCGGCTCCGAGCATGTCCGCGTCCGGTGTCGACCAGGCGCCCGCGGCGGCGAGCTCACTCCGCGCTGCACCGCCTCGGCTCGCAAGCGGAGAGTTCGATCTCGAGCTGCTCGACGTGCCCTCCTCGTCCACCCGCGGCGCGACCTCAGCCGGTAGCTCCGCTGGCCCGGCATCGGCCCGCACCTTGGGCTCCGGTGCTGCGAGCTCGACTGCTGCATCGTCCGCGCGCGTTTCAACGGTGCTGTCGCCGGATGACGTGAGCGCGCCGCCCTTCGAGCGTCCTACGGTTCCGCCGAGCGTACCGATCGAGCTGGACCTGCCGTCGGGCCGAAGGCGTGGCGCTGGGGATCCAGATGGAGCGTCCGCCGGTTCATCTGGCGCGCGCTTTTCTCACGCGGATTTTGCCGCGCACCTCGAGGCGGACTCTCGCAATAGCGGCGCGGGGCCTCGGTCAAATTCAGGTGCCGCCATCGCTGCTGCTTCTCGCCCTGGTGCGCTCGCGAGCGGACAAGCCGCGCGCCCGGAGGGTGCAGCTCCCGCGTCGTTGCACTCCCCCGGTGCGGGCGGCGCCGCGTCGGCCAGTTCTTCTTCGGGCGTGCGCGCCGCAGTGGCGGCACATTCTTCATCGGGCGTGCGAGCAGCGGTGGCGGCACATTCTTCATCGGGCGTGCGAGCAGCGGTGGCCGCGCGCGGTGGACCTGTTTCTACCGAACCCGCGAACACGTTGCGGTCGATCCTCAGGACGCCGCTCAGGCTGATTGGCGCCGGGATGTTCATCGCGATCCTAGATCTGGTCGTGGCGCGCAACCTCGAGGGCGTGCTGCCGATCCGCTTGAGATGGATAGGTGCCGTGCTCGTCGGGATCGGGATCATGCTCGCGTTCGTCAGTCTCGCCGGGCGCGACGACGACTGAAGAGGACGACCGACGGCGCCGACTGCGCGCGCTCTTGAAACGTGCCAGCCCCGCGAGCATAGTCCGTCGAATGGGGCACGATGAGGGTCAGGCCGCGCTCATGCAGCAGCTTGAAGAGCAGGGCGTAAAGCACGTAAAAATCGGCGGTTTCGACGTCGACGGCGTATTGCGCGGCAAATACGTCTCGATGGAAAAGCTTCGCGCGGCGCTCGCCGGCGGATTCGGTTTCTGCGACGTCATCTTCGGCTGGGACATCGCCGACGCGCTCTATGCGACCTCGAGCGTGACGGGCTGGGAGCGCGGCTTCCCGGATGCGCTCGCCGTCCTCGATCGCTCGACTTTGCGCCCAATCCCCTGGGAGCCAGGCGTCTCGGCGATGCTCGCGGACTTTCGCGACGAGCACGGAGGTCCGCACCCGGCCTGCCCGCGCTCGCTGCTCAAGACGATGAAAGAGCGAGCGGAAAACCGCGGATTTCAAGCGCGTTTCTCGTGCGAATTCGAGTTCTTTCTGTTCCGCGAGTCTCCCCAATCCCTGCGTGAGAAGGGCTTCCGCGCGCTCGAGCCGCTCAGCCCCGGCATGTTCGGCTACTCGTGGGTGCGAAGTGGCCAGCAGCGCAAGCTCATGGCGTCGATCCTCAAGGACATGGCCGCTTTCGGCATCGATGTCGAAGGGCTCCATACCGAGACCGGTCCGGGTGTGTACGAGGTTGCGATCCGCTACGACGATGTCCTGCGCGCGGCCGATAGCGCGGCACTCTTCAAGGTGGGGATGAAGCAGATCGCCGCCGAGCATGGTCTCTCGGTGACCTTCATGGCGAAGTTCAGTGCCGCGCTCCCGGGCTCGGGCGGCCACATCCATCAGAGCCTCTGGAGAGATGGCAAGAACGTGTTCGCCTCGAGCGAGCCCGGCACGCTCGCGCCCGAGCTGCGGCATTACGTGGGCGGCCTCGTCGCGCTGATGCCCGAGCTCACGGCCATGATTTCTCCGTTCGTGAATAGCTATAAGCGCTACGTCCCAGGGGTTTGGGCACCGCTCACCGCGAGCTGGGGGGTCGAGAACCGCACCGCTTCGTTGCGACTCATCGGCCTCGGCAGCCCGACGGCGGCGCGCGTGGAGTTTCGTCAATCGGCGGCCGATCTCAACCCGTACATCGCGATGGCCGCGACCTTGGCGGCGGGCTTGTACGGAATCGAACACGAGATCGAGCCAGGCCCGATGACGAGCGGCGATGCTTCGAACCGAGGCGAGCCTCTGCCGCGAACGCTCGCCGAGGCCACCGAGCGATTTCATGCGAGCGCGCGCGTGCGAGAGATTTTCGGAGCGCCGTTCGTGGACCACTACGCTCACACTCGCCGCTGGGAGGTA
>SHZB01000019.1 GCA_009692485.1 Myxococcales bacterium
GCACGCCTTGGCCACCGCGACGCGACCGTGGCGGACGCCGTGCAGGCGCTCGAGCTGTCGTCCCCGCGCCGCAAATATCTCATCGCGCCGCTGCTCCTCGCGGTCGGCCAAGCAGAGGGCGCCCTGGCACTGCTCGATGTCGCCGCGGCGAATGCGGCCGACTACCACCCGCTCGCCCAGACGAGGATTTTTCTGAACCAGGCGCTCGCGCTCGCACACACGCAGCGATTCGAGATGGCTCAACTCGCAGCCGAGCGGGCGTATCTTCGCGCGATCGATGCCGAGCGCGCTGCCGAGCTCGCCCGTGAACAGAGCTTCGATGGCCTCATGCTCGAGGACGACAAACTCGCCGCGGCCTGGATGTGGGCTGCCGCGTCGCTCCTCGCGAACAAGCCCGAAGACGTGATCGCGACCTTCGTCGAGCACGAGGACGATCGCCTCGCGGAGGTCGGCAAGTGGACTCGCCTCGCGACGATGCCAGAAAACGAGCGGCGGCTCGTGCGTGGGGATCTCGCGCTCCTCGCTGCGAACGATCCGGCGCTTCCGGCGGTCATGTACGTCGTGAGCCGCGCTGTCCCACCGGCGCACAACGTGGAGGTCTGGCTCGACCGGATTTTCCACGACGAGCACATGAGCCAGCCTGTGCGGGCCATGCGAGCTCGCTCCGAGGCCGCCCGCTGGCGCGACGATCGGGCTATCGAGTTCGAGTGGCAGCGGCTAGCGATGCAATTGCTCGGCCTCGTGCGCGACTACAAGACCTCGGTCCTCGGCCACATTCTCGAGGTGCGATGAGCCTCGCGCGCAGCACGAGCGGCGGGTTGGGGCCTTCGCTTCGATGACATGACCGTCACTCGCGCGGAGCTCGAAGCATCGCTAGCACGCCTCCGCCGCGAGCTCAGCGCTGCGGCTGACACTGCGCCTAACGTTGCGGCTGACACTGCGCCCGAAACTGCGGCCAGCGTTGCGCCTGAAACTGCGGCGGGCAGTGCACCTGACACTGCGCCTAGCACCCCGGCGGACAAGGAAATCGCCGGAATTTACGGGCCCGCGAGCATGAGCTGGCGCATCAACCGCGAGCTTGTGATCTTCCTTGCCGGGGGACGCGCCGCGCTCCTGCAGCTTGCCCACCCGTTCGTCGCGCACGCGATCGACCAGCACTCACAGGCGCGCGGTGATCTTCTCGGACGATTCCAGCGCACCTTCCAAAACGTGTTCGCCATGGCGTTCGGCGATCTCGAGCAAGCCACCGCGTCGGCTCGCCGCGTACACTCCGTCCACCAGCGTGTAACCGGCACGATGCCCGAACCCGCGTCGCCAGTTCACGCAGGCCGCCCGCCAACGACCGACGCGACAGCCGACGCGACAGCCGACGCAACAGCCGACGCAACAGCCGACGCGACAGCCGACGCAACAGCCGACGCGAAAGCCGACGCGAAAGCCGACGCGTACGCCGCCAACGATCCCGACGCGCTCTTCTGGGTGCATGCGACGCTCGTCGACAGCGCCGTCGTCGCCTTCGAGCTGTTCGTGCACCCGCTCACGACCGCCGAGAAAGAGCAGTACTACGCAGAATCCCGCCGTTTCGCGCTGCTTTTTGGAATCCCCGATCGCGTCGTGCCGCGCGATTGGCCCGCGTTTCTGGCCTACAACCGTCGCATGTGGAGCACGCTGCAAGTCGCGCCACCGGGCGTCGAAATGGGCCGCGCGCTGCTCTCCCCTCCGGCGCTGACGCCCGCCGTGCTCGCGCGCTGGTACGAGCGCATCACCGCGGGCCTCTTGCCGGAGCCGCTCCGCGCGCAATTCGGTTTGCGATTCAACGCACGCGACCGATTCGCATTCGCCGCCTCCATCCAGCTCATACGGGCCTGCCATCGTGCGCTCCCCCGCCATCTTCGCTTCGTGCCCGCGTACCACGACGCGCTGCGCCGCCTCGCCGGAAAACCCGGGCGCGATCCCGTCGGCGCATGGGTCGAACGTCACGTCCTCGAAGGTCCCCTGTCGCCGAGCGCCGGCAAGCACAGCCGCACCACACCAGCGCAGAAAACGTAACGCCACCGTTCGCCCTACGTGCTCGGATTCGCGGGCGGATAGAACGAGCGCCGCTCGAATGCTAGCCTCTGGGCTCGTCGTGGCAACGCTTCGTTCCTTCTTCGCCGCTGGCCTCGGGCTGTGCATCTCTAGCGCCGCGGCGTGCTTGGAAGATACGGGCCTCGGCCCCGCGCTCATCATCGACGAAGCTCCCCTCTCCGAGCCCGCGGCCGCACCCCTCCGGCGGCTCTTGGCCCGCCAATACCGGAGCAGCGTCGCCTATCTCCTCGGCTCCGAGGCGCACGCCGCCGCCGACCCTCCCGACGACTCGGAGCTGAACGGATTCTCGAGCATCGCCGCCAGCCAACACTCGATGACTACCGGCCTCGTCGCGCACTACGAGTCCTCGGCGCGCGCCATCGCGAAGGCCGCCATGGGCAACCCGGACCGCCTCGCTCAGCTCGCCGCGTGCGATCGCGAACTCGACGGCGACGAGGCCTGCTACCGCTCGTTCGTCTCGCGCTTCGGACGACTCGCGTTCCGGCGTCCGCTCGCGCCTGACGAGGTCGCGACCTTCGTGACCCTCGCGCTCGATGCGGCAAAGCTGCGCGGCACCTTCGAGGCCGGCTTCGAGCTCGTCATTTCGAGCATGTTGCAAGCGCCGAGCTTCCTCTTTCAGGTAGAGCTCGGTGAGCCGGTCCTTCTCCGCCCCGGCGTCCGCGCGCTCACCGGCTACGAGCTCGCTTCGCGCCTCTCGTTCCTTGTATTGGACCGCACGCCGAGCGCCGAGCTGCTCGACGCCGCCGAGGCAGGCACGCTCGACACCGCCGACGGAGTTCGCGCGTGGACCGACGAGCTGCTCGCCGATCCCGAGTCGCGCGCCGCCGCACGGAGCTTCTTCTCCGAGCTGCTAGTCCTCGACGAGCTCACGACGATCGCGAAAGATCCAGCGCTTTTTCCGGCGTTTTCGCCATCGCTTGCCGCTTCGATGCGTGAAGAAACGCTTCGCCTCGTCGACCACGTACTTTGGGATGCGGCCTTGCCCGTCACCCGCCTCATCTCCTCGGAGACGACCTTCATCGACGAGCCGCTCGCCTCCCTCTACGCGACGGCCATGCCCGAGTCGCCGTGGCAAGAGACACACTTGCCCGCCAAGCAGGGTCGCCGCGGCCTCCTCACGCACGCGTCGATCCTCTCGCGCCAGGCGCACGCAAACTCCACCTCGGCCACCTATCGCGGGCTCTTCGTGATGGAGCGATTTTTGTGTCGCACGATGCCGCCGCCACCGCCGGGCGTCATCACCGAGCTGCCCCCGAGCAGCGCCGCTCCCACGCTTCGGGACCGCCTCGCCGTCCATCAGGCCGACCCCGTGTGCCGCGCGTGCCACGAGACCGCCGACACCATCGGCCTCGCCTTCGAGAACTTCGACGCCATCGGCCGCTGGCGCTTGAAAGAGAACGGCGCCGTCATCGACCCAAGCGGCCAGCTCGAGGGGCTGGGTTCCTCCGGCAACGCGGGGTCCGGCACGTCCGGCACCGCGGGGTCCGGCACGTCCGGCACCGCGGGGTCCGGCACTTCGGCAAACGCCGGGGATGGCTCTTTCGCCGATGCGGCCGGCCTCGCGGAGCTACTCGCCGGCTCGCCCGAGCTTCCACACTGCCTGCTTCGGCAGATGTTCCGCAATTCCACCGGCCACGTCGAGTTGAAGTCGGAGCTGCGCGCGATCGACGTCGTGTTCGAGGCGTGGCGGGACGCGGGCACGACCTACCCGGCGCTCTTGCGTGAGCTGGCCGCGAGCGATCTCTTTCGGCACGTCGGGACGCACGCGGGCGCGCCGCCGGACGAGGCGACTCCATGACGCGACGCAAGCTCCCGCGCGAGCTGTCGCTGCCACGTCGCATGCTTCCGCGCGAGCTGGTGATGCCGCGCCGCACCTTGCTTCGCAGCATGCTCGGCGGCACCGCGATCGCGTTCGGCCTGCCGCTGCTCGAGACGATGCTCGACGCGCACGGCACCGCGCTCGCCGACGGCCACGCCCTTCCGCGGCGGCTCATCACCTGGATGTGGGGCAACGGCTGCCGCCTCGAACATTGGGTGCCCAAGCTCACCGGACCGGACTACGCGCTGACACCTGAACTCGCGCCGCTCGAAAAAGTAAAAGACCAGTTCACGGTGCTCAGCGGCTTTCAAAATCGCATCGCCGGCCGCCGCGGTCACCACGACGGAATGGCCGCGCTCTGGAGCGGTCACGCCTTCATCGAGCTCGACGCGATGGGCGCGCCCTACGCCTCGAAGTTCGGCGGCATGAGCATCGATCAACGCGCCGCCGATCTCATGAGCACGGACACGCTCTTCAAATCGCTCGAGTTCGGCGTCACCAAACGCCACCTCACCAACCAGGGGCCGACGCTCGAGACGATGGCGCATCGCGGGCCCGACCAGCCGCTCTTCGCCGAGCGCGATCCGCAGAAGGTCTACGACAAGCTCTTCGCTTCCTTCATGCCGCCGCCCGACAACGGCGATCCCGAGGGTGCCCTTCGCTACCGCGCCCTCGACGCCGTGCTCGCCGATCTCCATCGCCTCGAAAAGCGTGTCGGCGCCTCCGACCGCGCGCGCCTTCAGCTCCACGCCGAGAGCGTCTTCGAGCTCGAGCAACAGCTGCTCGTAATCCCACCTTCGTGCGCCGTGATCCCGAAGCCCGGCAAGCTCGACTTCAACGCCGACGGCAGCGAACCGCTCGCCGAGATCCACTCCGCGATGAGCAAGCTCATGGTGCTCGCGTTCTCTTGCGATCTCAGCCGCGTCGCGAGCTGCATGTTCACCGCGCCGAGCGGCGGCCAGCAATTCCCGTCGCTCACGCCCTCCAAATTCCCAGCATTTCCGGGCGCAAACGACTACAGCCACGCTGACCATCACAACGTCAGCCACGTGAACGCCGACTACGAGCAGGCCTTCATCCACGAGAGCGTGGTCTCGTGCATGCAGAATTTTTCCGTCTTGCTCGAGCTCTTGGCCGCCACGCCGGACGGAGTCGGCAGCTTGCTCGATCAGACCTGCGTGCTCGCGGGCAGCGACGTCACCGAGGGCTGGAGCCACTCCGAGAACGACTATCCCATCCTCATCGCGGGCGGCGCCGGCGGTCGCTTGCGCCAAGGCGTCGGACACTATCGCTCCCCCAATAGCGAGAGCCTCTCGGACATCGGCCTCGCGGTCTTGCGCGCCGTGGTCCCCGACCCCACGCTCGTCCAAAGCTACGGCTCCGACTCCGGCAACTACCAGGGCTACACGACCACCCCATGCGCCGCGATCCTCGTGTGACGCCGTTCGCGGCGTTTTCCGGCAACTCCGCGCTCACGCCGTCGGCCGCGCACACCGGTCTCATCACCGTCGCTGCGTTCGTCGCGCTCGCCTCCGTCGCGTGCAGCCGCAGCGACCTCGACGAGTTCACGCACCCACGCGAGCACTACGGCATGAACTACGAAAACTTCTGCTCGGACGGCGTCGACCCCTTCGCGCCAGGCTCAGAACTTCCCGAGAATTGCGGCCAATTCTAGCGCTCGGTCGCTTGCGCCTCACCGCACCACGCCAAGCTCGGCGAGCACCCGCTCACGGATGAGCGCGACCGGCGGCGCACCGTGTCCGAGCAGCGCGTCATGGAAGGCCCGCAGGTTGAACCTTGCACCGAGCGCCTTCTGCGCCTCCGCTCGCAGCGCGAGGATCTGCAGCTTGCCGAGCGTGTACGCGAAGTAGCCGGGATCGAAGGTCGCACGCACCGCCTGCTGTCGGGCGCTCGCCTTGTCCTGCGCGCAGTCGCGCATGAAGCGCTGCTCGGCCTCGGCCAAGGTCACCCCCTTGGCGTGCACGCCGATCGACACGACGAAGCGGCAGTTGCGAAGCAGCGCATCCGCGAGCTGACCCACGCGACTCTGCGGCTCCTCCGCGCCGAAGCCCTCGTCGATCATGAGCTGCTCGACGTAGTGCGCCCAGCCCTCCGTGAACGAGTAGCTGTCGCCCAGCTTCTGGATGCGCGTCGGCGCGCGGCGGATGAAGAGTCCGTGCAGAAAATGCCCCGGATACACCTCGTGCACGGTCGTCGCGAGCAGCGTTCCGATCGGAAAGATGTACGCCTCTTGCTCGTCCTTGGGCCAGCTCGGGTCGGGCAGCGTGATGTAATAAAACCCCTTTCGCACCGTGTCGAAAGGCCCGGGCATGCTCAAGAACGCGGCGTTCCAGCGCATGTACGGCGGCGACTCTTCGAGGACGGCGCGGTCCTCCGACGGGATCGTCACGAGCTCTTTCTTCAGCACGAAGGCGCGTGACGCTTCCATCATGCGCGTCGCCTCACCCAAGAGCGCGCTCGCCGCCGGTCGCGTCACCTTCACCGTCGGGAGCAGCGTCTCGTACGCGGATTTGTTGCGAGCGAGATCGGCCTCGGCCATCGCCTCGAACTCCGCAAGCTCGATCCCGCGACCCTCCTGCGCGGCGACAAAACGCAGGAATTTCTCCCGTCCAAGAACGTGCGCCGTGTCGTTCGAGCGCGGCAGCCACTCGCGCTCGAGCCGACCCGCAAGCGCACTCGCAGCATCCGCGAGCGCCGCGTTGCTCTTCGCAAATCGCGCCTGAAACGCGCCGTCCCCCACCTTGCCAACGAGCTTCACCACGTCGCCACGAAGATATTCCGCGTAGCCGCGATAGCTCGCGATCGCGGTCTCGAGGATTGGGCGGCTCAGCTCGGCGCGCAGGTTCGTGGTGACGGCATCGAGCTGTGCGAGCGCGGCCTCTTCATGCTCGACGAGGCTCCGCGCACGATCCGCGAGCGGCGCGTACTCGAACTTGACGTAACTGCCGACGTCGAAGAGCTCTTCGTAAAAGCGCGGATCGGTGAACGGCAGCGCGCGCTCCCTCAAATTGAAGAGCTCGAACTCGAGGCGGCTCTTCAAGATCGCACGGTCGAGCGCCTCGTCCTTGGAGAGCGTGGCGACCGCAACTCGGTCGAGGTCCGTGGCAGCACGCTCGAGAAACTCCGCGTGCGCTGCGAGCCCCGCCGCATCGTAGCGCGCGAGCTTGCCGTCGAAGGCGTGAAGCCCCGCCTGCCGCGCCCACGCCGGACTCGCCCGCAAGAGGCCATCGACGATGCCGTCGCTCACCGCCGCAAAGCTGTGCACGCCCGCGTTTACAGCCGCGCCCGAAATCGCAGCCGAGCCCGAAATCGCGCCATTTCCTGTCGCGTTCGCCCCAGCCCCGCAACCGCCGCCGGCAAGCGCACACGCCGCGAGGAAGAGCGCGCACACCGCGGCTCGCACCGGCCTCGCGCACGCCGCTGGTGTTAGCTCACAGGTCATGGTGCCTCCAGGGCGCGGTCGATGATCGCGGAGGTGTGCCGCAGCAAATGACCGACGTCGAAACAGCGGTCGAGCACCTCGCTCGTGAGTCGCGCGCACAGCTCTTCGTCCTGCGCGAGCAACTGCTTGAAGGTTCCCTCGCCGGCGAACGCCTTCATCGCCGCGCGCTGCACGATCACGTAGGCGTCTTGCCGCGCCATGCCCGCCCGCACCAGCTCGAGCAGCACCCCCTCGCTGTGAAAGCGGCCACCCGTCAGCTCGAGGTTCTTCTGCATGCGCGCGGGATACACGACCAGCCCAACGACGAGCCCGCGCGTGCGCTCGAGCATGTAGCCGAGGGTCGCGGTCGCATCGGGCGCGATCATGCGCTCGACCGACGAATGCGAGATGTCCCGCTCGTGCCACAGCGCAACGTTCTCGAGCGCCGGCGTCACCATCGCTCGCACCACCCGCGCGAGCCCGCACAGGTTTTCGCTCGCGATCGGATTGCGTTTGTGCGGCATCGCGCTCGAGCCTTTCTGCCCTTCGGTGAACGGCTCTTCGGCCTCGCCCACCTCGTTGCGCTGCCAGTGCCGCACGTTGGTCGCGAAGCGCTCGAGCCCCGCGGCGAGCTGCGCCAGCGCCCCAAAAAACACCGCGTGCCGATCGCGCGCGACGATCTGCGTCGCCACCGTCTCGGCCCTGAGCCCGAGCGCACCGAGCGCTTGTGCCTCGATGGCGGGCGACAGGTGCGCGTAGCTCCCGACCGCGCCAGCGAGCTTGCCGACCGCGATCTCCGCACGCGCGAGCCTCAGCCGCTGCCGCCCGCGCTTGAGCTCGGCGAGGTGGCCCGCGAGCACGCAGCCGAAGGTGACCGGCTCGGCGTGGATCCCATGGCTGCGGCCGATCATGACCGTCTCGCGGTGCTCGCCCACGCGCGCGGCGAGCGCATCGAGGACGCCGTCGAGCCGCTCTTCGAGCAACGCGCTTGCCCGCACGAGCAGCAGCGCGAAGCTCGTGTCGAGCACATCGCTCGAGGTCATGCCGAAGTGAAGCCACCGCGCGTCCTCACCCGCGCGCTCTTCCACATGGGTGAGAAACGCGATCACGTCGTGCTTGGTGGTGCGCTCGATCTCTTCGATGCGCGCCGCGTCCAGCACCAGCTTCTGCGCGCCGATCTTCACCGCCGTCCCGCGTGGAACGAGCCCCGCATCCTCCATCGCAGCGCACGCCGCGAGCTCGACCTCGAGCCACGCGGAGTATCTCGCATTGCTCGACCAAAGCTCCGCAAATGCCGCCGGCGTATATCGAGGGATCATCGGCCGCCGACCCTGGAAGAGGCCACGCCGAGCGTCAAGGTTGGCAGCGCGCGTCAGCAGCCGCGAGTTACCTAAGCCGCAAGCCGCAAAGCTCTCGCCACGTCACAGTCCCGTGAGCTTGACCGCTGGGAGCTTGTCCCCCATCTCATTCATTCCGTCGCCGCGCGAAGCGGCATCGCCGAGACCGAGCTGGCCGAAGAAGTTGTGACCCCAACACAGCTCCCCGCGGAGGCATAAAGCCGCAATGGTCAATTGGGACAGGTGTGGGCGTCGAGCGATTCTGTCCTCCCTTGACTGTTCAGCGATTCTGTCCTCCCCGGGTTGCTGATCGAGGGGCCATGGAGACAGCGGCCATCGAGACAGCGGCCCCGGCGCACGAGTAGGCTTAGCCGTGATGGTAAAGTTTCCTTGGCGCGAGCGCGCGCGGCCTCTCTATGTGATCAGCGTGGGGGTGTTCATCGCGGCGCTCTTGTGGATCGGGCTCGGCACGGGAAAATTCGAGGGAGTGCACCGCGCCATCATGTGCATCGCGGCCGCGGTCTTTGCCTATTCGCTGATGCTCGTGGCTTTCAACACCACGCGGCTCGAGGTCGAGGGCGGGATGTTGCTCATCACGCATGGTCCCTTGCCGTGGCGCGGGCCGCTCGTCGTCCCGGTGGCCGAGATCGCCAGACTGCGCTGCGAGCCGCACTCCGGCCGGCTCATCTTGCGAACGCGCATCGGCGAAGAGCACGTCATCGCGGATGATTTGCGCCAAGAGCAATGCGCGCGCGCCGACGAGCTAATCCGCGAGCGCTTGAAGCTCGGTAGCGGCTGAGGTGCGCGCTTCCGCACTTCACTAGCCCGTGGTGGCGTGACGAGCCCGTGGTGGCGTGACGAGCCCGTGGTGGCGTGAGTACCCGGTGGTGGCGGGCCATCGCGAGCGCGTGCGGCGATGGCGGGGCACTTCGACACCGCGCGACATCCGACGCCGCGGTGATTCGACGCCGCGACATTCGATGCCGCGGCGATGGCGGACCCGCGGTAGTTACGGTAACGAGTCGCCATGCGCGCGGCCACTCGTCGGGGCGGGTTCGGCCCAGGCGCGGCGCTCGCGGCGACGCTGATGTTGGCTGCGTGTTCGCGAGTGGACACGGCGCCCGACGCGGCGAGTCAGCGAGACTCCGCGAGTTCCGCTAGCTCTGCAAGCGCGCTCGGTGCCGCAAGCTCTGAAGGCTCTGCAAGCCATGCTAGCTCTGCAACTTCGGCTGCGAATCCGCGCTCGCAGGGCAGCGAGGGCGCGCCCGAGACTGCGGGCACCGGCGCGCGGCGCGACGTGGCGACGCGGCTCGGGGCGGTGCATGAGGCAGAGCTCACGCGCGCGATGGGCGGCATCGGGCCCGCCGATGTTGGCTCGCGCGATGTGCGTTTACGAAGGGCGGCGATTCGGGCGCTCGCGCGGCTGCGGGCACCCGGCGCGCGTGAGCCTTTGCTCGTGGCGCTTCGCGACGAGGACGATGAAGTGGTGGCGTGGGCCGCATACGGCCTCGGCGACGCATGCGAGGGCAATCGCAGCGAGATCGTGCGCGCCCTGGGTGCGACGCTCGCGCGGCTCTCGCCGATGGTGCAAGGCGCAACACCCGCGCGTCTCGAGCCACGAGCGGCGATCGTGCGCGCGGTGGGGCGGTGCTCGGATGCGCTCTCCGAAGCGCTGTTGGTCGAGTGGGCACGCGCCAGAACCGAGCTGATGGAGCCGGCCATCTTCGCGCTTGGCGACGTGGCCAATCAAACCAAGCGCCTGCGCGAGGAGACGATCGTCGCGCTGTTGGAGATCGCCGCGGGCACCGCAAGCGCCGCACCCGTCGGCTTGGCGCTCTACCCGCTTGGTCGCGTCGCGCATCTTCCACCGAGCGTGATCGAGCACACGCGCGAGGTGGCGATGGCACGCCTCGCCGAAGGTGGCGCAGCAAACGCAGGCGCAGCAAACGCTGGCGCGGCACTCGCAGGCGCAGCAAACGCAGGCGCGGCACTCGCAGGTTCGGCAAATGCAGGTTCGGCTCACGGTGGCGCAGCGTTCGCCGCTCGCGCGCTTGGTCGCACCGACGATCGCGCGATCGTGCCGCTGTCGAAGGTGCTCGCACGATCGGACGCTCCCGCTGCGCTGCGGGTCGAGGCCGCCCGCTCGCTCGCACGCCTCGGCAGCGAGGGGCAACGCGCGCTGCGTGCAAGCGTCCGCGCGCTCGTCCCGAATGTGAGCGATGCCGTGCAGGCGACCTCACTCGTGGGCGTGGACTTCGCAGTCGCGCTCACCGTGCTCGAGTCGCTCACGAGTCTTGGGGATGCCCGCGGCGCCATCGATCGCTTTGCAAAACTCGCCGCGCCTAGCGAAGCGCCAGCGTCCGTCGTGCGACGCATTTCCTGGCTTCGATGCACGGCGGCCGGCCTCATCGCCGAGCGCGATTTCGACGACGCGCAGCTCGTGAGATGCGACCTCGCAACCCCACCCGCGTCCGAAGGCGAGGTCGCTCGCGGTGGCTCGATCGGTGCGCGGGCCATCGTGCGGGCCATCGGCACCGACGGCACGCAAATCCGCGGAAAACGCGCCAAAGCGTGGGCAAAATGGGCATTCGGCGCGGACCTGCGGGCGCGCGAGGCTGCGCTCGGGCTCATCAGCGAGCACCACGAAATCGAGGAGGCCGCGCGGGCTCTGACCGAGGCGCTCGGCTCGCCGCACGCTGGCCTCGTGGCCGCGGCAGCTGAGGTGATCGCGAAGCACCCAGAGCGACGGCGGCTCGGCCTCGGCAAGAACGTCGCGCCCGCCGACGATGCGCTCGCCACAGCGCTCGAAGGCAAGGGGGGCTCGTCCGATCACGAGGCCCTGTCCGCGGTGATCGATGCCGTCGGCGCGGTCAAGCTCGAGCGCGCGCGCCCCAAGTTGCTCGAGTACTGCCGCTCTCCGCACGCGGTGTTGCGCCAGCACAGCGAGAAGGCGCTCACGCAGCTGGGCGTCGCCGCGCCCGCGTGCCGTTCGAGCGATCACGCGCTCTCTGTCCCCACAGAGCTCTCGCGCTTGGTCGCCGCGCCCGTGAAGGTGGTGTTCACGACCGACGCGGGAGCCCTCACGCTCGCGCTCGAGCCCGCTCTCGCACCCATCGCCGTCACGCGCTTCGTGGAGCTCGCGAAGGCCGGGTTCTTCGACGGCCTCGTCGTGCATCGGGTCGTGCCGGGCTTCGTGACGCAGCTCGGCTCACCGACGAGCGATGGCTATGGCGGTGCCGACGGACGAGCCGCGCTGCCGTGCGAGACCTCTCCCATTCACTTCGCGGCACGCAGCGTGGGAGTCGCCCTCTCTGGCCGTGACACCGGCGGGAGCCAGTTCTTCGTCACGCACGCGCGCACGCCGCACCTCGATGGCCAATACGCCTGGCTCGGTGAAGCGCAAGGGCCGTGGGACGCGCTGGTGGACGGCGACCTTGTGACCAAGGCCGAGGTAATGCCATGAGAACGGGCCGCGTAAACTCATGAGAGATATTGCCCTGAGCAAGGGGTGCACCTACCCATGAGAGGGATTGCCATGTTCGGTTGGAGCGTGAGCCGCAGCTTGTTCAGATCTGCCGTAATTTCGGGGGTCGCCGGCGTTTTCGCGCTCGCGGCGTGCGGCAGCGAGGACTCCCTTCCCGCGGGCGCAGGGGGCGCGGGCGGAGGCGCCCAGTTGCCCTCGCCGTCAGTGCGTCCGGTGTGCGCGAACTTCGAGACACCGACCGGCGGCAGTCCGCTCGCTCGCGCCGACACGGCCGCGGCGTTGAGCGAAGACGCGCGCACGATGGTGGTCTTCGGCGGTGATGTGGCCACGGTCATCTGCGGCGACATCCCGAAACGCAGCCACGTCGGAGACACCTGGGTGCTCGACACGGCGTGCGGTTCGTGGACCGAGCTAGACGTGCCGGGACCCTCGCCGCGCGCACGGCACGCGATGGCGCTCGACCCCGCACGAGAGCGCGCAATCCTGTTCGGCGGCCGCTTCCGGCAAGGCGACTCTGGCAATTACACGCTCTATCAAGACCTCTGGGCATTCGACTTGAGGAAGCGATCCTGGGCCACGCTAACTGCCAGTGGCACGCCGCCTTCGCCGCGCGCCAACACGGCCATCGCGGTGGACGGCGACACGCTCTATGTCTTTGGCGGCAACACCTCGACATCGGGCCTCAATTTTCTCCCGACGAATGACCTCTTCGCCTTCGACCTCGTCACCAACACCTGGTCCACGATCGAGGCCGCCGGTCCGCGCCCCGCTGCTCGCCAATTCCACGCCATCGCCGTCGACACGCTCGCGCATCGTCTCTACGTCGTACACGGCGCCGACGAAAACGCACTGCTCGGACCCTTCTTCGCGGACGCTCACGTCTTCGACATGAAGACGTCGATCTTCACCGCGCTCGCCGCGACGCTGCCCGCTTCGGCCCCAGAGGGACGCATCAAGCCCGGCCTCGCGTTGCGTCGCGCAGCCGGTGAAGCAAGCCAGTTGCTGCTGGTAGGCGGCCACGACGACGGCACGCTCGGCAATCGCAACGACGTGTTGGCGCTCGACCTTGCAGACGGCATCGAGCCCGCAAATCTGGGGACTTTGGCGTGGGAACCACGAGTCGCCGGCGACATGTTCACGAGCCCCGCGACGGGTCAGTGCGCGTTCCCAGCCGACTTCGTCACGCCGGATGAAGCGAGCATCGAGCGCCGCTCGGCATTCGCATTCGCGCCCACGCTCACGGGCGAGGCCTTCGTCATCTTCGCCGGCGACAGCGACTGCGGACGCCTCAACGACGTGTGGTGGTTCGACACGCGCGCCGGCACCTTCACGCCGATCGTAGAGACCCCCACGGGCCTCAGCTGCCCGCGCACCGGCAGCACCACCTGCGCCGGACTCTGCGGCTAAAGCAAACAGCAGCGAACAGGCCAGCTCACGCGCTTCGAACGATGTGCCGCGCAAAGAGCTGGTTCGGTTCAACCCAATGGGGGGTCGAGCTCGAGCAAGACGGTGCCGGCGTCTACCGTCTGGCCGGCTACGACGTGGAGCTTGCGGACGATGCCCGGCGCGACTGCCGTGAGCTCGTTTTCCATCTTCATGGCCTCGACGACGATCACGGCGGCGCCCTCCTCGACGGGGTCGCCCTCGCGGACGAGCACCTTGACGATGCGGCCCGGCATCGGCGCGATGACGAGCCCCCCGGTCACACCTCCGCTGCGCGACGCGCGGGCACCGATGCGGGCGCGCTCGGTCTCGAGTGTGGCCTTGATGCGGCGCGTGCCGGCGACGTAAGAGACAGCGTCACCGTGCGAAGCGTCGCGCGCGCCAACGCCGTCGGGCCACAGATCGAAGATGGAGGCATCGACGCGCACGGTGAGCGCCGGCTCAGCCTCGACCACGTCAACATCGTAGGCTCTCCCATCGGCGTGGACCTCGAGACTGCCGTCGCTGCGCGTGGCGACTTCGACCGAGATCTCCCGGCCCGGCGTGACGCTTACATAATAGTGCATGAGGTGCTCAGTGGGACGGTGGGCTCAGCGCGCAACGCCCGGCGAGGCATCCGCAGCGATTCACGTCAGCGCTGTCGCACACGAGCTGGCGCGTACAAATCGTCGTCTTTTGTGGCGGATTGGCCTTCGCGACTGCGACGCAGCCACGCGCATGGCAGGGCGCGTCGAGCCCGCAGTCCGCGTCCGTAGCGCAAGCATCCTCGCTGACTCGCGGCGCCGACAAGCGACACTGAAAGCCCCCAGTCCTAGCGGCAAGGGGCGCGCTAACCGGTATTGCCGCCTCCCCGCTAATTGGCATTGCCGCCTCCCCGCTAATTGGCATTGCCGCCGCCCCGCTAATTGGCATTGCCGCCGCCCCGCTAACCGGTATTGCCGCCGCCCCGCTAACCGGCATTGCCGCCTCCCCGCTAATTGGCATTGCCGCGGGTGGCGTCGCGCAGGCCGCTTGCGGACAACAGCCGACGAGCGACGCGATGACGAGGGGTGCGCCCGCGAGCCATGCGCCCGCGAGCCATGCGCCCGCGAGCCACGCAGGCGGCATCAGAACTGGGCTCCGAGCTTGGTGTTCACGAGATATTGAGTCGAGAGCGGGGTGCCATCGGCAGTGTCGAATGCGCCGCCCGGAAACAAGACGCCGCCCTCGACGCCCGCTTGCACGGTGAGCCCTGGCGCGACCTTGAAGCGTGCGTCCGCGCCGAGATCGAGTTCGAGCCCGAGATCGTGCGCGGTCTCCGTGCCGCCGTCGAAGTTGTCGTAATTGCCGAGTGCGCCGGCGCGAAAGGGATCGACGAAGTCCGCTGTGGTCTGCGCGATGACGACGCCACCCTTCAAGTCGAGCCAGCGGCGCGGGCGCATCACGACAGTTGGGTTGATGTACGAGCTACCGAAAATCGCACCCTCCGACGGCAGAAACTCTACCCCCGGCGACGGCCGGAAAGTGACGAGCGGGTCCTGCGCCAACGTGGCCGAGCGCGCCGTCTTCCACCCCATCACGTGATCGAACAATACCAACCCGACGTTGTAGTTTTGGTCGAAGGTGAAGCGCCGCGTGACCCCGTCGTAGGGGTCGGCGTCGCCGGATGCGTGGCCGTACTCAAAGGTGACGACGAGGTCGCCGAACGCCTGCGCTCCGGTGCCCTTCACGCGCGCGAGGCCGACCCGCGCGGCCCCGCCGTATTGTTGGATGGCCTCTTCTTTTCCTTGTTGCAGGAGCTCGACGCCGCGCACGTAGCTCGTGCGGCCTGCGACGTAGGCCAGCTCCCACTGGGCGAAAAAGAAAGCGGACGAGCCCGGGACCTTCGCGTTGATCTTGCCCGCAAAGTCGATGACCCCGACCGCCAGCTCTTCTTTGAAACCGGCCAGGCTTTCGAGCGAGCGAGCGTGGCGCTTCTGGTTTCGATAGACGCCGTAGAGGCCGACGGTGGCGGACTTCGTCTCCCAGCGCGCGGCGGTGACGAGCTGGAATGCGCGGTCGCGTCCCCGAAAATCCGCAGGATCGGTGATTTCGGTGTCGAGCCCGCTGAACTCTCGCGCCGGCGTGATGCCCTCGGGAATGTCGCCGACGAGCGACGCACGGGCGTCCTTGAAGACGAGATCGCCCGCGAGCGCGACGACCAGCGGCGTGTCCTGGCCGAGCGGACGGGTCGCGAACAGCAGCCGCTCGACGAGTGCGCCGCGCCGCGTGTCTCCGAACAAGGTCGGGTGGTCGCCGTCATTCGCGACGATGCCCGCGCCCCAGTGGGCCGCTTGCTGACCCGCGCGCACCAGGCCGAAGGGCAGCTTGTATTGCAGATAGAGCTGCCGCGGTTCCAGCCCGTAAAACGCAAGCTCGGCAAGATCGTCGCGCGCCGCGCTGACGTGGGTGGTCGTCTGTCCGAGCGCGATGCCACGTGGCACATCGAGCTCGGCCACCACCTCGAGAGTATCCCGGTAGCGAAACACCGGGCGCAGGCGCATCCACTCGTAGAGGTAATAGTTCTGCCCGAGCGTCGCCCCAACGCCCGGCGCTGCTCCGATGCGAGGCTCGAGCCGCAGATCCGTCGCCGCGCGGAGGCGAAGCTGTGCCTCACCGTGCAGCTCGAACGACATCGAAGTTGGCGTCGCCTTCGCCAGCGGCACGCGCCCGGTATCGAGGACAAAACGGTCGTCGAACTCCAAGGCGTCGGGTGCTACCGGCGCGGGACCGGCAATCGCCGCAGCAGCGGGATTGGCAATCACCACGGCAGCGGGATTTGCGGTCTGGGCGTTGGCGAGGCTCGCCAGCAAGGTCGTTGCGACCACGGTGAGCAGGGTGTAGTGGCGCATAGCCTGAAAGCGCTCCTTTCGAAGGCGCCGAGGATAGGCCAACGTTGCGATCTCACGGACAGTATTTCACGCCATGACCCCCGCACGCATCGATCCCGCCGGGGCGCTCGAGCTCGGCCGCCCGCTCACGCTCGACACGCTCTGGCAGGTCGCCGTGAAGCACCGCCAAGTGACGATCCCAGAGTCGGTCGAGCAGCGCATTTTCGCCTCGCGCCAAGCCATCGACGTGATCGTCGCGGCTGGGGACGCCGCGCCCGCGGTGTACGGCGTGAACACCGGATTTGGTGTCCTGGCCGAGACGCGGATCGCCGCGGCCGACCTCGTACGATTGCAGCAGAACCTCGTTCGCAGCCACGCGTGCGGCGTCGGCCCCGAGCTCGCCGAGCGTGAGGTGCGCGCCATGATGTTGCTGCGCGCGCAGGTGATCGCGCTCGGACACAGCGGCGTTCGCTTGGAGTGCGTGGCGCTGCTCGTGGCGATGCTGAACCGCGGCGTGCACCCGCAAGTCCCGGCGCAAGGCTCGGTCGGAGCATCCGGGGATCTCGCGCCGCTCGCGCATCTCGCATTGGCCCTCATCGGCGAAGGCGACGTGCGGCTCGAGGGTGAGCTCATGCCCGCCAAGGATGGCCTCGCGCGCGCGGGTCTCGCCCCCATCGAGCTCGCCGCGAAAGAGGGCCTCTCGCTCATCAACGGCACGCAATACATGACGGCGCTGGGTGCGCTCGCGGTGCGCCGGGCGCTCGAGCTGTGCGTCGTCGCGGACATCAGCGGCGCGGCGTCGATCGAGGCGCTCAAGGGCTCGGTGCGGCCCTTCGACGAGCGGCTCATGGCGGTGCGCCCACATCCGGGGCAGGCGTCCGTGGCGGCAAATATGCGCCTCTTGCTCGCCGACAGCGCCATCATGGAGAGCCACGTCGACTGCGGCAAAGTGCAGGACCCGTACTCGCTGCGTTGCATTCCGCAGGTCCATGGCGCGAGCCGCGACGCACTCGCGTGGGTGGCGACGACGCTCGAGTGCGAGCTCAATAGCGTCACCGACAACCCGACGGTGTTCGCCTCCGAGAGCGGCGCCGACATCGTGAGCGGCGGCAATTTTCATGGCCAACCGATCGCGATCGCGCTCGATCTTGCGGCGATCGCCGTGGCCGAGCTTGCCAACATCAGCGAACGTCGCGTCGAGCAGCTCGTCAATCCCGCGCTCTCTTCGGGGCTCACGCCCTTTCTCGCGTCCAACAGCGGCCTCTGTTCCGGCTTCATGATCGCGCAAGTCGCCAGCGCATCGTTGGTGTCCGAGAACAAGGTGTTGTGTCACCCGGCGAGCGTCGACTCGATCCCCTCGAGCGCGAACCGCGAAGACCACGTCAGCATGGGCAGCATCGGCGCGCGCAAGCTCGTGCAGGTCGTCGACAACGTCACCAACTCGCTCGCGATCGAGCTCTTGGCCGCGGTCCAGGGGCTCGATCAGCGTGCGCCGCTGTCACCCAGTCGCGGGGTCGAAGCAGCACGCCTCGCCGTGCGCGCGCTCGTCCCGACTTTGAGCGAAGATCGGCCACTTTATCGCGATTTTGCGACCGTGCGCGGGCTGATCGAGACGGGCAAACTACGCGCGGCGGTAGAGGCCGCGGTTGGCCCAATCGCCTGACGGACGGGGCGAGCGCGTCGATTCGAGGCGGTCGATCGGTTAGGCTCGCGGCGATGAAACGCTCGTGTTTGGAGGTGCGCGTGGGGGCGCTCGGAGTTTGCGGCGCGGTGCTCCTCGTCGCTGCTGTCCACGCGGTCCCCGGTTGTGCTGCCGGCAACGCCAACGAGACTGCAACCGGTGCCGGTGGCGCCGACTTCACGACGGCGTCGTCAACGGGCTCGGGCGTGGATGGCGCGTGTGCATCGTCCGTGGACGAGGCCACGAACGTCGCCGTCAATATCTACATCATGTTCGACAAGTCCGGCTCGATGGCGGGCCCGAAATGGAGCCAAGCGACGGCCGCGTTGCAGGGGTTTTTCATGGACCCGGCCAGCGACGGCGCGCGCGTGGCGTTGCGGTTTTTCCCGGACGCGGGCTGCGACGAGAGCTGCAACGTGCAGGGCTGCGCCGTCCCGAAGGTGCCGCTCGGCGAGCTGACCGAGCTCTCGGCACCGACCGATTCGCACGAACAGGCGCTCATCGATGCCTTCATCGGCGTCGTCCCGAGCGGAGGCACGCCCTTGTCGATCGCGCTCGACGGGGCGCTCGCGTGGGCCGCTGACGTTGCCACAAAGCACCCGGGCGAGCAGTCGGTCGTCGCGCTGGTCACCGACGGCGAGCCGACGGAGTGCAACAGCGATGGGAATTACCTCGTCCTCGCGGCGAAGAGCGCGTTCGAGAAGCGCGGGATCCTCACCTTTGCGATCGGCCTCGAGGGCTCGAAGGCGTCGTTGATCGACGCGATTGCAGCGGCTGGCGGCACGAAAGACGGCATCGTCGTTGGCACGGGCAACGCGCAAGAAGAGCTTCAGACCGCGCTCAACACGATCCGCGATCATACGGTGGCGTGCGAGTTCGCCATCCCCAAGAGCGGCAACGGCGAGCCCGTCGATACGAGCCACGTCAACGTTGTCTTCGACGCGGGCGACGGCACCGGTGCGGTCACCGTCGGACAGGTACACGCGGCCTCGGCGTGTGAAGCCAAGGCGGCGTGGCACTACGACTCTGGCAGCGCACCGACCAAGATCATTCTGTGCCCGGCTGCATGCGCCGAGATCAAAAAGGCCATCAGCCCGAAGGTCGAGATCGTGGTCGGCTGCGTCACGATCGCGGCCTGATCGCGCCTCGTGTGAGTGAGCCGAAATGGGTGCCGAGCGCCTGCTCACGTTCAACTGCCACGAAGCGTGGGTGCATCAGCTTGGCGCGCTCGGGCGGCCGCTGGACATCATCGATGGACTGCCGGGTCGCTACACCTCGCGGTGGGACGAGCGCATGCGACCGGTGCCCGCGGGCGCGCGCCTCGTGAGCGTGTCCGATGTGCTCACTGGAGCGGTCGAGTACGACGCCATCATTGGCCACAACCTCAGCGATTTGCTGGCGGTGCGCGCGCTCGAGGCTCCACGGGTGTTGGTGCTGCACGTCACGCTCGAACATCGCTTGGAGCAGGCGCAGTTCACACGAACGCCGCAAGAGCTGGTCCGCAGCATCGACGAGTACCTCAAGCTCGCGGGCGGCGTCGCGGTGGCCGTATCCGACCTGAAGGCGCGGTCGTGGGGCCTCGCCGCATGCAGCGTCGTCGAGTCCGCCGCCAACGTCGCCGAGTACCTGCCATGGACCGGAGAGCTCGAGCAGGGCTTGCGCGTGGCGAATCAAATTCAGGCGCGCCGCAAATACCTCGCGTGGGAGCTGCACGAGCGTGCCTTCGCGGGCGTGCCGCTACGCATTTTCGGTCACAACCCGGACATGCCGGGCGTAAAACCGCCGGCGTCGTGGGCAGAGCTCAAGCTGCAGCTCTCGCGCCACCGCTTCTTCGTGCACACCGCGGATCCGAGCCTCGAAGATGGCTTCAACATGGCGCTCATGGAGGCGCTCGCGGCGGGCCTGCCCGTGATCGGAAATCGCCATCCAACCTCGCCGGTCGAGGATGGCGTGAGCGGCATGCTGTCCGACGACCCGGCGCTATTGGCCCTCTACGCGCGTCGCTTGTTGGTCGATCGGCCGCTCGCCGAGCGCATGAGCACAGAGGCGCGGCTGCTTGCCGAACGGCGCTTTTCGCCAGCGCGCTTCATCGCCGGCATGGAGCGCGCGGTGCTCGAGGCACGTCGCCGTTTCGAGGCACGCTAGGGCGGCAGCGAAGAGCGCGCACGGAGGCATTCTCGATGGCCTGCGGCAGCCTGCGGAAGCCTGCGCGGTAGCCCCGCCCGGGATCGAACCGGGACGCCCTTGACGGGCTGCGGATTTTAAGTCCACTGCGTCTGCCATTTCGCCACGGGGCCGCTGACAGTAGGCTCTTAACACCGCGTAGATTTCATCGCAGGCGCAATCGATGAGCGAGTTCCCGACCGACGATTTTGTACACGACGCCGCGGCGTTCGTGCCCGCTGCCAGGCCCAGCAGCATCGGCATTTCCGCTGGCGAGGCGAGCTACGCCGAGCTGTTTGCAGAGGTAGCGTGGGATGGGCTCATCACCGCGGAAAAGCGGCAGCAGCTACGCAATGCAGCGACGATCTTCCAGCTCGATCTCGAGCGCACGCGGCAGATCGAGCTCGCGCTGACCGCGGCGCACCACGCGGGCGTCATCGAGGACACAAGCACGCACGAGGAAGACGTCACCTTCGGGGATGCGCCGAATCGGCTGACCATCGAGCCGCTCGGGCCCGCTGACGAGCCGCGGCTCGCCCTCTTCGAGCGCCGCATCGCCGTGCTCGAAGCAGAGAACCACGCACTCGTCGTCGAGGGCGAACGTCGCGCGGATCTCAACCGTCGACTCGAGGCTCTCGTCGCGCAGCTGCAGCACGCGCTCGAGGTCACGATGGAGGACCTCACCCGTGCGAACGAGCGGGTTCGCGACTCCGCGCGCCAGCTCCGCGACGCCACGCGCACGTCCGTGCCCCCAGAGCTCATTTCTACGCGCGATTTCGACGCGCCGCGGGTGTCGACACCACCGCCGTTGCCTGCCGCAGCCATGTCGCCGCGACCACAACCCGCGGCGCCTCGGCCCGATGCAGTGACGAAGCCCGCGGCGCAACACGCGATCGCAACGCCGCCAGTCGCGACACCGCAGCCGGCTGTTCCCGCCGGGCAAATTCGGTCGCGCCGGCTCATTCACGAAAGCACGACCTTGCGCGCGCACGCGGCTGCAGAGCGCGGCGAGCCGCTGCGTGAGGCGAACGCCGATGGCGGGCATGGGGCCATCGTCGCGCCCGATCGCGCCAGCCCCGAAGATGTCCACCGCTTGGTGTGCCGTGCACCGCGTGAGCCGGAGTTGCTCCGCGCGCTCTACAAATCCCTGAAGCCTTCGCAGGACATCGATCGTCGCGTGTCCGTCGCGCATGTCCTTCGATACTTGGGCGCGGCAAACGACGAAGAGCGGGCGCTCTACGAAGCGTATCGGCAACCGGGGCTCGTAAAACCGAAGCGCTCCGTGACCGACCAAGAGTGGCGGGAACTCTTGTTTCACGCCGACGAAGATCCGCTCACAGGGGAGCTCTTCGCCGAGATAGCCCCCGCGATGCTGCTCGGTCACATGACCACGCTGCGTGCGAGCATCTCGTGCGAGTCCGTCGTGCCACAGCAGCGTATCGACGCGCGGAACTCGACGGTGCAGGCGGTGCGCTGCTTCGCTTGGGCCGCAGATCTGCTCGCGCTCGAGGTGCCCGCGGTCTACGCATGTCCGGACCTCGACGTGTCCGCGGACATCGTGCTCTCGCCGACGCCGAGCACGCGGCTTGGCAAGCGCGCGCTGGTGGGCCGCTCGGTCGCGGAGCTCGCATTTCTCGCGGGCCAGCACCTCACTTACTACCGCAAGGAGCACCTGCTCGCGAAGCCGACGCGGTCCAAAAGACGTCTCGAGGACATGCTCTTGGCTGCGCTCTCGCTGGGCAATCCGGGTCTGCCGCTCGCCGAGGAAATCAAGCGGCGGATTGAGCCCGTCGTGGCAACGCTTCAGCCATTGCTCGGAAAAGACGGGATCAAGCGCCTCGAGAAGTGCTTCGCGCTTTTCGTCGAGCAAGGCGGTCGCGCGAATCTTGGCCGCTGGCTCCAGAGCGTCGAGCTCACGGCGGCGCGCGCGGGCATGCTCCTTTGCAACGACCTCCACGCGGCCGAGTCACTCTTGCGGCTCGACGAGCCGGAGGGCGTCGATGCCAAGCTCGATTCGCTGATCGGCTACGTCACGTCGCCGGCGTACACGACCTTGCGTCAGCGGATCGGCATCGCGCTATGATTCGCGCCACGATGCATCTTTCTCCCTTCGGGTGGTCTCTGCCCGTCCTCGGTCTGTTCCATGTCGTCGCATGTTCCGCGGCCGATGCGCCGACTCCGGCGCCGGAGCCAGCTGCCAGCGTCACGACCACAGCAACGACCGCGGGTGCCCAAGCCCCGACGCCCGTGGGGACGGTCGGAAAGCCGGATGGAGATCGGAACGTGTCCAATGATCCGCCGCCCGTCGATGGGGGCGCTCGGTCCGCTGCGGCGCTCGGCGCTCCCGCTCCTGCGGGTGTTGTCGCCGCGAGCGCAGCTGTGGGCACGGGCTCAACCGCAAGCGCAGCCGGGGCCGCAGCCAGCGCGGTCGTGAGCGCAAACGCGGCGGTCGCGGGGGTGCCGACGGCGGCGCCCACCGCGGCGGCGCTCGACGAAACAGTGAGCGCGAAGGACACCGGCGGCGAGTACGCGGCCTGGATGCAAGGCCAGAAGAGTTACAAGGTCGGGCAGGCGGCGTCGGTCCAGGCGGTGGCCATCGCGAAGGGCGACTTTCACGCGAACGAGGCCTATCCGCACAAGGTGAAGCTCAACGCAGCGCCGGCGGGCGTTTCGTACCCGGACATGATCGCCCGCTCCGTGACGAGGACAGAAAAGCGTGTCTCCGTCAGCGTGCCCTTCACGGCGACCACCACGGGCCCAAAGACGATCTCGGGGACCTTCCTCTTTTCCGTGTGCAACGAGACCCAGTGCAAAATGGCGAAGAGCCCGCTGTCGATCACCGTGAACGTAGAGTGACTGGGCTGGTTATGCCGATAGCACTGTCCAGATATGCGGATAGTACTATCTGAATAACCGCCTCGCGGGCGACGCGTGCCGGATTCGGGGTACTAGGGCGTCGCGCCTAGAGCCGTGTCGACCAGGGCGAGCCACGGGCGCTTCACCCGGAATCGGTGACGCCACGAGCGTTGCGGCGAGATCTGCATCACGCCCTCGATGGTCTGCTCGCGAACCTTCACGGCGTTGCCCGCGACCAAGGTCGGGACGCCCGTGATCGGATCGAATTCGAGCAGGATGATGCTGTGGTAGTGCGGGCGTCCGCCGGCCTTGGTGCCGTGAATGCTGACCATGTCGCCAGGCTGCAAATAGTCCGCTTTTTGCGCGAGATACTGGAAAAACTTGGTCCGCTCGCGGAACGAAATGCGCTCAGCCACCGGTAGCGCCCACACCTCGAAGAGCTCCGCGTGCTCCCTCGCGAACTTGGTGAATTGGGCGACGCTGCGACGATTACCGATGGCGAGCGTGTCCAGATCGACGCCGCCCTTCGTGCGCTCGGGATTTGGCGTGAGCTGAGGTTCTTTGCCCAGGCTTGGGTCGCTCTTCGCTGGCGTGAACCAGGTGCCCGAGGCGCGCTCCCAGGTGTCCGTGAGAAAGTCGATGCACACCTGCGGCGGCCTTGGCTTGCCGTCCTTCGTGTAGACGTCGTGGCTCTTACCCTCGTAGAGAAAGCTCTTCCAGCCGGCGAGGTACGCTCGCTTCCAGGCCGCGCGCAAAAATCCGTTTTTTTGGTCCGCCGCGGCGTCGAAGGGCAGCTCCTCTTTCACCATTTCGCGCACGACCTCCCGCACGCGACCCATCGCCGAAACCAACAGCTCGCGCTCGGCGACGAAGCTGCTCTTCTTGGCGTGAAGCTCGGGGTTGAGCACCTCGCAGACAACCTCTGCGCGCGGCCCGTCATGCCCGATGAGCGCGGAGACCCAGGTGTCCGGGCCATAGCGAAGCTCGGCGACGAGCTGCTTTTCCGTGAGGTGCACGACCTTCATGCGGTCGAAGGAGGTCGTGTCGGCGAGCGCGCGCAGATCGATCGCGAGCGGGTCGAGGGCAAGCTCATCGCGAGAGACAGCGACGCGATCACCGAGGAGAAGCTCGGCGGTCATTCCGGCGTAATCCCCGTCCTGGTAGCGATAGCGCTCCGGCAAATAACGCGATTTCGCCACGCGCTCGAGCTTGAGCACCTCGACGCCGCGCTGCACGTAGAGGGTCTTCTCGGCGAAGAGCGCGGGCAGACTCAGCTGTTCGACCAACGCCAGCGCGAGCTCGACATCATCGGCCCAGAGGTAGCCCTCGCGCAGGATCGCTCGGCGACGCAGAGCCACCGATTTCGCGCGGCGCACCAGGCCGCGGACGGCGCCTAGCGGCGTGTTCTTCTTGAGCCGTTTCGCGAGCTGGTCGGTGAGCTCGCCCGGAACGCGCCGCCAGAGAAGAGCCCGACCGCGAACCCGCGCGAAGTCGAGACGCCGGCTCTCGTAGTCCGGTGCACCGGGGAGACTTGCCATCTTCATCGCAAGGTCGCGGGTCTCGGCGCACCGTTGCCAGCTCGCCAACTGCTCCGGCGTTGGCGGCGGGACTTCCGCTTGCACGCGCGGCGCGATCGCCACTGCGCTGTCGGCAGTGCTCGCCGTGTCTGCGCTGCTCGCCGTGTCTGCGCTGCTCGCGGTGGTTGCGCTGCTCGCCGTGCCTGCGCTGCTCGCGGTGCCTGCGCTGCTCGCCGTGCCTGCGCTGCTCGCGGTCGACTTTCCGCCGGTGCTCGCCGCGTCGCCACCCGAGCCCGTGCCACACCCCACGGCGCCGAGGACGATCACCAGTGCCATGCGCCGCAACGCCCGAATACGCGCCGATCTCTGCATGATCGCGGTGAACAACGAGCTGCGCCGCGAGCGGTCGGGCATGGCGGGGCGCGGGTATAGCCCGCATCCGGTCGGCGTGGGAGTACCCGCGATCGGACTGTTGCAGTCGAGCAATTCTGACCTTCGCTCTGACGCTACTCGAGGGTGACGTCGGCCTTGTCGGCGAGCGCGTCGGACAGCATGTCGTGCATGCCCATGGCCAGGTTTTCGGGCAGGGCATCGATCGCGAACAGCTGCGCCTCGCAGATCTCGACGAGGTTCTTCGGGCCGCGCACCGGCTCCTTCACCACCGCCAAGACGCACACCGTGACGGCGTGGAAACGCGGGTCGCGATCCGGCCGAGAGTAGACGCCCGTCACCCGCCCGATGCTCTCGAAAGTGGCGCCGGTCTCTTCTTCGACTTCACGCGGAAGCGCACGCGACAAAAGCTCGCCCCACTCGAGCGTGCCACCGGGCAGCGCCCATGTGCCAGTGTCGCCGCGCCGCACGAGCAGCACGCGACCATCCATCGTGCGCGCAACCGCGGCGATGCCGACCACGGGGCGCCGGAGCAAATGCCGCGCGATCTCTTTGAGCACGCCGAGGGCTCCCTTCGGCAGCCAAGCGAGCGGGGCAAAGGACGGCATCCGCACTGTGATGCTGCTCAGAGCCAGCTCATCAGCTTGGTCACGAGTTTGTCGATGCCGGCGCCTACTTCGGCCGGTCCTTTGGCGAGCATGTAGCAAGGCGTGCTCAAGACTTTGTTCTCTTCGTCGATGGCGATGTCGGTCGCCATCCGAGCGACGTGGCGCGCGCCGAGCGTCTCGAGCGCGTCCTTCGTGCTCGGGTCGTCACCGATCGTGAGCGTCACGTGATGGTCCGCACCGAGCACGCGGGCGAGCACCATCGGCGCGATGCACAGCGCCGCGATCGGTTTCTTCTGCGCGTGCAGCTCGCGAATGAGCCGTGCCGCGCCATCATCGACGGAGCAATCCACGCCCTCCTGCGCGAAGGTCACGACGTTCTTCGCCGCGCCGAATCCGCCCGGGATCACCAGCGCATCCAGCTCGCTCGCCGTCACGGTCGCGACGTCGCGGATGTTGCCGCGGCTGATGCGCGCCGACTCGACCAGCACGTTGCGTTCGCCCGCCATCGGCTTGCCCGTGACGTGATCGATCACGTCCGCCTGCAATTTATCGGGCGCCATCGCCACGATCTCCGCGCCCGCCTTGTCGAGAAAATACAAGGACAGCGTCGCCTCGTGGACCTCGGCCCCATCGCGGTGTCCACAGCCGGCCAGCAATACTCCTACGCGCTTGCCCATCGAGAACTCCCTCTTTGCCCTGACGTCGCGGGCGCAATATAGCCAAAACACGGTGAAGCTACCGCTCTTGTCCGATGCGCTCGATCTCGGCGACGTGCGCGAGGCCGCGCGCCGCATCGCTGGGCGCGTACGAAAGACGCCGGTCCTTCACCTCGACGCGCTCGATGCGATTTCCGGTGTCGAGCTCTACCTCAAGGCCGAGAACATGCAGCGGATCGGCGCGTTCAAAGCCCGCGGCGCCATGCACGCGGTGGGGCTGCTCACCGTCGTGGAGCGCGCACGCGGGGTCGTCACCTTCAGCTCCGGCAATCACGCGCAGGCAGTGGCGCTCGCGGCCCGCGCCTTCGGGACCAAGGCGTACATCGTGATGCCCACCGACGCTCCCGAGGTGAAGGTGCGCGGCGTCGCTGCGCTCGGCGGAGAGATCACTTTCGCGGGCACCACGTCCGACGAACGGCGCGACGCGGCCATCGTGCTCGCGGAGGCCACGGGCGCGAGAATGATCCCGCCTTTCGATGATGCCAACGTCGTCCTTGGGCAAGCGACGGCGACCCTCGAGCTGTGCGAAGAGGTGTTCGAGCGAACGGGCGCGCGGCTCGACGCGGTGGTCGTGCCGGTGGGCGGGGGCGGCCTCGTTGCGGGCGCGTGCATCGTCGCCTCGGCCTACGGCGCGCGCGTCTTCGGCATCGAGCCCGACACTTCGGATGCCCTCGCACAAAGCCTCGCAGCGGGCCATCGCGTCACCATCGCTCCGTCCAACACGATCGCCGACGGACTGAAACCCGTGCAAGTAGGCGAGCTCAATTTCGCCCTCGCGCGCGCGCACCGCGTGACGAGCGTGCGGGTCAGCGATGCCCAAATCGGCCGCGCATTTTCGACGCTGCTGCTGCACGCCAAGACACTGGTGGAACCCTCCGGCGCGACCGGTGCCGCCGCAGTGTTCGAGCGCATGCTGCCGCCCGAGTGTCGGCGCGTCGGCGTCATTCTCTCCGGCGGCAACGTCTCCTCGGACGCCGTCCGTGCGCTGCTCGCGTCCCACCACGCGCACGCGCTGCCCGCGGAAATCAGCGTCGATGCACTCGATCCGTGAGTACAGTCGAAGGCTCCATGACCCCACTCATTGCGCTTGCGTCCGCCGCCGCCGACGCCGCCGACGCCACCGCCACCGCTGCGACCTCGAGCGCCTACGTCGTCCTCATCGCCTCGCTCTCCATCGCCTTGGTCGTCTCGGCGGTCTGCTCGGTGTCCGAGTCGGTGATCCTGAGCGTGAGCCGTGGCCAGGTCGAGCGCATGGCGCAGAGCGGGAGCCGCGCCGGCCGCATCCTCAAGCGCTGGAAGCAGCACGACATCGAGGCACCGATCGCGGCGGTCCTCACGCTCAACACCTTCGCGCACACCGTCGGCGCGACCTTCGCGGGCTCCGCCTATCAAGAAATCTACCAGGGCAGCATCGCCGCCTTCTCGATCATCTTCACGCTGGTCGTGCTCATCTTCACCGAGATCATCCCGAAGTCGCTGGGAGTCGCACAGGCAGATCGACTGGCCGCGCCGATCACCATGATGCTCGCGTCGGTGACGTGGCTGCTCCACTACCCGCTCCTGTGCACGAGCTGGTTCGCGCGCCTGTTCGTGCCAGAGAGCCGCCAGCCCGTCACCTCCGTCGAAGAGATCCGCTTGCTCGCGGCCATCGGCAAACGCGAGGGCGATCTCGGGCCGCGCTTCGCCGAGTTCATCGAGGGGATCACGAGCCTGCGCGAGCTCACCGCGCGCGACGTGATGGTGCCGCGCTCGCTCATCGTATTTTTGTCGGGCGCTCGCACGAACGAGGCAAACCTCGAGGTCATGCGCGAGTCCGAGCACAGCCGCTATCTGTTCACACCCACCGGCGAGCTCGACGACGTCAACGGCGTCATCATCGCGAAGGACCTGCTCTTCGCAGAGAACGGCACGGCCGCGAACCTCGCCGAGCTCAAGCATCCGCTCCTGGTCATGCCCGAGAGCAAGACCCTCGACGAGGCGCTCCGCATGTTTCAAGAGCAGCGCCGGCACCTCGCGGTCGTCGTCGATGAGTATGGCGGCACGCAGGGCGTCATCACGCTCGAGGATGTCCTCGAAGAGATCGTCGGTGAGATCGAGGACGAGAGCGATCGCATCGAGCGCATGGTCATCAAACGCAAGGACGGGAGCTATCTGTGTCGCGGCCGCGCCGAGATGCGAAAGCTCTTTCGGGTGCTCGAGCGCGACGAGAAAGTGGAGGCGATCACGCTGGCGGGCTTCTGCTCCGACGAGCTTCGCCGCGTGCCCGTGGCCGGCGACACCTTCGTATGGAAGAAGCTGCGCTTCCGGGTGACCAAGGCCACACGCCGCCGCGCCGAGCGTCTCGAAGTAGAGTTCGTTCCAACCTCGGAACGGCCCCCCGGCTCGCTTCCGCCGCGCTGAGCCGAATCGCTCGATCGCCATGAATTCCGGCCTTCGGCGCATGCCGGCCTGCGGCGCGCCGGCCCGAAGCAGGGCTTGGGCATCCATCCCGAAGCAGGGCTCGGGTAGTACCAGGGGTAGTACCAGGTTCAGTTGAGCGAGCGGGCGCGCACCGCGGCGAGCGGCTTGCGCGAAGCGAGCCCAGCGTCCAGCTCGTGGTAGTGCTCGATCGACGTCTCGGGGTGCTTCCAGCAAAGGCACACGAGCCGCGCATCGACGAGGCCGTAGAAATCGACGAGGCCGATCCGGGGGTCCTTGACGACCGCCCCAAGCTCTTCGACAAGGCTCCACTCACGTCGAATGGCTTGCACCCTGCTCGCGATTTCGCGCTTCAGCTGCTGCACTTCCGCGGAGTCGCCCGCGCGCACGGTGACGTCCACCGCGTGACCGCCAGAAGGATGAGCGGGTGAGCCCACGCGGCGGCCGGAGCGCTCATCTTCAGCACGTCGCACACGGCTTTGCAGCTCGCCGACCATGGCCTGCACGCGGCCATTTTTCGCAAGAATCTCGGAGACGCGGCGATGGAGCTCAGGCACGAGCGCATTCGCCTGCTCGATGCTGAGCACCCGAAACCCCGCGCGGTCGTTCGGCACCATCACCAGATCCATGACGGCGCAGGCGCGTGGCGTCAAGCGATCAGGGCGTCGTTGGGCTCGGCGCTTTTGACGCAAGCGGCTAGTGCGGAGATTCGTTAGAATCGACGGGCGAGCAACAGCATTTGGCCGAGTCAATATCATTGGAAATCGAGGGTAATTCGCTGCTCGCGCCAAATCGGTGGCAGCGAATTACCCGTCGTTTCAATGGACTCGGTGCACTAGGTTCTCTATGGGCCTTGCCGTGACCTCGAGGCGCGTCGTTTCATGGCTGCTCGCGCTCGCGTTGTCTTGCGCGGCTTCGCTTGCGGCGGCCAAGAGCATCCCGAGCTGCAAGACGCCGCGAATCACCGCCGACTCCGTTTTTAATTGGCAGTTAGGGCAACAGCAGAGCCTCACGAACGCCGCGAAGTGCTTCGAGCGAACGGCACGGACGCAGCGCCAGCTCGAAGAGGCCGCGCGCCGCATGAAGGTCGTGTTCGACGCGGAGGGCGCGCAGATCGACTTCGATGCGCTCTCCGACGATCCCGAGTTTCTCGACGACGATCGCAACCCCCGCCTCGTGCCGCACGCGCGCTTGCCCGACGTGCTGCTCGAGCGGAAGGATGGCCGGTGGCTCTGGACGCGAGCGTCGCTCGATGCGCTCGAGCGCCACTACGCGCGCAAGCTTGGCTGGCTCGACCGCGTGATCGATCGCATGCCGGCGCCGCTCCGATTCGAGATCGCGGAGGTCGCGCTATGGCAAATCCTCGCGCTTGGCCTCCTCGTCTTTGCCGGCGTCGTCGTCAGCCACTTGTTGCGCTCGCTCGTGAAGCGCCGCATGCGCCGACTCACGCGAAAGGGCGGAGAGCCCTGGCTCGTCGAGCTCGTCGATGCCAGCTCCGCCCCGGCCGCGTTGCTCGGCGCCGCGCTCGTCCTGCGGCTCGGTTATCCGCAGCTACGGCTGCCGGTCGAGCTCTCCGCAACCTTGCACGCGACGGCTTACACGCTCACGTCGCTCGCCCTCTTCTGGGCTGCGTATCGCGCCTCCGACGTCATGGCAGCCGGCCTCGCCGCGAGCCCCGAACGCGCCGACGCGAGGCTCGACGCAGCACTCATCCCGGTCCTCCGAAAGTCTGCGAAGGGCGCGGTCATCACCATCGGCTTCGTCGTGTTCCTCAAGAGCATCGACTTCGACGTCACGGCGTTGCTCGCGAGCCTCAGCATCGGCACGCTCGCGTTCGGCCTCGCCGCGAAGGACACGCTCGCGAACTTCTTCGGCAGCCTCAGCATCTTCGTCGATGCGCCGTTCGCGATCGGCGACTACATCCACGTCGACGGCACCGAGGGCACGGTGGAGGAGGTGGGGTTTCGTTCCACGCGGCTCCGTACCCCCCAACGCTCGCTCATCGTCATCCCGAACGCGAAGCTCGCGGACTCGAAGATCGACAACTGGGGAGCGCGCCGTTCGCGTCGCTGCAAGCTGGTCCTCGGGCTGCGCTACGACACGACGCCGGCCGAGCTCGAGGCATTTACGGAGGGCGTGCGAGCCATCTTGGCCGCGAGCGCGAGGGTTGACGACGCGGACCAAGAGGTGTTTCTCACCGAGCTCGGCGCACAAGCGTGGAATGTCACCGCGACATTCTTCATTCATTGCAAAGAACAGGCTGACGAGGCTGAAGAGCGCCATCAACTTCTGCTGGCGATCCTGAATTGTGCAAGCACGCTCGGCGTCGCGTTGGCGCATCCGCGTGAGACGCCGCAGCCCGAAACGAAGCCGCGAGCTGGATGAGCACGCCGCTCGTCGTGACGCCCATCGGGGTCGTACGCACGCCCTTTCATGAGAAGGCCGCGGCGCCGCGACAGCCGACGGTCGAGCGCGATGCTCCCGGCACCATCGAGCTCTTCGCCGGCCGCGACCTCGAGGATGCCGTCGCCGATCTCGCTAGTTGGGCTCACGTCTGGGTCCTGTTCTGGTTCGACCGCGCCGAGGGCTGGCGTCCCAAGGTGCAACCACCACGCAGCACACAAAAACGCGGAGTGCTCGCCACCCGCTCCCCGCACCGGCCAAACCCCATTGGCCTCAGCGTCGTGAGGCTCGAAGCCGTAGAAGGTCTCACCTTACGCGTACGCGGAGTCGACATGCTCGACGGCACGCCGGTCCTCGATATCAAGCCCTACGTGCCTTATGCCGATATCGTCCTCGACGCGGGCTCGGGCTGGCTCGACCCCAAGGACTTTGGCGATCCGCTCGCCAACTATGTCATCGCCTGGACACCGCTCGCGCAGCAGCAGGCCGCATGGATCACGCGCGCCACCGGCTTGCCGCTCGCGAGCCGGGTGGACTCGACCCTCGCGCTCGGCCCCACACCGCACGCCTACCGGCGCATCCGTCAGACCGCCGATGGCAGCATGCTTGCGGTCAAAGACTGGCGAATTGCGTTTGCCGCCACGGGCCGCACCATCACGATTCTCCGCATCAAAAGCGGCTACCGCCCCCGCGAGCTCGCCACTTCGGACACTCCAATCGTCGCGCTCCACCGCCAATTTCAGACCGTCGAATGGGGAGTCGACAATCCGTTGCCGCCGACATCCGTTGCCGTCGACAATCCGTTGCCGCCGACCTTGACGGTGCCGGCGCGCGAAGGTAGCTGAACGCGGCAAAGGGACATTCGCCGACCCCGATGAGAGCCTCGTTTCTGCACGCGCGTCGCATGCTCGGCGTCTTCGCTAGCACCATCCTGGTGGTGGGTGT
>SHZB01000250.1 GCA_009692485.1 Myxococcales bacterium
TTGGCCAGCTGCCATGGGTGAAGAAGAACTTCGAGGTCGTGGTCCTGGCCATCGTGTTTGTCAGCGTGCTGCCCATCGCCATCGAGCTGGCCAAGGGTTGGCTCGCCGCGCGCAAAGCCAAGCAAGCCCCGGTGGCCTAGGGTGGCGGCATCACCGACTGACCTGCCATGAAGCTGCACAAGCCCCCGGCTCCGCTCCCGCAAGCCCCTGCGCTGTTTCTCGCAGGCTCCATTGATCAAGGCGGCGCCGATCCCTGGCAGTCGCGCTTGACTGCCGCCTTGGGAGACCTCGAGGGCGACGCGCTCAACCCGAGGCGAGACGAGTGGGACGCCTCGTGGCGGCAGCGCATAGACGAGCCGCGGTTCCGCGAGCAGGTCGAGTGGGAGCTCGCGGGTCTGGAGCGCTCGCAGGTGGTTGCCATGTACTTCGCGCCGTCGTCGCAGGCGCCCATCACCTTGCTCGAGCTCGGCCTGGTCGCTGCGCGCGCGCCGCACAAGCTGGTCGTGTGCTGCCCCGACGGCTACTGGCGCAAGGGCAATGTCGAGATCGTGGCTGCGCGCTTCGGTGTCGCCCTCGTGCACGAGTGGGACGCGTTCACCGCGGCGCTGCGGGTGCGGCTGCTGCGCCGGGACGCAGGGTCACAGTAATGGTCGGCGGGCTCGTCAGTTCGCGAGCGTGTCGGGATCGGCGTCCGGCAAGATGGCGTCGCGCTCTTCGATCTGCGCGAGGTCGACTTCGTCGATGTGGCCATTCTCGATCCCGCTCAGGAGACGATGCAGGCGCGAGAGGTGAACGACGGGGCGCTTTTGCGCGTAGCCCATCTGCGTTCCCATAGTCAGAATAAATGGCCAGTCGCTCGACTGCGCCAGCAGCAGCTCGCGGTAGGCCTGCTTGAGCGCGCGCCCGTGCACACCCTCGCGCGAGGCGTGCTTGGCCACGTCCGTGTAGCGCGCTTGCGCATCGAACAAGCGCTGCCACACCCAATCGTTCTTCGTGTTGACCCAGACCTCAAAGGCGCCGCCGTCACCCCACGAGGACACGGCGGGGTAGCTGACCTGCTGCGTCGGCTCGAGCTCGAGGTAGTGCAGGGCGGTCACCGGCCGCAGCGCGGGCGAACCGTCCGCGGCGCTCGTGAGCTTGCGCATGAAAGCGTCGAGGAACCACGGGCCCTCATGCCACCAATGGCCAAACAGCTCGGCGTCAAAGGCCGCCGTGATGCACGGCTCGACCGCGAGCGCCTTGGCGATGTCGCCGGCGTCCTGCGTGCGCCGCTCGGCGAAGTGCTGCGCGTGCTGTTGCACCGCGACCAGCGCGGCACTGGGGCTGTAGGCCAATTTCTCATCGAGACCGACGCGCCCGGTGATGCGGTGCAGCTTCACGCCCGTGTTCTTGCGCAGCCCCGTCCCCTGCTTGTGCACCGGCGACAGCATGTCGTCTCGGGCGTCGTAACCGAGGTCTCGATAGAATTCGCGGTAGCGGAAGTCGCCCGGGTAGCCCTCGGACGCGCTCCACACTTCCTTGGCGCTGCCAGGGTCTCGCGGGAAAACTGCTACCCCCTCGGGTGACCACAGCGGGCGATAGACGTCGTGCTGTGGTGAAGGCCATGCGAAGCGCACCGCGCGGTCCTCGCAGAAGGTGAAGCACAGGTTCTCTTCCGCGAGCGCGCGCAACGCGTGCGGGTGCATGCCGCACTCGGGCAGCCAAATGCCGCGCGGCCGCGTGCCGATGTGTCTCTCGTGCACCTTGACCGCCTCGCGCACCTGCGCGCGCGCGACGTTGAGGTCCTGCAGCACGGGCATCAGGCCGTGCGTCACATTGCACGTCATGATCTCCAAACGCGCTCCGCCTTCCGCGTCCCCCTCCTGGTGCTCGGCGAATGCCCGTGCGAGGTCGCGGCCCGTCCCCTCGAAGCGGGCCTGCGCGCGCTCGGTCTCCTCACGCGAAAATTGCGCGGCTTCGCGAAAGGGCGAGTCGTCTGATAGCGTCAACAAATAGCGCGCAACCAGCTCGCGACGCCCTTCGAGGTAGCGCACCGTGCGCTCGCGCAGCTCCCGGTTCGCAAGCATTGACAGCAGGGGCGGCGACAGCCCCATGGTGATGGCCGCCGGTACCGCGTCTCTTTTCCAGCCATCGAGCATCGCGAGGATCGGCAGGTAGCAGTCGGCCACCGCCTCAAACAGCCAGTCCTCCTCGAGGAAGAACTCGTGTTCGGGGTGGTTGATGAACGGGAGGTGCCCGTGCAACGCGACGACGAGATAGCTCACGTGTCGCTCCCGCCGTCCTCGTCCGTCTCTGTACAGCCCGGCCAGGGAAGCGCCGCGCGCTGGGCACGCGCCCACTGCGACGAGGACGGCAGGGCGTGCCCGCTCGCGTCGCTCGTGTCGCTCGACTCGTCGGTCGCTCCGGTGGCGCCGACGAAGCGCGCGTCGGTCTCGCCGACCCTGCGCACGTTCGCCTCTTCCACAGCGAACACCTTGTCGACGGCGAAGCGTTGGCGTCGCTGTGTCGGCGGCATGGTCGCCAGCCACAAAGGCCCCGGCGGCGCGGGTCGCGCGGGCGGCGTCAGGCAGAGGTTTGACTCGGCGATGCGGCGGCCGCTCGTCGTCACCACCAGGGCGGCCGCGAGGGCGAGGCGCTCGCCGGGGACGTTCACGTACGAGCCAGGCGAGGAGAGCTCGACGTCGATGCGCGCGGCCGGCTCTTGCTGCAAGATCTCCTGGAGCTCGGGCGCTTCGCCGAGGAACTCTCGCCAAAAGAGCTGCAGCTGTAGCGGCCCCTCGGGTGTTCGCTGATCTTCGCGCACGTCCCACGTGCAAAACAGCAGCCGCGGCTTGACAGCGATAGCGCGCAGGAACGTGCGCTGGTGATATGGCAACGACAGCTTCGGCTCGCGAAAGCGCGCGACGGCGTAGGGGTCGTCGCTGTCATCGACCAGCACCGGCGGCGGCTCGGCCACGCGCGCGATGAACGTCGAGCTCGCCGAGCTCAGCGGCTCGTCGTGCAAGGGATCGGGGATGGCCAGGCGCAAGCGAGACAGCGCCTCCTTGAGCTCGTCTGTGCGCATGCGCTCAACGTCGCGCAGGCCATGGGCACGCAGGAGCTTCACCAATTGCATGCGGCGCGGAAGCGACAACGGCAGATCCTCGTCTTGACCAAACAAGCCCTGCGCATAGCGTGGAGTGGTCCATGCGCAAAGCGAGAGATGGAAGATCTCTCGGCAGCACAGTCGAATAGCTCTGAACAGATCACTCGGTGCTCGCCTCGCCAGAAAACGAGAACGTGCCGCCGTCCGCATCGACACATTCGCCCTGGCTGGTGACGGTAACGCCGTCATGAGCCCCGATCGACTCGGCCGCCGACCACGTGCACGTGAAGGTGCCGTTTTCACCGATGACCTCCAGGGCAGCGCCGGCGGTCACTTGGGCGGCGTTCACGCGATGCCCCTCGGCCGACAGGCGGATGGCGAGGCTTTGCTCGCGGCCGCCATCGGTGTCGGCAAACGCGAGCACCTCCAGGCTGCCCTCAGCCGCGTCGGCGGTCTGGGACGCCTGAAAGCGCAAGCCCGCCAAGAAATTCGCGTGCTCCTCGATGCCGTCGTCAAATAGGGCCCGCTCTTTCCGCTTCACGTTGACGTCGAGGTCGGCGGCAAAGAGCAGCTCGATGCTCGAGTCATCGGTGGCGCGCGTGCTCTCAAGCGCAATGCTGCCGCCTAGGGTGTCTAGGAGGCCGGCCTCCCTGGTGTTCTCCCAGCCATCAAACTCGATGGCGAGCGTGCTGCGGTCAAACGCGTCATCGACGACGTTCTCCAGCCGGAGCTTGATCTTGCCGCGCGCGTCCTCATCGCCCGCCCCGATGCGCAGCGCACAGGAGTCGATGGTGAGCTCGTCCTTGCACTCGTCGCCCAGCGCGCAGGTGTCGAAGGTGGCGATGGAGGCCACGAGGGCGCCGACACAAACAACATCGGCGCCGCCGATTTCACCCGCCGCCCCTCCGTCGCCCGCGTTTCCCTTGGTGAGCTGCGCGAAATTCTCCACCGACGTTGCGCTGTCGGCGAGGAATAGGTCGCGGGTCGCCAGAGCCATGGTGTCTTGCGACACCGTGCCGGCGGGCGCATCGAGGAGACCGCGCACCTGCTCGGGCGTCAGGCGACTCCCGCAGGCGGCCAAGAGGAACAGGAAAGATCCAAGGGCAAGGCGTTGCATACGGGAACGCTAGCCTGCAAAAGGCTCGCTCGCCATGGCGCCAGAGCCTTTCGCCAGCACGGACGCAGATCTACGCAGCCACGTCGACCGGCTGTTCTTTGACGTCGATGACACCCTGACGTGGCGCGGCCAGCTCCCCGAGGTCGCCGCACTCGCGCTTTACAAGGCCCGCGCCGCCGGCCTCTCGTTGGTCGCGGTCACCGGCCGCTCGTTTGCGTGGGCCGAGATGCTGCTGCGTATGTTTCCCCTCGACGCCGCCGTGGCAGAGACCGGCGCGTGCGCGCTCGTTCGCTCACGAGCCCACAGCGATCTCCTCGAGGTGATCCACAGCGAGCCCCACGACGCCACGCGCCGCGAGCTGGCCCGCGACAGGAACAAAGCGTGCGATCGCGTGCTTAAAGATGTCGCCAGCGCGCGCTTCGCGCTCGACAACGCGGGTCGCCTGTATGACTGCGCCTTTGACCTGGTCGAGAGCGGACCGCCGTTGTCGGCAGAAGACACGCGCCGCATCCGCGACATCCTGCACGAGGAGGGGCTGACGACAGCACAGTCGAGCGTGCACGTGAACGCCTGGAAGGTTGGGCCGCATGGTCCATTTGATAAGGCTACTATGGTTGACCGCATGCTGCGCGAGCACTGCCAGACTTCGCTGGACGCCGCCAGCGCGACCCTGTGTTACGTCGGTGACAGCGCAAACGACGGCGCCATGTTCGCGAGAGCCGCCGTGTCCGTGGGCGTCGGCAACATCGATCCGCACCTACAGGCCCTCGAGCTCAAGGGGCAAACACCGCGCTATCGCGTGGATGGCAATGGCGGCCGCGGTTTCGCCGAGGTGGTCGCTGCGTTGCTCGAAGATCGCTGATCGTCCTTCGACGCTCTCCGCGGCATACGAACGTGCAGCGGTCAGATGCCGAAGTCGACCACGCCCGCGATGGTGATCGCTGGTGCAAAAAAGAGCGCAGACGGCGCGGGATCTTCGCAGCGCTTATCGATTTCGCCAGCCCCTTCCAACTACGCCTCGCTGCGCTCGCACCGAACCCGCCGGACTTCAGTTCGAAAATCGTCACACCGGGCCCACTTCGTTTTTCCCCCGCGTGGGCAGCGCCCGACGCAGTCGGCATGAACGTTCTGTATGAGCTCGCATGCGTCGTCGATCGCTTGACGCACACGCCAGCGGCCAAAGATCGCCCGACCCAGCCCCCGATCTCCGCACATCGGCGCAATCTCAGCGTCAGCCTCCACGTCTCGCCCGGGCCGCCTCCCATCGACCCCGGCCGTTGAAGAGGGCTTCAATCCTGCCTATCCGTCGCCTATCCGTAGCCCTGACCGGGACGCAGGACGGCGTGATGGTTTACGAAGGGTTCTGCGGGATCAGCTTCGTCCCGCCGCCGCGTGATCGTTAAACAGATTCAGAGCGCCGCGGCATCTCGCCTCGGTGGCGGCGTACCATCAGAGTTGACAATGGTTTCGCGTATTTAACGACTCATTTTCGTAGCAGGAGCGCGCAGGTTGTGATCCGCGCCTGTTTCGACGAGTGGGTGTCGGTCTTGGTCACTTGCCCCCGAACAATCGCCGATGCACGCCGGGCTTCGGCGGCAGCTCGAGCAGCTTGACGACGGCGGTGTGACCCTCCTCTCGCGCGAGGGACAGGGCGGTCCGGCCGTCGTCGTCGACGATCTCGCGATCGGCGCCGCGGGCAAGTAGCAGGGCGACGATCCGAGCCTTCCCCGCGTTGGCGGCGCCCATGAGCGCGGTCCAGC
>SHZB01000251.1 GCA_009692485.1 Myxococcales bacterium
GGCCGTCGCAGTGCGCGATTTGGTGCTGCACCCGGTGCCCGCAGCGCTCGCGATTCCGCTCGGGCTCGATGCCGGACGCGCCGCGTTCCGGGCCCTCAAGAGCGTCGTTCAACGCATCGACGCGATGGGCTTCCTCGAGCCGGCGATCGCGATCGCGCGGGACGTGGCCCTCGGAGGCCGCGACGTGGAGCAGGTCTTCGGATTTCAGCCGCTCGAGATCCTTCGCAAGCTTCTGACGCGCACGCGCTGAGTAACGCTCAGTCGAAGAAACGCGCGCCCGAGCTGGCCTTTTCGAGCAGCGCGGGCGCCGGCGCAAAGCGGAGACCGAAGCGGTTTTGATAGTGCCGCATGCGCGCGAGGACGTGCCCTGCGCCGAGCGCATCGACATATCGAAACGGGCCTCCGAGAAAGGGCGGAAAGCCGAGGCCGAAGACCGCACCGATGTCGCCGTCGCGGGCCGAGCGAAGGACTCCCTCGCCGTAGCAGTGGAGCGCTTCGTTCAAGAATTGAAGGTTGCACCGTTCTTCGATTTCCGCGCTAAGGACGGGGCTTTTACCCTTCTTTGGAACCGCGAGACCGAGCGCCGCGTACGCCGTCTCGTCGACGTGCTTGCCCTTGCCTAGCTTCTTCGCGGGCTCGCCGTAGAGGTAGAAACCGCGCCCGTTTTTGCGACCCTTGCGCCCGTCCTCGATGAGCCTGCCGACCGTTGGGGGCGGCGCCATGCGGTCGCCGAAGGCCGCCACCATGATCGGCCCCACGTGCGCTGCGACGTCGAGGCCCACTTCGTCGGCGAGCATCAAGGGGCCGACGGGCCAGCCGAAGCGCGTCATCGCCTGATCGATCTCGTCGATGGCTGCACCCTCGGTGAGGATGAAGCTCGCCTCGTTCATGTACGGACCGAGCACGCGGCTCGTGTAAAAACCAACGCCGTCGTTGACGACGATGACGGTCTTTCCTTGCCGCTTACCCAAGGCGACGGCCGTCCGGACGACCTTGTCGGTGGTGGTCTTGGTGCGTATCACCTCGAGCAGCGGCATCTTGTGCACCGGGCTGAAATAGTGCATTCCGACCACGTTTTCCGGGGCACGCGAGCCCTCGGCGATTTTCGTGATCGCGATCGACGAGGTGTTCGACGCGAAGATGACACCAGGCTTGCAGGCACTCTCGACCTCCGCGAGGACGCGACGCTTGAGGTCGAGATCCTCGAACACGGCCTCGATGACGAGCTCGACCGTCTTCATGCCGCTGTAGTCGGTCGTGCCGCTCAGCCGCGCGAGCTTCTCGGTCCGTTCGCGCCGGTCGAGCTGCTTTTTCTTCACGCGCTCATCGAGGATCTCGGCGACGTAGTTCAGGCCGCGCCCTACCGCCGCAGAGTCGCGGTCTTTCATCCGCACAAGGATGCCCTTGTCGAGCGTGACGTAGGCGATGCCGGCGCCCATGAGGCCGGCGCCGAGCACGCCAATTTTTTCGACGGCGAGCGCGGAGCTCCCCGCATCGTCGGTGCCCGTGTCCTTCTTCAGCGCGGTCGTCGCAAAGAAAATGCTGCGTAGATTCTTCGAGACGGCGCTCTCGCACAGCTCTCCAAATGCGCGCGCCTCCACGTCTCGCGAAGCCTCGAGACCGCGCGACGCGAACGCTTCGAGCACATCGATGATCTTCTCGGGCGCGGGATAATGGCCGAGCGTTTTCTTGCGAACGGTGTCGCGCGCCTTCTTGAAGAGCAGGCTGCGGCCGATGGGGTTTTTCTCGAGCGCCAAGATGAGGAGCTCATCCGTGCCGAATTTCGTCGGCTTTTTCTTCGCGCCGTGAACGCGCTCGTCGGCGAGTCGGAGGGCATGCCGCGCCGCGATTTGCTGGAGGATCGCCGCCGGCACCACCTCGTCGGCGAGCCCCAGCTTCAACGCTTTTTCGGCGCGGATGTTTTTGCCGGTGAGCGCGTGATCGAGCGCGAGCTGAAGGCCGACGAGGCTTGCGAGGCGCTGAAGCCCGTTGAGGCCGGGCAACAAGCCGAGCTGCACTTCGGGCAAGCCGAGCACGGTCTTCTTGCTATCGGAGAGGACGCGCCCGGCACACGCGAGCGCGATCTCGAGGCCGCCCCCGAGCGCTGCGCCGTGAATGGCTGCGACGACGGGTTTGCGCGAACCAGCCAGGCGCGCCAGCAACTCGTGGCCGCGGCGGCACATCGCGCTCGCGTCGTCCGCGCTCTTCAGCGAGTCGAGCATCTTGAGATCGGCACCGGCGATGAAGCTGTCGGCCTTGCCGCTGATGAGCACCGCCGCGCGCACATCGGGGTGGTCGTCGAGCTCGGCGAGGATGCGCTCGAAGTCCGCGACAAAGTCTGCGCGCAGCGTGTTCATCGACTCGCCGGGCACGTCGTAGGTGATCACACCGACGCCCGTGTCGAGCACCGAAAACGAGAACACGGGGCCGAGCGCGGGACTCGAAGAGCTGGCACGCGCAGCGTCGGTCATGGCGCCTCCAGGACGACGGCAGCGCCGAGGCCACCGGCCGCACACAAGGTCAAAAGGGCGTATTTTCCGCGGCGTTTCTTCAGCTCGCGCAAAGTCGAGAGCACCATGCGGCCGCCGGTTGCGGCGAAGGGATGGCCGATCGCCAAGGAGCCGCCGTTGACGTTCAGCTTGTCGGGATCGACCTCTCCGAGCGGAGCACGAAGGCCCATTTCGGTCGCGAGTTTCTTGCATGCGAGGCCTCGCAGATTCGCGGCCACCTGAGCCGCAAAGGCCTCGTGCATGTCGATGAGGTCCATGTCCTTGAGCGCGAGGCCCGCGCGTGCGAGCGCTGCCGGCGCGGCGAAGACGGGGGCCATCAAGAGCTGCCACGCCGGATCGACCGCGGCGTAGGCCCAACTCGTGAGGTAGCCGAGCGGTTCATAGCCGAGCGCCTTCGCCTTCGATTCGCGCATCACCAAGAGCGCGCTCGCGCCGTCGGTGAGCGGGGAGGCGTTGCCCGCGGTGATCGTGCCGTAGCGCTTGTCGAAGGCCGGCGGCAGCTTCGCGAGCGCCTCGATGCTGGTCGATTCGCGCACGAGATTGTCGCGCTCGACGGGCTTGTCATAGGGCGGAGGCAGCAAGGTCATGACCTCGGGCGCGAAGGTCCCGTCACTCCATGCCCGCGCCGCACGCTGATGCGACGCGCACGCGATGCGGTCCTGCTCCTCGCGCGAGACGTGATTGAGTTTCGCCATCTTTTCGGCGGCCTCGCCCATCTGCTCGCCGGTGCTGGGCTCGCGGCCGAAGCCAGGAGGTCCCGGCAGGATGTCCTTGGCGGCGACGCCTGCAAAGGCCTTGAGGCGGGCGGAGAGGGTCTTCGCTTTTTGCGCGGCCATCAGCGCGTCGCGGAGGCGCGAGCTTACCTTGAGCGGCACGTCGGTCGTGCTGTCGGCGCCGCCCGCAATGCCGACGTCGTGGTGGCCCGTCATGATGTGCTGCGCCACGTCGGTGAGCGCCTGAATGGATGTCGCGCACGCGCGTGACACGCTGTACGCGTCGATTTCGCGCGGCAATCCAGCGCCGATCACGACCTCGCGCGCGACGTTGAGCCAATCGACGGTGGGCACGACCTGGCCGTAGACGAGCAGGGTGAGTTCGCGTGGATCGAGCTCGGTGCGCGCCACCAACTCTTTCACGCACTCGCTTCCGAGATCGACGGTTCGGTACTTTCGCAGCTCGGTCCCGGCCTTGCAAAAAGGCGTGCGAAGCCCAGCTACGATCGCCACGCGTTCACCCGGAGCGGGCCGCTTCACCGTGCCGATGTGGAGCGAACGAGTCGTGCGCGATTCCGCGGTGTTTGCTGGTGCGTTGCTGACTTCGTCGGTGCTCATCGAGGCGCCGGCGTATACGGACGCTCACGGGGCCTGTCAAACCACCGCCCCTGCCGCCCCAACCGCGATCCCTGAAGGCGCGGCTCAGAACCAGGCGACGAGCTTCGAGGCGTTGAGCACGATGCTGACGATGATGAAGGCTCCTGCGAACACCGTCACGCGCAGCACTTGTCCTGCCACGATGGGGTCAGCCTTCCCGCGACCGAGCTGCACGCGCGGAAGGAACCGCGATTCTGCCACGAGCGTTTGACCGCGGAGGAGACGAGCGACGAGGCCGGATCGAGGATCTTGGGCGCGGGATTCGATGCCGGCGAAAAACATTCCGAGCGTGCGACCGCGCGTCGCATAGAGAAACAGCTCGAGCGCGACGAGCCCGACCAGGAAGGCCTCGGCCGCGAAGAACAGGCCGATGCCCTTGGTGGTGAATCCTCCCTGCCACGGCTGCGTGACGACGGGGTCCGGATGATTGAAGAACACGAGCGGGTGAAACGCGTGCACCGAACCCCACGCGAGCGCCAAGAACAACGCGGAGGCGCCGAGCAATCCGAAATCGAGGAGCGCCGCGACCATGCGGGTTTGAAGCTGCGCGGGTGCACCGACGCTCGGAGCTGCCGGCGGCGACGTAGCTGTGGCTGTGCCCGTGAGCGGCGACTTGGGTGCCGAGGCTTTTGTTGACCGTAGCTTTGTGGGCGAGGGCTTCGCTTCCGATAATTTTGTCGGCGAGGGTTTCGCTTCCGATGGTTTCGCGAGCAATGCCGCGTGCGCGAGGCTCGCCTCGGCTGGGTCGCCAAGGAGGGAGCCGGGGGCGGCGCCGTGCTCGGAATAGAACGCGTCCGCGAGTGCGGTGAGATCGTCGAGCTGCTCCGCCGAGAGCGCGCCGTACTGGGTCAGCGCAAGCGTCGCTCCGTCGGTGGAGAGCCACGCGCTCGGGAGCTCGAGCAGCGCGTCGCGAAGCTCCGGCGAAAGCCACTCGTGGAGCGCGGCCTTGGTCTCGGCGGCACCCTCGATGAGAAACGCCGCGAAAAGCTGCTCGTCGTCGAGGCTGAGGCCGGAGTTGTCGACCGACTGACCGTCGACGACCGGCAATGGGCGGCAAGAGAACCTGGGCGCGGCCTTGCGAAGCTTCATGACTACGGTCTGCTGCGAGCTGCCGGTCATGCCGTCTGCCGCGCGCACCGCGACGTACGCTAGCTTCGGGACGAGCATCACGTCGCACACCCGCGCGCCACCGCCCGCCCGCGCGACCAGCTCGGTGAACGCCGACGGCAGCGCACGCACGCGGCGTGTCACGAGCCGGCCGGCCTCGCGGTACGGACCGAGCAGCTCTTCGAGCCAGCGCTCGAGCTCAGCTCTGCGTCGCTCGTCCTCTTTGGTCGTGCTGAGCACAACGGCGAGAAACACGGCGAGAAACACGAGCGGTCCTGCGAACCAAAGCCACTTCATTTTCGAAACCTCGTGAACTGCGCGCTGAACTCTCCAAGACGCGATTCGGCTCAGCTTCCGCTCTTGGCGTCACGGACCCCGTCGGCCATGGCTTGCGCGGCCTTTTCGATGGCGTCCGCGCCGATCGGGGCGGAGATCAGGAGGTCCTTGCCATCCGCTTTCGCCTTGAGGCCCGCGAGCGTCGCCTTCGCCTCTGGCGGGAGGCCGGGGGTGACGCCGAGCAGGCCGAGCTGCGCCGTGATGGCGAGGGCCAGCGACTGCGCGGCGGCGGCGTCGGCGAGCTCGAGTCGAAAGTCGAAATTGCCCGGCTCGAGGCTTGCCGACAGCGCGATGCGACCCGCCCCGGCGAGCTGTGCCGCGAACGGGGTGCCTGCCGCTCCCGCCGAAAGACGCTTGCTCGCGGCCGCCGTCACGACCGCCGCGACGGCAGCGGCCGGCAGCTTGTAAGCCTTGTGCGCGCCGCTCGACTTCGCTGCTTTTTTCAACAGCGCGACCGACGTGCCGATGAGGAGCGCGCCGTCTTTCGCCTGCGCAAAAAACAGCGGACGCGCGTCCTTGGTCTCGATGACGCGGAGGCCGTCTTTCTTCGCGGGTGGGTTCAATTTAGCCGCCGAGCCGTGCTTCGCGAGCGCATCGATGAATTTGCCCGGCGCGATGTTGCCGCCAA
>SHZB01000252.1 GCA_009692485.1 Myxococcales bacterium
GACGCCTACAACGTGAACCACGACGAGGCGACCTGGGTTAGCAAGCACGCCGACGACATCGCGGCCTCGCTGGCGATCCTCGACGCGCTCGACAAGCCGGACAACATCGATCCGAAAGTGGCCGGCTGCGGAAACCAGGCAGCGGCCGGTGTATTGACCGACGCGATGGCCTACGGCACTCTCGCCGGCGTTCTCGCCAACGACCGCCTGCGGGTCGATGCCTCGTCAGGGATATGCGGCGTGTACCTCGGGGTCGAGCTCAACGCCACGGGGCTGTTGCTCAACTCGACCTGCGGTGGGCGCACGCCGGCCGACGACGTCGTCGACACCAGCTACTCGGCGCTCGCCGGTGGCCTCAGCCTGTTTAAAAACGGCGCGCCGCTGTTCGGCGACGGCGTCAAGATCGAGCCGGAGCTCACGGCGTCGTACGCGGCGGGCTTCCCGTTCCTTGCCAAGAAGAACTGAGCGCGGCCCGGGTCGTAGCCGGCGGGGTCGCGAAGAACTTCAGGTTGTTCGCAACCCCGCGCAGGCTCCGTGTGGCTCGGCGTTTTTTGAAGTGACCCTCGGTTTCTTGAAGTGACCCCTCGGTCATGAATCGCAGCGCCGCCAGTCTCGCTTTCGCCGGACTGGCGGCGTTGTTTTGTGGCTGTGACGATGGCGACCAGCGCCGCGCGGGCCAAGCGGTGCCGAGCGCGCCGGGTAGCGCCGCGAGTGCCGCGATTGGCGCTGCCCAAGCTTCGGCGACCGCTGCGCGGGTCACCGCAAGTGGCGCCACCCCCGGAAATACCGCAAACTCCGCTCTCGCGGCCGCGCCGAGGGCACGCCGAACGACGAGCCCCGCGATCGCGCTCGAGAATTTCCGCGCGCAGCTCGCCAGCGCCGAGCGGCTCGTCAAGGCGATGCCGGGCGAGTTGCGCCACCTCCAGTCGCTGGTGACGGCGCACCTCGAGAATGCCTCGCGCCTGGGCGTGTTGGAGTCGTTCGCGAACGCCGAGACCGCCGCCTCTGAGGCTGTGAAAGAGCACCCGAAGAAATCCGCCGCGTGGCTGCTGCGCGCCTCGGTGCACTCCGCGTTGCACCGCTTCGACAAGGCCGACGCCGATCTCGCGCAGGCCGAGAAGCTTGGCGCCACGACGCACGAGCTCGAGCAACCGCGCGCGACGCTGGCGATGGCCCGCGGCCGCTATGACGAGGCGCTCGCGGTCTTCTCGGCGCGGGCGCGCGATCGCGGCGACACCGTGAGCCTCGCGCTCGAGGCGATCTGCCTCGGCCACATGCAGCGCACGGCCGAGTCCGAGGCGAAGTTCGAGGCCGCGGTGGCCGCGTTTCACGACACCTCGCCGTTCGTGCTCGCGTGGCTCGAGTTCGAGCGGGGCGCGATGTGGGAGCGCGCCGGAAACGAGGAGCACGCGCGGCGCTACTACCAGGCGGCAGTGACGCGGCTTCCCGCCTTCGCGCATGCCGTCGGACACCTGGTGGCGCTCGTGCCCGCGGCGGAGGCGAAGGCCCTGCTCGAGGGGATCGTCGTGACGTCGGACGATCCCGAGTACCTCGCGACGCTGAGTGTCTTCGAGGAGGCGCTCGCGCCCGGCAGCGGACGGGTGCACCGGGATGCCGCGGCGAAGGGCTACGACGCGCTGATGAAGCGCCACCCGCTCGCGTTCGCGGACCATGCGGGCTGGTACTACCTGAGCGTCGCGAAGGAGCCGGAGCGCGCCGTGTCGACAGCGGCGCTGAATCTGCGCAATCGCCGCTCGTCCGAGGCCTTCGAGCTCATGATTTTGGCTGAAAACGCGGCAGATCTCGCGACCGAGGCCTGCGAGCATGCGGACGAAGGGCTGGCGCTACGGTACGTGTCGAGCGGGCTCCTCGAGGCGGCCAGCGCGGCGTTCGGGCGCTGCGGAAAGCGCGTGCGTGCCGACGAAGTGCGAGCAGAGCTAGCGGCACGAAGTGACGGCGCGAAGTAGCGGCACGAACTAACGGCGCGAACTAACGGCGCGAAGTATCGGTGCGTTGTAAGTCAGAAACTCCAGCGACGCCGTTTCGCCGCAGGCTAGCTAGCGTTCGCGGGGGTGCTGCCAGCTTATTGATGCGGTTCGTGACTCACGGACGGGGAGTGTCGCGCCGAAAGTAGTTGCACTTTACGAGACATGATCGGGGCACGCGCGCTATCGTCCGTCCGTGTCGAGCACGCTCATCGTGTCGGATGAGACGATCCGCCAGCTTATCGAAGCGCACGCTTCGATGGCAGCATGGTTTTATCACTTGAGCGCCGCGATCCATACCGCGGCAGTGCCGGTCGAGCCGCCGTCGCTCGAGCTGCGCCGTGCCTTCGTCACTCAGCTTGGCGAACACTTTCCCGAGCTCGGCGCGATCGCGGCTTCGATCACCGAGCCACGTCCCTACGTCCCCCCGCCGGCGTTCGCGCCACCCGCTCGCCAGGTCGAGAACGAACCACTCGTGTCTGCAACACCCGTCGTCGCAACGCCGGAGGTCCAAGCGCCCGCGCTTGTTGATGCCGGGACCGTCCGCTTCGACTGAGTCGTCGAGAGGCACTCCGAGCATGGCACTCACGCGGATCGGACGCTACGACGTGATGCGACGGCTTCCCGGGGAGGCCGAGTCGTACCTCGCCCAGGCAACCGGCGGCACGCCCGTCGTGGTGCGCCGTATTCCCGCGAACGCTGAGTCGATTGGCGCCGCCATGCGCGACATATCGCTCTGCTCAAGCGTCGTGCACGCGACCCTCGTGCCGCTGATCGAGTGCTTCGCCACCGACGATCGCCTCGTGACCGTGTCGCGCGAAGAGAACTCACGGCTCACGCTCGCGCAGCTGCTCACACGGCAGCGCGCCCGCGGCGACACGCTAGAGTCTGCGGCTGCATTCTACGTCGCAGCGCAGCTCGCGGGAGCGCTCGCGCATGTGCACACGCTTGCGCACGATGACCAGCTCGTGAGCGTTTGCCACGGATTTCTCAGCCCGGCGTGGGTGCAGGTGGCCCCCGATGGTGGCGTGTACATCGAGGGGCTCGGACTCGCGGCTGTCGCGCTATCGCCGGGCCTACGCGGTGAGCCGGGCTACGTCGCGCCCGAAGAACGCGGCCGCGCCAAGTCCACGCCGCGCGGCGACGTCTACTCGCTCTGCGCCATATTTTGGGCACTCACCACGCGTGAAGTGCCAAGCGCGGCGCCGAAGCTCGAGGACCTCGCAGTCAACCTGCCAAACTCTCTGCGCGAGCTGCTGACGCGCGGGTTCGAACCGACAGTCGGAAAGCGGCGCCTCACGGCCCTCGAGCTCGAGCACGCCTTCAACGAAGCGGGCGGCGCTCGCGGCCGTGAATCGTTCGCACGAGCCGTCGCCGCGCTGCACATGCGCGCCGGCTTTCGCACACAACCGCAGGCAAGCGTCGATGACGACGTGACCCCAGCGCCACCGTCAACCCCAGCGCCACGGTCAACCCCAGCGCCAGTGTCAACCCAGGCGCCCCAGGCGAGACCCGGAATGCCCCGCGTGCCGATGGCGGCACGTGCCTTCACGCCGAACGCGAGCCCGCGAGTTGACGACCCGGTCACGGCCCCGATCTCTGCGCGCACTCCGCCGATTCGCTCGAAGCAAGCGACCATTCTCGGTGGTCCCGAGCCGCGCGCGCGGGAACCCGCTGCTCCGCTGGCTCCGCGCCAGGCCAGCGTCGTAACGCCGACACCGCGCGGCGGAATTGGCGCCGGCCAGCCCCTGACTCATTCGCATGCTGCGCAGAGCCCCAGCTTTCATGCGGAGACGACTCCGGACTCGCATCCGGCACGGGCGGCAAGCTCGCCCTCCGCACGAGTCACGCGCGCAGCCGTAACGGAAGTTGCGAACCCGGGCGCGCATCGCAACGCGCCGACCAGCGCGCCCCGTACTGCGACGCGCGTGCCGACAGAGCGCCCGCGTACGAGTTGGCCGACTCGAACCGTGGCGCAACCAAGCTCCACCGCAGGGGTTTGGGGACCGAAGACGCAACCGCAGCGCAAAGAGACGCTCCCATTCGCGGCATATTCCCGCGGGCTGCCGCCGACGACAGCGCCGGCAGTGACAAGACCGGCCGGCGAACGCCCGCCATCCAGGACCGCGGCCGAACGAGCGCGGAGTGCCGCGACGCTGTCCGAGCGCGACTCGGAACTAGCGGAAACGCTCAATCGGGCGCTCGACGCGCTTCTAGACGACGACAGCTTCTTTGCCGCGACGACGCCAGAGGTCAAACCTCCTCATGGCGCAGTCGCAGAGCCCACATTGGCCTCGGAGCCGTCGGAAGATTCGCCAGCGGACGACTCACACGAACAAGACGCATCCGGCACGGCCTCGACAGAAGACGATTGCCCGCCGGAAGACGCGCCGCCCGAACATGCCTCTTCGAACATTTCCGCCGAGGACGATTCCGAGTCCGACGACTCATCTTTTTCAGTCCTGCTATCGGACGATTGGGTGTCGGACGATGCCGCGACCCCGGATGCGCCTCACGATGACCCGGGTTCGGAACTTTCGGCGCCGGAAGATGCGCTTTCGGACCTGGCCAGAGAAGAAGACCCGGACCTCGAGATCTCGTCACACGACGAATCCCCGACAGATGTTGCGCTACCGGACGACTCCCCACCAGAACTGGCACGGGCCGAAGAGCCCTCTTTGGCCGCTTCGCCTGCCGAAGAGCCGCTCGCCGAAGAGACCGGAGAAGAAGACCCCGACCTCGAGATCTCGGCAGACGACGAATCCCCCTCCGACCTTGCGCTAGCGGACGAGTCCCCACCAGAACTGGCACTCGCCGAAGAGACCGCTTTGGCCGCTTCGCCTGCCGAAGAGCCGCTCGCCGAAGAGACCGCTTTGGCCGCTTCGCCTGCCGAAGAGCCGCTCGCCGAAGAGACCTCTTTGCCAGTCACGCCCCTCGAAGAGGCACTGGCCGAAGAGACCGCTTTGGCCGCTTCGCCTGCCGAAGATGCGCTCGTCGAAGAGACCGGAGAAGAAGACCTCGACCTCGAGATCTCGGCAGACGACGAATCCCCCTCCGACGTTGCGCTGACGGACGAGTCCCCACCAGAACTGGCACTCGTCGAAGAGACCGCTTTGGCCGCTTCGCCTGCCGAAGAGCCGCTCGCCGAAGAGCCCTCTTTGCCAGTCACACCCCTCGAAGAGCCGCTCGCCGAAGAGCCCTCTTTGGCTGTTTCGCCGGAGCGGGGCGTGGCACCGAGCGAGCCCGGGTCCGACTATTCTGCGCCAGAAGACCTCTCGTGGGATCTTTCGTCCGAGGACGATTCCCAGGCGGAAGATTCCGAAGCGCAAGAATCGGCTTCGACAGCAGATGCTTCCGCACCAGAAATGCAAGCTTTGGAGGTTTCGCGTCCGGACGATTCCCCAACGGCCGCCGCGCTACCGGGGGATTCGCCACCGCAGGACAACAGGTACGAAGAACCCGCCTGGGTAGTCTCGGTCGCGGAAATTTCCCGGTCCGAGCTCGGCTCCTTGGAAGATTCACTGGCGGACGGCGCACCTTCCGAAGACTCCTCGCTGGCAGTTTCACTCGGGCACGAACCGGTCTCGGACCATGCGGTGCTGGGCTTTTCCGCGCCAGAAGATCTCTCCTGGGATCTTTCGTCGGAGGACGACACCGCGGCAGACGCTCCCCAAGCGGACGAGCCGGTTTCGCTGGCGCACGCTGCGAAATCGGACAGTGCGCCGTCCGAAGACGGCTCGTTGGCAGTTTCGCCGGAGTGCGACCCGGTAACGGACGAGTTGAGATCGGATTATTCCGCACCGGAGGACCGCTCGTGGGACCTTTCGTCGGAGGACGACGCCCAGGCGGAAACGCCCAAAGCAGAAGAGCCGTC
>SHZB01000253.1 GCA_009692485.1 Myxococcales bacterium
ACATGAAGACGGTGGCACCGGACGGCAAGGTGGGCGCGCCGCGACTCGTGAACACGGCGGTGACGGGCACGCAAGACCAGCCAGACGTGGCGTCGCTGCCGGATGGTCGGCTCGTCGTTACGTGGCAGAGTGCGGGGAGCATCTTCTTTCAGCGCTTCGACGAGAAACTAATGGCGGTGAGCGGCGACCAAGAGGCTCCGCTCACGATCGACTCACCGGTGCCGGCGAGCGTGCCGGTTGTCGCAGCGAGTGGCAAAGCTTTCGCAGCCGCTTGGCTCGCTGGGGATGGCACCGTTTGGGGTCGCTTCTTCGGCGCCGACGGCGGCTTCATGTCCAACTCGGTCACTGGGCAGAATCTCGATTTTCGGGCCACGCATCCCGCGATCGCGCACCTCCGCGCTGGACCCGCGATCGCGATGGGAGGCGACGGCTTCGTAGCCATCGGCTGGCAAGACACGTCCAACGACAGTGATCATCACGGGATGATCGTGCGGCGCTTTCCGCTGCCGCAGTGACGCGCGCGGGGCTTCAGGACGCCGGCGGTTCGCTTCGAAGGTAGGCGATCGCGTGGATCGCATCGACGAGCCGCTCGCGCTGATCGGCCGTGAGCTTGAGAAACTGAAGGCCCATCCCCGGATTGATATTTTCGCCGTTGGGGTTCACCTCGTTCACCCACTGCACGCGGCCATTCAAGACGAATGGCGGCGCCGCGTCGCGCGGGGCGAACTTCAGCTGCACGTAAGTACCGACCGCAAACGGCGTCTCCGTGAGCACGAAGATCCCAAGCTCGGAGACGTTGCCGAGCGACGCGTAGAGAAACGTGTCATCGCCCTCGCAGTCGACGTCCCAATCGACCTCAACGCGTCGCGACGAACGCTTGTTGACGCTATCCGGAGGCGGCGCGCTCCGACTCATGACCGTCAACGTGTAACGTTGCCGTGTTGGCGCGTAAAGCGCATCACGCGCGTGCGGACGAACACGCTGATTCCCTCGGGTCGCCGGAATCGGCCGGGCTTGCACTTCTTGCCCGGTGCGATTTCCAAAGGCGGGCCGCGCGACTAACGTCACGTCCGAACATGCCGCCCTCCGAAGAATCCGTCGGCTCGCCAGCCGCGCACGCCGAGAGCCCTCGGGTGCTGGTGGTTGGGTGCGGAGGGATCGGCGGAACGATCGCCGCGCAGCTCACCCTTTGCGGAACGCCGACGACGGTCCTCTCACGCAACGAGTTGATCGTCGATGCCATCAATCGCGGCGGATTTCAGACGCGCGGCGATGGAGCGATCGGCAACGTGCCCGGCCACGCGGTGCGGCGCATCCCCGACAAGACGCCGCCCTTCGATTACGTGCTGCTCGCCACGCAACCTCCACAAGTCGAGCAAGCTGCCCGCGACGCGCTCCGCTTCCTCGCCGACGACGGCAGGATCGTCTGCTTTCAGAACGGCCTGTGCGAGCTGCGCGTGGCTGAAATTGCCGGCGAAGCGCGGGTCGTGGGTGGCATCGTGTCGTTCGGCGCGACGATGTTGGAGCCGGGCGTGTACGACCGCACGTCGAGCGGCGGCTTCGTCCTCGGGCGGCTCGATGGAGATGTCGATGCACCGCTCGAGACGCTCGCGCGCCTGCTCGAGGCGGTCGGCCCCGTGGCGATCACGACCAACCTGCAGGGCGCGCGCTGGTCCAAGCTCGCGATCAACTGCGCGATCTCCTCGCTCGGCACGCTCGGCGGTGACCGCGTCGGCCCGCTCTTGAACAAGCGCTTCGTGCGGCGGCTCGCGCTCGAAATCATGACCGAGACGGTGCACGTAGCGCGCGCCTCCAAGGTCTCGCTCGAGAAGGTCAGCGGCACGCTCGATCTCGATTGGCTCGCGCTCACCGCAAGCGAACGCGACAGCAAGGTCGGCTCCGCGTCGCTCGTCGCGAAGCATGCGCTGCTCGTCGCGGTGGGCACGCGCTACCGCCGCCTTCGCTCGTCGATGTTGAACGCCATCGAGCGCGGCCGTCCACCCGCCGTCGATTTCCTGAACGGAGAGGTCGTCGAGCGCGGCAAGGCCCTCGGTGTCGCGACGCCGGTGAACACACTCGTGCGCGAGTGGGTGTGGCAGATCGCCCGCGGAAAAGAGCGCCCTGGCGTCGCACTGCTCGAGAGGCTCTACGCGCTCACTCGCGCCATGCCGCAAGCCGAATCGCACGAAGCGCAAACCGCAGCGCCGCACGACGCGCCGCACGAGTCACCACCCGCCGACCCGCCTGCCGCCGAAGCGCCGCACGACGCGCCGCACGAGTCACCACCCGCCGAAGCTCACGAGCCGCCGTCGACCGCCACGTAGACGCTGAGCTCAGCGCGCCGAAGGGACGTCGATGATCGAGCCCGGTTCGCCGCGCCGATACGCTCCGAAGAGCTTGCCCCACTCTGTGTCCTCGAGCCATCCCTCGAAGACCTTCTTGTCGATCCGCGGCCAACGATAATAGTCGTGGTAGGCCTCGCTTCCGAAGATGAAGGCGTTCACGAGCGGCGTGTGGAAGAAGAGCTTCTGAAAGCGCTTCATGGGGCCGAACCACATCAGATCGCCGACCCGGCTCGCCGCGTTGTCTCCGACCGAAAATCCCCAGCTTTCTTTGGAGATATCGTCGCCAACGAGCTCGATGTCGCGTGGATCTCCGACGCCAAGTTTGTCCTCGTGCGCGACCGAGATGTACTCGAGACTCATCGGGTCGAAGCCCATCATCTTGGCAGCAACGGCGTCGATTGCGACCTGATCGGACGACGCGAGCATGTAGTCCTTGATGACCGGCTTCATCGTGCGCGGGCCGGGACCGTTGCCCGCCGTCGTGCCGTCCATGATCGCGTACAGACCCGCGTGGATCTCTTTCTGCACCGCGAGCAAGTCGACGAGCGTTCGATGAATCCACGTGTGCGTGTAGTGCCGGTGCGTCGCGAGCAGTCCGCCGAACGCGTTCTTCATCGCGCCGGTGGTCGTCGTGTAGATGTGACACTTCACCGTCGGAAGATGGACGATGTTCTTGCCGAAGAAGTAGTCCGGCAGATGAATGCCGTCGGGGTAGATGTGATCGAGCACGTGCATCTTCGCGCGGGGTTTGTGCGCGATCCAACGCATGTCCGAGTCGCGGAAGTTGTAGAGCACCGGTACCTGGTGCTCGCGCAGGATGGGCAGGTAGTTGTTGAGGTCCTCACCCTTGAAGGCGTCGGTCACGACGGTCTTGTTCTGCACGCACGACAAGTCCGAGAACCCGTGAGCACGCAGCGAACGGATCGCGCCCTCGAGCTGCCACGGCGTCGTGTTGGCGCCCGGAAACGGAAAGTGCCACGAGATGTTGTCCTTGAGGATCGTGGTCGCACCGGGGTCGAGCGCGTCCTTCATGCCAGCGAGCCTGTTGAGCCGCTCGATGTCCTCGAAGATGCTCTTTGGCTTGACCTTGATGACCGCTACTTTGCTTCTCGCCATGCGCGGCGTATGCCCTACGCGAGCAAGAACGGCAAGGGTGCCCAGCACCGGGTGCCCAGCAGCGAGACGCGCGGTGGCGAGCGGCGTGCGTCGGGTGTGCTTCAGGTGTGCGTCAGGTGGTTCGCGAGCGCACGAGCGGCGCTTTGCCCGCGTAGATCTGCGCGCCGCCAAGCTCCTCGCCGATGCGAAGCAGCTGGTTGTATTTCGCGACGCGATCGGAGCGTGACAAGCTTCCGGTCTTGATCTGTCCCGCGTTGGTCGCCACGGCCAGATCGGCGATGAAGGTGTCACTCGTCTCACCGGAGCGATGCGACACGATGCGGCCGTAGCCAGCTTCTTGCGCCACGCGAATGCAGTCGAGCGTCTCGGTGACGGTTCCGATCTGATTCAACTTGATGAGGATGGCGTTGCCGAGCCCTTCGCGAATGCCCCACGTGAGGCGCTCGATGTTGGTGACGAACAAATCGTCGCCGACGAGCTGTACGCGCTTCGACAGCTCGAGCGTGAGCGCACGCCAGCCCTTCGCGTCGTCCTCGGCGCACCCGTCCTCGATCGACAAGATCGGAAAGCGCCGGCTCCAGTCCGCGTAGATCGCGACCATCTCTTCATGCGTGCGCGGCTCGCCGTCGAAGGTGTAGCGGTCGGTCGCGGCGTCGTAATATTCCGTCAGCGCGACGTCGAGCGCGAGACTGACCTGCGAATCCGGCCGATATCCGGCCTTCTCGATCGCCTCCATCAACACCTCGAGCGCGGCCACGTTCTTCCCGAGTCGCGGCGCGAACCCGCCCTCGTCGCCGACGGCCGTCACCATCCCGCGCTCGGCAAGGATCTTCTTCAGCGCGTGGAAAATCTCTGCCCCCGCTCGCAACGCCTCGCCGAAGGTCGGCAGCCCGTGCGGAACGATCATGAACTCTTGCACCTCGAGCCCGTTGTCGGCGTGCGTGCCGCCATTGATGACGTTCATCATCGGTGTCGGCAGGACCCGCGCCGCCGCGCCGCCGAGGTAGCGCCACAAGGGCAGCCCAAGCTCATCCGCTGCGGCCCGCGCGACGGCCATCGACACGCCGAGCAGCGCGTTGGCACCGAGCTTCGACTTGTTCGCGGTGCCATCTACCTCGATGAGCACGCGGTCGACACCAGCCTGATCGAAGGCGCTCAACCCCATGACCGCGGGGGCGAGCGCGTCCTGAATGTTGCGCACGGCCTGCAGCACGCCCTTGCCGGAGTAACGCTTTGGATTGCCGTCACGCAGCTCGACAGCCTCGTGTTCACCGGTCGACGCGCCGCTCGGCACGGCCGCTATTCCGTGGCCATCTTCCGTGAAGACCTCGACCTCGACCGTGGGGTTGCCGCGTGAATCGAGAATTTCTCTAGCGATGATGCTGCAAATGTCCGACATGTGTCCTCGCTCTTCCGCGCGCTGCGGCTCTTTCGGCCCGGCTTCCTTTTAACTAAGCTCGCGGCCGCATGGAACAGTCGATCGGGGTATTCGGCCAAGACGTGCTGCTTTGGGTGTGCCTGCTCCGGCAGACTCCTGCTCGCCCGGCACCTCAGCTCGTCCACCAACACGCAAACTGGCTGCTCGATGAGCTTCGCAGCTCGTCCGAGGCCACCAAGCTCCCGATTCAATCGGTCGATGACGGCCTCTTCGCGATCGCCGCGCTGATCGACGAGATCGCGATGAATCTCCCGGATCTTCGGCCTTTTTGGAGCCAGTACCTCTTGCAGGCGACACGCCACAACACGAGCAGCGCCGGGGTAGAGTTGTTCGAGAAACTGCGCCGCGTGCGCCAAGGACCGAAGTGCGTGCTGGCCACGTACATGACCGTGATCGGGCTCGGCTTCATGGGCGCGTACGGCTACCCCGGCGCTGATCCGTACGCGGTCGTTCAGCTCCGACGGGAGCTCGCGCTCGAGCTCGGCGTCGATGCAGATCGCGACTGTCGCTCCGGCGTGTTGCGCCGCGTCGATCCGGCCGAGTTCGACGGCCTCAACCTGGACGGCGTGCCCTGGTGGAAGACGGTCCGGACCGGCCGCGTGCTCGGGGCCTGCCTGCTCGCCGCCGCGCTCATCTGGGTTTTTTTGGTGTTCGCCGCATGACAACGACCTTCGCGTACGAGCTGGCGTCGGTGCTCTCAGCGCAGCGGCGGGTGTACGCGCGCGCCGCCGAGGGAGTCTACGCAGTGCCCTGGTATCTCGTCGTTGGCGAGCCCGGCACTGGACGCACGACCGCGGTCGTTGCGCTGAATCTGCGCTGGCCACATGGCGATCGCCCCGCTGCGCTCAACGTGCCGAACCAGCGCTGCCAATACTGGATGCCCGAGAAAGCCGTGTTCATC
>SHZB01000254.1 GCA_009692485.1 Myxococcales bacterium
GCACTCTGCGCGTCGTTCGAGCCACCACCGCACGCCGTCATGCGTGAGCACCACCGCCAGCCGCGAAGCGACCTCGGGGTAGACCAGCTCGTTGACTTCGTCGCCGGCCTGCTTCACGCGCCCGAGCCGCAAGACGCCCACCGGCTCGAGCCGCAAGTCGCGAACCGAGCCGTCGCGCGCCTCGATCCGCAGGCGATCCGGCGACGCGACCTCTCCGCGCCAGAGCGAGAACAGCGGCGCGTCGGTGAGCCACACCGTTGCGCCACCGCGCGTCGGCGAGACGATCGTCGCATCGAGGGGACCAGCGAGATCCGCAGCGCGCACCATGCAACCCTCTTCCAAGCGCGCCGCGGACGGGCTCGCTCCCCCGGACGGCCTCGCTCCCCCCGACGGCGACGTGTCGGAACCGGGGGGCAGCAGCGACGCCTCCGCGCTGCTCGCCGATCGTTCGGTGATTGTCCGCGGCCCCGACCCGGCAAGGAGCACAGCGTCGAGAGCGCCCAGCGCCGCCAGGAACTCGTCCGCCGACTGAAATCGCTCCGCCGGGTCGCGACGCAGCGCACGTGCGAGCAAGGCGTCGAGCGCGCTCGGCACGTCCCCGTTGAGGCGCGAAGGCGGCGCCGCGTCGAGCTGGCAGATCGCCATCACCAGCCGCGCATACGAGCGCTCGACGAAGGGTGGCGCCCCGCACAGCATCTCGTACAAGATGACGCCCATCGCCCACAGATCGACGCGATGATCGACGCCGTCGAGCGCCTCGACCTGCTCGGGCGCCATGTACAGCGGGGTGCCTATGACCGCGCCGGCCTGCGTGAGCCGAGGCGAGCGCGCGAGGAGGCTGCCGTCCGAATCGACGAGCTTGCTGAGGCCAAAATCGAGGATTTTCAGGTGCAGTTCTTCGTCGTCGCCGGTGACGATGAACACGTTTTCCGGCTTGAGATCGCGATGCACGATGCCCGCGGCGTGAACGCGTTTCAGGCCGCGCAAGATCTGGATCGCGAAACGCACGGCCTCGCGCACCGGCAGCTTGCCGTACTGCTCCATCCTCGCGCGGAGCTCCCGTCCCTCGAGCAGCTCCATCACCAAGAACGGCTGCCCCGCCGCATCACGCCCCCAGTCGAAGAGCTCCACGATGTGCGCGCTCGTCACCGCGCTGATGGCACGCGCCTCGCGCAGAAACCGCGCCACCTGCGCCTCGTCCGCCTGCTCGGTCACGTTCAGAAACTTGATCGCGACGGTCTTGCCGAGCTCCTCGTGACACGCCCGGTACACCTGCCCCATCCCGCCAGCGCCGAGCGTGGAGTCGATCCGGTACTTGCCCTGAATGACGCTTCCGATGCGCCCCGCTCCGCTCTCGTTCGTCATGGGTACCCGAGGGGCATCGACCCAATGCTGCGCCAAGCGCGCGCCTGCGACAATCCCCGCGGTCAGCAAATAATATCGCGGTCAGCAAATGCCGCGATGGCACGCCGAGCACGCTTCGGGCGCGCACCTCGTGGAACACCTCGCGCCAAGTGAGCGTCCTACTTTTTTCCTGTCCATCGCGCACAGCCCCTCGCCCGACCGGGACCACCTGCCGCAGCCCTCGTGTGCCGACGGCAGGCATGGTCGTTGCGCATTTCCTTTTGTAGCTGTTTCACCGGGCGACAATGACCGGGCTATGCTCTGCCCCGGTCGCCGCCGTCGATGGGCCCCACGAAGACCAGCGAGGAGATTGTCCGCTATGCAAGACGAGACCGAGTCCCCGAAATTCCTCGTCCCTTTGCCCGGCGGTCGCGTCGCCCGAGTGCCGCTTCAGGTGCTCGAGGCGCACGTCGTTGCGGGAGCCGCTAGCGTGCACGCGACGCTCGCTCCGACCACGCTCGCCAGCGCAGAAAACGGCACAAAACATGGCATTTCCGACCGCACCGAGGCGACGGAAGATCGAAGCGTGGCCGCCCACTCGATGAGCCCGGACACGACCACCGGCACGGCGAGCTGGCACACGGACTGGGAGTTCGGAGAATGCGAAACCATCGACGAATCTGGCTTTCCTCAACGGCTGCAGGCATGGCACCGGCACCCCTTCGGTACCGAGTACGCGGAGCTCTTCGAGGGGCGTTGAAGCTCGCGGCCGCAGCACTCTTGGCCTCGGCACTCTTGGCATCGGCAAGCTGCGTGACCGACACGCACCCGCTCGCGTCGGACGGCGCGCTCAAGTTCCTTGCGGACGACGCCGCCCTCTTCGCCGCGGATATTCTCAACGGCGCGGGCGTGCCGGTCACGCCGCGGCAGCTGCCCTTCGAAAAAAGCATCGGCCTCTACCTCAGCGTCGGCGCCGCACCGGACCGCGGCGCGTACGTCGATCTGATCGTCGAGCCACCGGGCGCCGTCCGGTTGCTCGCGTCCGATGACGGCACCTGCGTGGCCCTGCCGGGCGCTTTTCGCTGCACCGCCGGCGCCGACGGTTTCGCGAGCTTCTTCGCGCGGAGCGAGTCGGGATACTCGGGCACCCTCGCCATCCAGGTCGTCGGACGCACGGAAGAACAACCGCTCACGATCCGTCCCGCCGGAATTCCCGATGGCACGAGCGATTTCGTCCTGCTCGTCTCCGGGATCGCCGGAAATCGCGTGCCGGCAAAGTACAACCGCCTCGAGTGCACCCTCGCGCCGATGCCCGACCAGAGCTTCGACAAGTGGCCCGCGGGCGCCATCCGGGTTCGCGAGGCGCAGATCCGCGCGACGCCGCCCACGTTCAGCCCAGCCTCGCTCGAGCACGCGCCGGTCCTCATCGAGAGCCTTCACCCCGAGGCCTTCGTGTCGCTCGAGCCCGACTGCCTGCCCCCTCACGCCAGTCGACTGCGAGTGCAGCTCGACGCCGTCGGCCAATCGCCGCCTTTCTTCTTTTGCTTCAGCGACCTCGGCGGCAACGTCCCCGTGGCCTACGCATCCGGCGACACGAAGGGCGATTCCCTCACGCTCTCGGTCGATCCAGAGCCGCGCCTCTTGCGGGTCGTGACGGCAGACGCGACGCTCAGCCTTGACCCCCTCGTGCTCGTGAAGGTGCTCGAGCTCTCGGCCTTCGACTCGGATCTGAATCAACTCGCGCTCAAGGTCGACGTCACCAGCTCCGACCCGGAGGTCTTCTCGCTCGTGGACGCGACCGTGAAGCTCCCCGGCGCGGACGAAGGCGACGTGCCGCTCAGCGTCTTCGGGCGCGCGCTCGCCGCCGGCAAGGTCACGCTCTCGGTCTCGCCGGCGCTCTACATCACCCCAAGCTGCGCCTCCTTGCCCATCGTGGTGGAGCCATGAACACGCCTCGTCCGCGCCTCCGCTTCGCCGCAGAAATCGCCGTATTCGCCGTTATTTCCTGCACTATTCTGATCGCAGCCCCGGGCTCGGCACAGCCCGCGGCAGCGCCCAATCGCGCCCTCGCCGCGGCCGATCCGAATCACGGACATGCCTTGCCGCGACCGACTGTCGCGCCGGATGGCTCGGTGCCGATCACCGAAGATTGGGTCGGCGCCGTGCGCGTCTTGCGCGTCCCTGGCGCGGGCGCCACCGGCATCGCCGAGGCCGCGGCCGCCACCGAAATTTTCCCGGACGCCGACAAAGCGTGGATGCACGTCGTCGGCACCGATGCCCGTCCGATCGAGGCCGCACGGCGCGGTGCGCGTGCTTGGATTTGCACGGGCGGCTGCGAGCTCACGACGCCGGGCGGCGCGGAGGCAAACGGCGCGGGCCTCTTGCAATCGATCAAGCTGCAGACGCCGATGCAGCCCCTTCCGCTCACGGTCTGGCAACCCGACGCGGCGGACCCGACCGGCAAGCTCCTCTTCGATCCGCGCCTGCTCGGTCGCCGTTCGTATCGGCATCAATGCGCGTACCCACCCGTCGCCGTACGCGCGCGCGTCGGTGACGAAGTGGCCGAGTGCCGAGACCGCGGCACGGCCGAAGCCCCGACGTCGGACTCCGCGGAGCTATTTCTCGGCCTGCGTTGGCCCGACACGAGCGAGCTCGCGCGCTTTCAATACCTCGCCATCGCGGACGCCTGCGGCAACACGCGCGTGCAGCCCTTTCAGCGCACCGTCACAGTGCCCGTCGTCCTCGTCGCGTCGGGTGGCTGCGAGCAGCCGGATGGCCGCATCTTGCGAATTTTCCCGGGCGGTGGCTTCGTGCGCGCGACGGCCTTCAACCTCGACTCGCCCGCCGCCGGCAGCGTCGTGAGCGCGACCTTCCGCGTGAGCCTGCCGCCGCTCGAGGACATGATCAGCCCCGAGCCGCCGCCCTTGCTCTTCCCCGATCCGAGGCTCGACGAGCTGATCGTCGATTGCGGCCCGCTCTCGCTCAAGCCCGCGGCATCGCCCTCGCCCACGGCCTCGCCCGCGCCCGGGAGCGCGCCCGTCGCGGCAGCTCCCCGGTCGCCGGTCGCGGTTGTGGCGGCGACCGATGCATTGAATCATCATCTTGTCAAGGGTGCTCGCCTCTCGACTCCGGCGACCAGCACCAAGCAGCAACCGCTCGCGCACCAGCACCTCGTGATCGCGCCCGAGCCGATGCAGCGCGGCAACTGCCGGCTCGAGCTGCGCGGACAGACCAAACGCCGGCTCATCGCCCCGCTCGCGCTACGGGTCGTCCTTCGCCGCACGGACAAGGCTTCGGACGACGGCACGAGCCGCCCCCTGTTCGAAGGCGACTGGGTCGTCACGCCCACCGACTCGATCTTTCGCCTGCCGCCGCTCGCCTTCGACGGAGAGTCGCGCCTCTTGCTCGAGGTCTACTCCAACCCCATGAGTCCGCTCGGCAACGTCGTGCTCGTGAGCGATGCCGCGCGTTATTTGCGCCGCGAGCTGCGGGGCACGAACGCCGAGCAACTCGTTCGGCTCATCGGCTCGGTCACGATCCACACCGCGCCCTTGTGCGGCGAGAGCAACTTCGAGACGGCGGAGTCCGCGGGCAGCTGCGTGCGCGGATACTTCACGTTGCCGGCGATGCTCGCGACCTTGCAAGTGACGCGCGCGCCGTGGGCCGAGCGGCCGCTCATCACCCGCAGCGTGCTCAGCGCCGTCGGCATCGCGTTCGCGCTCGACAGCTACGACCCGGTCGAACGCAAGGCCTTCCCGGTCGCGTTGCAGCTCGGAGGCTTCGTGCAAGATCTCGGAGATCAGCGGCTCGGCCTGATGAGCTACATCGGTATCGCCCCGACCCTCCCCGTGCTCGGCGCGGGTGGCAACACCACGAGCCTTGGGTTGCTCGCCGGCCTCGGCATGACCTACATCACGCGCGCGACCGGTCCCGACGAGGGCTTCAAGCCGTCGGCGTTTCTTTCCGTGGTGGTGCAAGTCGGACAAGCGAGCCCCACGCTCTCCGGCGGCAGTCCCGAGAATTTCGGCAACTGAAAGCCCTCACACCTGCGGAGGCGCTGAGGCATGCGGCGGCGTTGAAACCTGCGCTACCCCTTGCCATTCGTCGTGCGCTTCTATAGTTCTTGGGGTCTGGTGGCGCAGGTCACCGGGCGAGCTTCGTAACCTTCTGCACTCGGGGTAACAAACGCATGCGCACGGCACGTCTCGGATGGTTGGCTGGGCTTTTCTTGGCGGCCGCCTACGGTTGCTCATCGGACGTCGGCAAAGAGACCGCTGGTGCCGGCAGCGGAGCGGGAGATGCGGGACCGGGCGGAGCGGGCGGGGGCGGAGATTCGA
>SHZB01000255.1 GCA_009692485.1 Myxococcales bacterium
CACGATGAGCGTGTTTCGCGAACGGTCGTTCGTATCGAAATTGCGGTAGCCGTACATGTGCCCTGCCCAGTTCACGATGGCGCCGTGCACCGGACCCATCAGATAGTGAAATGGCAACAGCAGAAAGCACGCCCAGTGCGGCGCGAACGCGATGTAGAAGAGCGTGTACGCCGTGCCGAAGGCGAGCCGCATCGTCCAGCCGTTGGCGAGCGAATCGACCGCAGGCCAGCTCGGGCAGTCTCCGTCGAAGCGCGCCTCGGGCGTGATCCGGCCGGCCAGGATCCCGCGGTAGCGATCGCGCGTGTGATTCATCATCTCGACGAGATTCTTGAACACGTGCGGCGAGTGCGGATCGCGCGCGGTGTCGCTGAATGCGTGGTGCTCCCGGTGCAGCAGCATGTAGCCGCGCGGCATCAGAAACGACGAGCCCTGCGTCACGAAGGTGCAGAAGTGGAAGAAGCGCTCCCAGCCCTTCGACATCGTGAACATGCGATGGGCGCAATACCGGTGCAGGTACAGCGACTGGAAGAAGACGCTCGAGATCCAGTGGCCGACGAAGAAGATTGTGATGGCAAGCACGGCGAGCGCCATCTTCCACGCTGGAGCCCATCCTCGCAGTCACGTTTTCGCCATGGTCATGCGGCCAGGCGATGACTCGCGCGTTGGAAACCTAGTGCAAGCCAACGTGCCGCTAGCGCAAATGCAGTTGCAATTAAGCAACACTCGGCAGCGCTACTTTGCGTAAGTACTTGTAGTTAGGCCAAGTTTTGTGTGGCACGCACCATGCTTTAAGCCGGCACGAAACCAACACGACGCGGTTTGCGCCGCGGCCACCAGGAGCCTTCGTCATGACCCTTCGCACCCACGCAACTCGCTTGTTCATCGCCCTCGCCCTCACCGCCACGCCCGCGTTCGTCACCGGCTGCGCCGTCGAGACCGACTACTCCGAGGTCGTGCAGGACGTGACCGCGAAGAGCGGCCGCTTCGAGACTTTCGTCGGCAAGGACAAGCAGCACTACTTTCATCTGCTCGCGGCGAATGGCGAGAAGATGATGCGTTCGGAGGGCTATGCCTCGCTCGGTGGAGCCGAGGCAGGCGTCGCGTCGTGCCAGACCAACGGCGTCGATCCGAACAGCTTCGAGCTGCTCCAGGCGCGCAACGGCCAGTACTACTGGAACCTCCTCGCGCAGAACGGCGAAGTGCTCGGCACCAGCGAGCTCTACACGACCAAGTCGAGCGCGTTGAAATCGATCGGCACGACCTCGAGCATCATCGCCAAGACGAGCGTAGTCTCGGATGCGCCGACGGGGACCACGCTCTTTCAGCTCTTCCGCGGCCTCGACGGCAAGTACTACTTTCACCTGCGCGCGAAGAACGGCGAGATCGTCCTTCAGTCCCAGGGCTACAAGCAGCGCGCGAGCGCCAAGAACGGCATCGTGTCGGTGCTCGACAACGGCGTCGTCGAGGCGAGCTACGAAGTGAAAGAGGCCGCCGACGGTCAGCACTACTTCGTGCTCGAGGCGCAGAACGGCAAGGTCATCGGCGTCGGCGAGACCTACAGCTCGAAGTGGAACGCCGAGCGTGGCGTCGAGACCGTCGTCGAGCTGCTCCAGAGCGGCGAAGTCCTCAGCGCGGAGTGAGCCAAGCGTCGCGCTAAGTGCCAATCGCTGCGCTAAGTGCCAATCGTCCCGAGGGCGCGGCCGAGAGCGAGCGCGATCGCCTCGAGCGCCGCGCGGGCCGCAGTGATCGCGCCGGTGGTGTGCAGGAAGCCGTGAAAGAGCGCGCCTTCGCGGTGCTCGGTCACACTGACTCCGGCGTCGCGTAGCTTCTGGGCGTAGGCGAGTCCCTCGTCGCGCAGCGGATCGAAGCCGGCGGTCACGACGATGGCGGGCGGCGCACCCGCGAACGAAGGCGCGAACAGCGGCGACACGCGCGGATCGCGTCGGTCGTGGCCCGCGGGCAAGTACTGCTCGCGGAACCACCGGATCGTGTCCGTCTCGAGCATGAAGCCTTGGCCGAGCGATTCGATCGAAGGTGACGACATCGTCAGGTCGCAAGCCGGATAAATCAGCAACTGCGCCACCGGTGCGTGCGCCCTCCCGCGCATGGCCAGCGCCGTCACCGCCGCGAGGTTGCCGCCGGCGCTGTCGCCGCCGATAGCGAGCCGGCTTGGGTCGAGGCCCAGTTCTTCGGCGTGGTCGAGCGCGAACGCCACCGCCGTCTCCGCGTCATCGGACGCGGCCGGGAACTTGTGCTCCGGTGCGAGTCGATATTCGACCGACAACACGCGGCAGCGCGCCCCTGTTGCGAGGTCGCGGCAGACGGCGTCGTGCGATTCGATGCTGCCGGCGACGAACCCACCGCCGTGAAAATAGACGAGCCCCGGCGACGGCGCTTCGTTGCCGTGGGGCACATAAAGCCGCGCACGCGCGAGGTGTTGCCCGGCACACGGCACCTCGAGATCGCGCACCGCAGCGAGCGATGCAGGCGCCGGCGCGAGAGCCACGCCGATCTCATCGAGCTCTCGACGATACTTGACCGGTCCAAGCTCCGGCGCGCTCTTGCGACGTGCGAGCCGACCGAGCGTGAGGGCAAGCTGCACCTGGCGATCGAGGACGTTGCCATCCTTTTCGATCGGCGCCCCCGCGAGACGCGCGACCACTGGCCTCGGCAGCGTGAGCACCGAGCGCGCGATGAGCCGCTGGACTTTCGACATGAGGCTGGGCGCGGGCATGGGCATGGCTTCGAACTATCTCATCCTCATCGGCGGCGGGCGAGTCTTGGGCGGTCAGCTTCAGAATGGGATCGCTTTGCGCCGCGGGCGGGCTCGCTCTTGCGTAGCCGTCGCGGCGTGCCAGCTGACGAGTCGGTTTCGTGGATCGATGACCACTTTGACGATCGGCTCGTCGAGCGACACGGTCACGCTCTTCTTGGCCTCGGTAGGCGTCACCCCGAAATCGACGAGCGCGGTAGCGGTCTTGCTCGCGCCGACGACGTCGACTTCGACGAGGCAGCCGTGAAGCTTCTTGGACGGCGTGGACTGCGTGACCGTGACGGTAACCTCCGTGCCAAGCTGGCTCGTCTCGACTCCCACTGTTGGCCATTCCGGTTTGCCGGTTCCGAATACCCATGCATCGAAATAGGCCTTGAGCTCGACCTTGGTCGCGAGCTCGAGCGCGGCCCTCAGCTCCTCGACGCTCCGCGACCCCGGCTCGGCGAGGAAAGCGGCGATGGCAGCGAGGATGGCTGGGCGACCGAACATGGACTCGAGTTGCACGAAGAGCACCATCGGCCCCGGTCCGTACACGTCGCCGTAGAACTTCGCCAAAGGCGGCGTGGGTTGGTCCATCGGTCTTGGGTGGTAGTCCGCGCCGAGAGCGATCTCATCCCAATAGGCGAGGGATGCCGCCGCATCACCGGGCGCGCCGTGCTCGTCTTCGAAGACGTACGTCAGGTATTCCGCAATGGCCTCTTTCCATACGAAATCGGCCTCGGACGCGAGCGTGCTGCGGTCGCCTGCCCACTGATGAACGACCTCGTGCACGAGGACATGCATGGTCGTATTGGCATAAGGATCGCCGTCGTAGTTCGGCAGATCTTCCCGCAGCAGGATGTTCGCCGGGTGCTCGAATCCAAACCACGCAGTCGGCGCGCCCGCGACGCGGAGCTCTGGGCCATAAGGCATCGGGCCGAGCGTGGTCGTCAGCCATTCGAGCATCGTGCCGACGGCACTGGCATCGAGCGTGGCGCGCAGCTTGCCGCCCGGCACCTCGTAGAACACGAGGTCGGTACCGGCCGCCTTCACGAACGGCGTGCGAACCCAGTCTGGATCCGCGGCGAGCGCGTATGCCGAATACGTGGGAGCGAGCGTGCCGGACAGCTCACAAGTCGTGTTGGTGCTTCCTGGTACGAGCGCCCCCGGACACAAGACGACGTTGCCCGGTGCGTGCGTAATGTTGAATCCGAACTCGACGAGCTTCGAGGGGTCGTCGTCGCACGGCCCGAAGCGGTCGCAGCCGCCCACCCAGCTGAGCAAATAGGCAAAGCTTCCGCCCGCGAGGTTCTTCGAGCGCGAGAATCCGACGTCGAGCCCGCCGGCCGTCCCTTCGGGAACGAATGCGTGTGCCGCGAGTGTCAGCGCTCCCGCTTTGCTCCCGGTGCCGCAGGCCGAGAGCTTGCCATCGAGGACTTCGGCCGAGCCTGCCGGATTGCCATTTAGCGTTACGTCGCTCACCTCGAGCGCACAGTCGATGTCGAAGCAATCGCCTCCGGGCTCGGCGACGTCGATGCTCAGCGTGGAGCGAAGCGCCATGGTCGTGAGATCGAAGGCCACGTCGTAGCGCTTGACCTCGCCGCTGATCGGCCCGACCGGCCCGACCGGCCCGGCACCGCCACCGCCACCGCCGCTGCTCACGCCGGCGCCCGAGCCGCCACCAGAGCTCGCTTCTTCCGAACACCCCGCCACCGCTGCTGCCACGAGGACAAGGAGCCCCGAACCGAACGCGCGCATGCGATGCATCACGCCGGCGACGCTACCAGGGTCTCGCCGCCCGGCGCACCATCGCGAATCAGGATGTGAGTCAGGTGATGAATCGGGTCGTGAATGACGCAGTGAATCCGGCCGTGGTTCACGCAGTGCATCAGGCCGTGAATCAGAGCCGTCGATCACGCGCAGAGGCTTCCCGCGCGGTGGCGAACCTGGCCTCGTCGGCGAGGTAGACCGCGAGCGCGAGGGAATCGAGGTCGTAGACCCACGCGTGCAGCTCGAGCTTGCCTTCCGCGATGGCCCGCGCCGCGACGGGGTAGCTCGCGACGTTGCCGAGGGAGAGCAGCACGCTCTTTTCGACGGCATCGCGGTAGCGCTCTTCATAGCCCTCGCCCACCGCCAGCTCCACCGCAGGGCGAATGCCGTCGAGCCAGTACCCGAGCGATGGCAAATTCGCGGCGACGAGTCCGCCGTCGAGGGCTGCTCGAACGCCGCCGCAGCCGTAGTGCCCGCACACGACGAGGTGCGGGACCTCGAGCACGCCGATCGCATATTCGAGCGCGGCGCCGACGCTGTCATCGGCATGATCGAGAGGCGGAATCAGGTTCGCGACGTTGCGTACGACGAATAGCCGCCCGGGCATGCTCGCCGTGAGCAACTCGGGCACGACGCGCGAGTCCGAGCAGCCGACGAAGAGGGCGTCCGGGCTCTGTTGACCGCCCGCGAGCTGGCGCACCAGATCGCCCGCCGCGCTCGCGTGCTCGCTGAGAAATTGGGCATGCCCCTTGAGGAGTCTCGACACCACTGCAGTCGTCTAGTACCGAATTCCGGTGTCGGAAACTACAAGAGACCCACTCCTCTACAACGATGATCTGGCGCCGGTCCCGATGGACAAGCGAACGTGGGGGATGTGGCATATCGCGGCCCTCTGGGTCGGGATGTGCGTCTGCATTCCGACCTACCAGCTCGCCGCGGATCTCGTGCGCGAGGGGATGGCGTGGTGGCAGGGCGTGCTCACCGTCTCGCTCGCCAACCTCATCGTGCTCTTGCCGATGGTGCTCAATGCGCACGCGGGCACGAAATACGGCATTCCGTTTCCGGTCTTCGCGCGCGCCAGCTACGGCGTGCTCGGGGCCAATTTTGCCGCGATTTTGCGGGCGATCGTGGCGTGCGGCTGGTTTGGTATCCAGA
>SHZB01000256.1 GCA_009692485.1 Myxococcales bacterium
CCGACCCCGCGGCCCAACGCGCTTGCCAGGCCCGGCGAAGGACATCTACATTCGGGCGATGAATGCTCCGCGGCGCTCACTCGCGGCTCGGTCCGCGGCAACGTTCTTCGCGGCGCTCGGCGTGGCGGGATGCACCGGATTTGCGGGCACCTAGGCCGCCTCCACGACGGCCACGAGCGCGGGTGGTATGGCCAACAATGGCGGCGCGGGCGGCACGGGCGGTGGAGATCCGTGCGCCGGAGCGACGCCCAAGTGCAACGATGGTTGCGCGGTCGCGGGCGAGCTGTGCCTTCCGTCGGTGCCAAACGACAAGAGCCTCGGCGCGGGACGGCTCAATGACGTCCTGTTGCTCGACTGTGAAAGCGACGGCGACCTCGATGTGCTTGTCCTGGGGCACAACCTGGGCGCGAGCGTAGGGGCGCTCATCCCGCTGCTCAACAAGGGCGCCGGCGTCTTCGATGTGAAGCCGAGCTTGTCAATTGCGAACGCGCCTGCGGCGATGGCTCTGGGCGATCTCGACCTAGACGGCAAGCCCAAGGTCGTAACGATTCATGACGGCCAGACGGCCGCGACGCGGCTCATGGCCGCCCACGAGATGAACAAGTGTGCCTTGGCCAAATCGGTCGCCACCAACCTGCCAGGCGCTGGCGCCGATGTCGCGCTCGCGGCCGTTACCGGGACGACGGCGCACGTGGCCATCGGCTCGGTGCCGAGCAACAATGGCATAGCCGTTTGGTCAGGCATCGCCCAGAACGCGCCGTCCTACAGCCTCGCTTGCGACAAACCTGGAGCCCTGGCGACCGGAGACTTCCTCGGCAAGACCACCCCGCAGCTAGCCGTCGCTTGCAAAGACGCGAAGGAGCTGCGCTTGCTTGGCCTCGTCCCGACCAAGGAATTCGAGGCGACGGTACCGCTGACGCACCCGGCGCGCGCGCTCGTCGGCTTCGACGCGAACGGGGACACATTTCGCGACCTCGCTGTGGTCAGCTTCGGCGGCGCCGCCGCCAAATCCCAATTGAAGGTCGTGGTTGGCTCGCCTACCGCAATGACGGAAAACGCTTCGTACCCCATCGGCACGCAAAAAAGTGGGGCAGGCCTGGTCGCGGTCGCGGCGCATGATCTCGACGTCGATGGCGACGACGACCTCGCAGCGCTGTACGTGGACAACCTCAACCTTGGCGCGCTCTACGTGTACCTGAACCAAGCGGGAGCTTCTCGCTCGCGACGGGCTTTCCCGTCCCGACGCATGCCGTGCCGAAGAGCCTCGCGATCGGGGACCTCAACGGCGACGGCGCGCCCGACATCGTCGTGACGCACGCAAGGGCCAACGTCGACAACTCCGTGTTGGTCTACCTCTCCAACCCGTAGCGCTCATGCCGATAGCCGCGCTCGTGGCCATACCGCCGTTATGCCAATAGCCGCGCCCGTGGCCATACCGCCGATATGCCAATAGCCGCGCTCGTGGCCATACCGCCGTTATGCCAATAGCCGCGCTCGTGGCCATACCGCCGATATGCCAATAGCCGCGCTCGCGGCGTTACATGCGCACGACGGCAGCGCCCCAGGAGATCCCGGCGCCGAGCGCGCACATCAGCACGTGCTGGCCGGGTTGGATGCGCCCGTCACGGACGGCCTCGTCGAGCGCGATGGGGATCGATGCGCTCGAGGTGTTGCCGTACTCTTCGAGGTTCAGCACCATCTTCGTGAGCGGGAAGCCGAGCCGGTGCGACACCTGGCTGATGATGCGCATGTTCGCCTGGTGCGGAACGACCCAGTCGAGCTCGCGACTGGTGAGCCCCGAGGCTTTGAGCGCGTGCGTCGATGAGGCCGTCAGCTGCTTGACCGCCGTGCGAAACACGTCTTGCCCGTTCATGTGCACCTTGTTTTGCCGCGTGCGGAGGACCTCTTCGTCGGGCGGGTGTGCGGAGCCGCCGGCCGGAATGTTAAGCGCCCCGGCGAGCGAGCCATCCGTGAAGATGCACGTCGATAGAATCCCGGGCGGAGACGAGCGCGGCGGCTCATCCGATTTGCTCATGCTGGACGGTCCGAGCACGACGGCCCCGGCGCCATCGCCGAAGAGCACGCAGGTGGTGCGATCGGTCCAGTTCACCGCGCGCGACAAGAGCTCCACGCCGATGACGAGGACCGAACGAGCGGCCCCGGTGGCGATGAACTGGTCGGCGATGGTGAGCCCGTAGACGAAGCCCGCGCAGGCCGCCGCGATGTCAAACGCCGGTATTTCCGAGGCGCCGAGCTTTTTTTGAACGAGCACGGCGCAGCTCGGGATGGGCGAGTCTGGGGTGACCGTGCCCACGATGATGAGATCGAGATCCGCGACGTTCAGCCCCGCGGCCTGGAGCGCGCGCCGGCCAGCCTCGGCCGCGAGATCGCTGGTGGTCTCGCCCTCGGCGGCGATGTGGCGGCGGCGGATCCCGGTGCGCGACTCGATCCACTCGTCCGTGGTTTCGACGATGCGTTCGATCTCGGCGTTGGGCATCACGCGGAGCGGCGCGTAGCTTCCGGTGCCGAGAATGCGGCTCCTCGGGAGCGCGTGCGCTGGGTTGGCGTGCGCTGGGTTGGCTTGCTCGACTGTCACCGAGCGGCGCTCAGCCCGCGGTGGGCTTCACCGCGATGACCAGACGGCCCTTGTAAAATCCGCACGCCGCGCAAGCCCGATGCGGTTGGGTGACGTTACGGCAATTGTCGCAATGGATGTATTGCGCCGGCGTGATCTTCACGTTCTGCGCGCGACGCATGTCACGCTTGCTCGGAGTCGTCTTTCGCTTCGGTACGGCCACGGCCCTGCTCCTGTTGGTCTCTAGTGTTGGTCTAGTGGTGATCTAGTGTTGGTCTAGCGGCGCTCTACGCTCTGGGCGAGCTTGAGGTGCCACGAGTTCAAGTCACTTCTTATTCGCTGCCGGTTGATTCGCTGCCGGCTCATTCGCTGCCGGTTGATTCGCTGCCGGTTTTTTCGCCGCTGATTTTTTCGCTGCCGGAATCTTCGTTGTCGGTCGCGCGCTCGAGCGCAGGACGGGCTTGCGTCCCATGGCGGCCGAACGCTCGGCTGCCGCCGCGACCAGATCATCGAGGGTGGCCGCGCCTCCGAGTTTCTTGCGAAACGCGCCAAGCGGCGCAAGCCGGGGATCGACCGGCGTCGGTGCCACCGCGGCAAAGCCGAGGGCCCGATCGGGGGCGGGACGGATACCCGGGCACTCTTCGGAGCACAAGGGAAAGTTCGGCACCTCGAGCAGAATCGCCTCGCGCACGAGGGCATCGAGCACGACGGTCTCGCCATCGTAGACGTCGGTCTCCGCCTCCCGCGCGGTGAACTCGTAGCCGTCGAGATCTTCGCTCGCCGCGCCCGAACGGCTCGCGCGCGCTCGACTCGGCTTCGCATGGGCCGCCTCGCTACTACGGCCAGGCCCCGGGCGGCTCGCTCGCTCTCGATCGGGGTGCGCATGACTTGAGCGTTCTCGACCTAATCGCGCATCACCTGCTCGCCCATCATTGAGTCGCGCATCCGCTAGTCGCGCATCACCTGATCGCCCATCATTGAGTCGCGCATCCGCTAGTCGCGCATCACCTGCTCGCCCATCATTGAGTCGCGCATCCGCTGATCGCGCACCACCTGCTCGCCCATCACTGAGTCGCTCTCGGGCTGCCTCATCTCGGCCGAGCTGCGCGCGACTTGCTCGCTTCGCACCCTTGCCTTCGTGCGCTCCACGGGCGGGGGCGCGCGGCACCATCGTGAGCAGCACGGACATATCTGCGGTGACCTCGATGGGCGCGGGATCGAGGCAACGCACACAGGTCCCCGCGAGGCTCGCCTTGACGCGGCAGCGCACGACGATGTCGTCTTCGGAGCGAGACAAGCGTCCGCTCAGCTGCCCGTTCGCTTGCCCGAGCGCGCTCAAGCCGCAGTCGCCGAGCGCCTCGTCGAGCCACGACGCCGGAAGAGCGACGCACACTTCAAGCCCCTCGACGTGAATGTCGACGGCCGGGATTCGAATCAGCGGATGCATGATGGCCTGGTCGGTCCGTCGCGCGTGGTCACTGCGAGTGGCCTGTTTAGTCGCGCAACCCTTGGCGTGCAACGACCGCGGTTCGACCGACGGCGAGCCTGCTCGAGCTTGTCTACACTCGAGCTTGTCGCACCTTGCGCTCGTTCGCGCGCTGCGATAGCGATGCTCGCGGGGAACACACGTCGATGTCGATGAAACTCATTCCAATTGCGGGGGCTGTCGGGCTCGTGTTCATCGCGGCCTGGCTTGGCGCGGCGTGCGGCACGGACTTCGCGCCCGATGGTCCTAGCGGCACCGGCGGCGGCGTGGGCGGCGGCGCGGGCGGCGGCGCGTTGGGGTGTGTCGGCACCCTCGTCACTTGCGGCACGAGCTGCGTCGATCCGCGCTTTGATCCCGCAAATTGCGGCACTTGCGGCACGGTGTGCGCCGCGGGCGAGGTCTGCTCGGAGGGCAGCTGCGGCTTCAGTTGCACGGGCGGCACGACCAAGTGCGACGTGGCAGCGGAGGCGCCGAATGACCCGCCCGTCGCCGCTTGCATCAACACGAAGACCGACGCCAAGCACTGCGGCGGATGCGGGCTCGCGTGCACCGCCGACCAGGTGTGCAGCGACGGCACTTGCGCCGACGACTGCAACGGCGGCACGACCGAGTGCAGCGGCGTGAACGGCGCCATCTGCGTCAACGTGTCGAACGACGCGGCTCACTGCGGCAAGTGCGATGCGGCTTGCTCGAGCGGAAAATCCTGCGTCGCGGGCGCGTGCAAGACCGTGTGCGTCGGCGGCACGAAGCTCTGCAGCGAGGCGGGCGGTGGCGGCAGCGGTGGCGGCAGCGGCGCCGGCGGCGGCAGCGCCACGGATGTCTGCGTCGACACGATGACCTCGTCGGAACACTGCGGCAACTGCGGGCAGGCGTGCGCCTTTGGCTTGATGTGCCAGGGCGGCGTGTGCGTGACGAACTGCGCGGGCGGCACCACGAAATGCCAGAACGCGAACAACGCCGACGTGTGCGTCGACACGCAGCTCAACACCGCGCATTGCGGCACGTGCAAGAAAGCCTGCGCGGCGGCCGAGGTCTGCTCGGGCGGCAACTGCGCGCTCACGTGCATCGGTGGCACGACCAAATGCAACGGCGCGTGCACCAACACGCAGCTCGACATCGCCAACTGCGGCGGCTGCAACAAGCCATGCGCGGCGGGCCAGGTCTGCTCGGGCGGCAACTGCGCGCTCACTTGCATCGGTGGCACGACGATTTGCAACAACGCGTGCACCAACATGCAGCTCGATCCCGCAAATTGCGGGGTTTGCGGAAAGGCCTGCCTCGCGGGCGAGGTCTGCTCGGGCGGCAACTGCGCGCTCACTTGCGTCGGCGGCACCACCAAATGCGGCGGCGTGTGCACGAACACGCAGCTCGATCCCGCAAATTGCGGGGTTTGCGGCGACGTGTGCGGCTCCAAGCAAGCCTGCGTCGCCGGAACCTGCATGGCCTTGGGCCCCTACGCCAAGACCGTCTTCGCGGGTGGCGGCGTCACCTGCGCGATCATGAGCGACGCCTCCGCCAAGTGCTGGGGGCGGAACGACTACGGCCAGCTCGGGCTCGGCGACGTTCTGAGCCGCGGCGACGGCCCCAACGAGATGGGCGACGCCCTGCCCC
>SHZB01000257.1 GCA_009692485.1 Myxococcales bacterium
GTCGGTCCGCTCGCGTCCGCTCAGCTCGTTGCGAGCCAGGCATTGGCCGAGCTCGCCTGGCCCGCCGGCCTCTCGGTGTTCACGGGCCAAGGCGATAAAATCCTCGCGCGGGTAGCGACTTGCGTGCGGCTCGTCGGGATCCGCAGAGACGGCGCAGAAGAATCCATCTTGGACAACTTCGCCGCGTGCCGTCACGAGGGCGGCGCCTGGCGCAAAGACCCGTTTCAGACCTACGTCGTCCGCGAGCTCGACCGCGCCCTCGACGAGCTGGGCCGTGGCGTGGCGGCGCCAGATCTCAATCGCTACCCGCTGAATCAGTTCTTCGCGATCCTCGACCAAGCCTGTTATCGAGGGCGCCCACACTACGCCGCCATTGCGGTAACGGTGCAACGGCAGACACGCCGCTTCGCCGACGGCGCGACCGTCCCGGACGCGATCGAGCTTGGCATTCACCATTGCAGCGAGCGGTGGTGGCAAGCCGTCGAGGCGCCCCCGGCACGCTGATGACGCCGCCCACAGATGCGCCTGATGCCGCGCTGCCGGCGGTCAACCGGTCGTTTCCGGCGAGAGCCGCCGAGCGGGCCGTTCATTGGTTTTTCGCCCCGACCTCGGGCATCGGTCTCGAGCTCTCGCGCATCCTCCTCGGCCTCGTGCTGATGAGCTGCTATCTGCGACTTTTGCCGTATTTGCCGGCCTTGTTCGGTCCCGAGGGGATCGGCGGACACGACGCGCTCGTGCGCTCGCCCGGCTGGACAGGGCTTGCGTATGAAGCCTTCGCGCGGTTTCGCGTCTTGCACCTGTTCGATTCCATCGCGCCCGTGATTGCCCTCTACGGGCTCCTCCTCGCCAGCGCGGCGTGCTTTCTCCTCGGGGTCTTCACGCGCGCGGCCGGCGTCGTCGCCGCGTCGCTGCACGTCATCTTCAACGCACACAACCCACAGCTGAGCGAGGGCTGGTCGTGGCTGCTCGCGCCCTTCGTCTTTTACGTGGCGATCGCTGCGCCTGCGGCTTCGCTCTCTCTGCCCGCGCTGCTCGCACGCCGCCGCGGGGACGCACCGCGCGACGCCTCCGTGGTCCCGTGGGGGATGCGTCTTTTGCAAATCCATACTGCGGTCATGTATTTCGCCGCCGGTGTCGAGCGGATCGATGCGCCTGGCTGGCTCCATGGCGAGATGGTGCTGCGGTCGCTCGTGGATACTCGCTACGCGCGCTTCGACTTGGATTGGTTCGCGTTGCGCCCCGCGCTCGTCGCGATTGCCTATTTCGTATTGTTGATCGAGCCGCTCGCTTCCGTCTTGTTATGGATCCCGAGAGCCGCGCGCATCCTCGCCCCTATCCTCCTCGCGCTGCACCTCGGGATGGAGGCGCTGATCGACGTCGGTTACTGGCAATGGTTGATGTGCGCCGGGTTGGTCACCTTCTTGCCGCCCGAGTGGCTTGCACGGCTTGTGCCTCGATTTCTTAGAATTGGGGTACTACGGTTGCGCACGTGATCGGCTCCGTCGTCGCCGGGCGGTACCGCATTCTTCGCCTCATCGGCGAGGGTGGGATGGGCAAGGTGTTCGAGGCGGAGCACACCGGCACCGGCCGCCACGTCGCGATCAAGGTCATTCTCTCCGAGGCGCTGCGCGGCAAAGATACCGTGGTTCAGCGTTTTCAGCGCGAGGCGCGCATGGCCGCCGCGATCGACACGCAGCACATCGTCCAGGTGTTCGACAGCGGAGTCGATCCCGAGACCGAGTTGCCGTTTCAGGTGATGGAGCTGATGAAGGGCGAGGACGTCGCCGAGCTCTTGCGGCGCGTCGGAAAGCTCGCGCCCGACATCGCGCTACGGATCGCGGCGCAGGCGTGCCGCGGCCTGAAGAAAGCGCACGAGGCCGGGATCATCCATCGCGACATCAAGCCTGGAAATCTGTTTCTCGCGCGCCGAGACGAGGACGAGATCGTCGTAAAGATCCTCGATTTCGGGATCGCGAAAGTGAACATGGAAGAGCTGGAGGGGGGCGACCACGTGTTGACCCAGACCGGCGCCATCATCGGCTCACCGCTCTACATGTCGCCGGAGCAGGCGCGCGGGCAGAAGGACCTCGACGGGCGCGCGGATCTCTGGTCGCTCGGCGTCGTCCTCTATCAGCTGCTCTGTGGGCGTGCGCCGTTTCATGAGGTCAAGGCGCTCGGCGAGCTGCTCTTGGCCATTTGTTGCGAAGACGCGCCGCCACTTTGCGAGCGTGCCCCGCTGGTGCCCGAGCGTGTTGCCGAGCTCGTGCATCGCGCGCTCTTGCCCGCGAACCGGGGGCGCTATCAGAGCGCCGACGAAATGTTGAGCGCACTCGCGCCGCTCTTGCCGAATGGCGTGGCTCTGTGCGTCGCCGATCTCGTGGGCGTCTCCGAGTCCCCGAAGGTGACGGCGCCGAGCACCGCAAGCGACGATGAAACCGCAGAAAAAGCGCCAAAAACTGGAGGCTCCGCGATTGTTGCGAGCGTGGCCTCCGACGCATCGACCCTCCGTGAAGAGGCTCCGCGCGCCGCACCAGGTGAGTCCGCGCCATCGCCCAACGAAGGGACGGTGGGGGGCCTCGCCAACACCGGCGCCCAGCTTCCCAAGGTCGAGCGGCGCTGGTCGCAAAGGCTGGTCTCGGTGCTTGTTGCGCTTGCCCTCATGGCGGCGTTCTTCGCGTACTCGCGGAGCGGACGCGAACCGACGGCGTCTGGGCCGCGCGCTCCCGACGCTGCCGTGCCCATCGCGATCGTGAGCGCCATGGCAGCGTCCACCGCGCCGTCGGCCGCGTCGCGCGCACCACAGACCGTGACCGTGCTCGCGGACAGCTTCAGCGGCTATGCCGTCTTGCGGCGACCGGCGTTAGAGACCGCGCTAGCCGAGTCCGGCATCACGCTCCGCTACGTGGACGAGGTCGATCAGGCCGTACGAGCACGCAAGGTCGGCGAGTCGGCAGATTTCATCGCGACCACGCTGGACCAGCTGCTCTTGAACCGACCGCGCGGTCGCATCGTGGCGCTCATCGATGCCACCGCCGGGGCGGACGCGATCGTGCTCAATCGCAAGCGATTTCCGGCGCTGACCTCGCTCCTTGCGCTGGGTCCGTGGCTCGCCGCTGAGCACGCGGCGGGGCGCAAGCCGTCCGTCGCCTACGCCGCAGGCACCCCAAGCGAATTTCTCGCGCTCTTGCTCGATGCGCGCTTCGTCTCGTTCAAGCTCGCGTCCTTCGAGCCGCGTCGCGTGGCCGATTCGGCGCTGGCCTTCGCCGAGCTCGAGGCCGCAGAGCCGGCCGCCGCCGCCGTTTTGTGGGAGCCGTACGTGACGCGTGCAGAACGCGCCGGGCAGCTCGTCGCGTTGTCGAGCGCGGACGTGCCCGAGGCGATCGTGGACGTGCTCGTCGCCTCCGAATCCATCCTCGCCGAGCGCCCCGAGGTCGTCGACAAAGTCGTTGGTGCCTACTACCGGCGCATCGACGCCGACTTCGTCGCGCCCAGCCAGCTTGCCGTCGACATCGCGGCCGACGGCAAGCTCTCGACCGACGAGGCCAAGTCGCTTGCGGGCGGCTTGCGTTTCTTCACCGCGATCCGCGCGCGCAGCTGGCTCGACAGCGGCAAGCTCGTCCAACGCATTCAGGCGACGGCCGCGATTCTGGTGCTCGCGGGCAAGCTGAGCGAGCCGCCCGCGGAGCCGGCGCAGCTCATCTCGGGCGCGTCGATCGTTGCGGCCGCAAAGCAGACCGAGGCGCTGATTGCGCTCGTGCGCGAAGAGCAGCCTGTGCTCGCCGCGAGCCTCGAGGGCGACGAGAAAAAAGTAGCTCAAGGTGACGTCGACGCGGCCTCGCTCGTTGGTGCAGCAGTGCTCGGCAGCATTGGCACGGTGACGTTTGCGCCCGGCGCGGAGGTGCTCTCCGAGGCCGCCCGCGCCGCGCTCAGCGACGCCGTCAAGCACGCCGGCGATTTCAATCCCACGACCACGGTCCTCGTCATCGCGACCGCTGGCCCTCCGGCGCGCGCGCGTATTCGCGGCGAGGCGGTGCGTGATGGGTTACGCCGGCTCGGCCTCGCGCACCGCATCGCACTGCGCTCTTCAGGGGGCATGAGTGACATCGCGACGCTGCAGCTCGTGCGCTTCCGCTAGCGGTGCTCGGTGAACGAGCCCGCTTCGGATGGCCCGTTGGCGACGGAAGCTCGGCGCGAGCCTCCTTGCGGCGCGCGGTCACCTTCACCAAGCTCCGCCGCCATGGCTCCCATTTGGCGCAAGTTCGCTTTCTTCGTTTCGCTGGTTCTCATCGCGCTCGCCGTGCCCTCGCCGGCGTGGGCGAAGGGCTCGGTGAAGCTCGCAACGAACCGCGCCGAAGAAGACGCGCGGGCCTGGAAGCTCAAGATCACGATCGACTACGGCTCGACGCCGACGCTCGAGTACGTGCCCATGATCTTCAGCTTCAAGCCCGTGGTGATGTACGAGCGCTCGATCACGGACGCATCGCCGCAAAAACCGATCGAGAACCGCGTCCCGCTCGCCGGACAGACGTCGCTCAACCTGCCGATGGACGTCGGCTTCGGAGATCCGGCGACGGGCAAGCGCTTCAACACGACCAAATTCAGCGTGCGGCTGACGCGCGACGTGGAGTTCGAGGCGGGCGAGTACGAGCTGACGGTGAAGCTCGTGAATGGCGGCACCATCGGGGGCGTACAGCGCGTCGTCTTGACGGGCGAGAACAAGATCATCGATAGAAGGAGCCTGATGTTCGGAGTGCAGAGCGCGACGGTGAAGAAGGCGGCGTCACCGGCAGCCGCGGCCGAGCCTCAAGAAAAAAAAGGCGGTGCTGCCGAAGATCAAGGACCGGATCTTTCCGGGATCGGGGACGCGCCAACGGACAAACTCGCCGAGGCGCCCGCTCCGCCACCCGTGCCACCGAAGAGCGGCGGATGTGCCGTTCACCTGTCGGCGCGATCTGTCCATGACAGGTCGGCGTCCGGCCTCACAGGCATTGCAACGAAGGTCGCTGTCCTTCTCGCACTTGGCGGCATGTTGCTCGCGCGGCGCAGGCGTTCGCCGTCGACGCGTGCCCTCGCAGCGGGCATCACGCCGCACCGGCGACGAAAGGGTCTCCTCGCCGTTTTCGCGGCCACAGTCGCGCTCGTCGCCGGTTGTGCGCGGACGACGTGGCAGCCGCCGCCGTGCCCTACTTGCGGCTCAAGGACCGAGCTCCCGCGGCCCGCTCAGCCCATCGTGCAGGTCCTCGGGGAGGCAGCTCCGACCGCGGACGAGGCCAGCCGCTTCGTCGCCAAGACCGAGGTCGAGCTCTTGCGCTTGGCCGTCAAGAACGAGCGCGCGAATTGGGTGAGCAGCAATTTCATCACCTCGGACACGCAAGAGATCGCCGCGGAAGCCGACGAAGAGCTGATGGCGTTCATGGCGCGTTCGGTCAAGGGCGCGGCGCGTTTCGACGGCGTCTCACTCGCCCCCGGCTTGCGGCGAAAACTCACGCTTCTCAAGAACGCGAGCACGCTCCCAGCGCCCGCCGACGCGACGAAGACGACCGAGCTCGCCAAGCTCTCAGGCACGCTCAAAGAAGCGTACGGCACCGGAAAATACTGTCCGACAAAGGCCGGCGCGTTGCGTGCCGAGCTCGCCAAGACCAAAGACCACGCCGACGCG
>SHZB01000258.1 GCA_009692485.1 Myxococcales bacterium
GAGGCACAGGAGCAGGCCGCTTGGCGCAACCGCGAGCGCGTGACGAAGGATATTCTCGGGCGCGAACGACCCCAAGGGCAAGCCCCAGCTCAAGAGAGCGCTCTCCGTGACGAAGGGAAAGAACATCGTCACGACGTCGAAAACGCCCGGAAATTCGCAGAAATCGGCCACTTCGTAGCGGGCGGCGCCGTCTGGTAACTGCGCGAGATATGCGCCGGCGTAGTCCGCGCGCGAGTAAAAATCGCGATAGACGACGAAGCCGTCGAGCTCGACGCCCGTGAGCTGAACGACGCGTGGGGGCGTCGATGCGTGCCGGCTCATGAAGCGTTCGAGCGCGAAGGCATAGCTGAAGTTCTTCGAGCCCACGTCGACGACGCGAAGGCTCTGTGCGGCGGCGGTGCTCGCACCGAGCGGATGCTCACCCATGAGCTGCTCGAGCGCGTCGAGCACGTAGAGGTTCTCGCGGTAGTCGATGCGGGTAGAACGGCCACGCAGCGCTTCGAGCTGGTAGCGGCGGCAGAGCTCCCGCTCGCGTGTCTCGGCATCGGTGCGCTCGGCGCCCGTGAGATAGTCGAAGAGGGCCTCCTTGGTCTCGTCGACGAGGGTCGGTGTGCCGCGTCGAAACCGCAGTGTGCGCCGCAACGCGAAGCGGACGGCGTTGAGAGGCGAGCGCCAGTCGGTCCAAGGCATGCGTCGAAGGAGCCGCGCAGGCTCAAGATGTCGGGTCGAGCTCGCGGAGCGCGGCGCGCAAAGCCTCGGCGAGTGGCCGAGCCTCGGCGGGCTCGAGCCTGCCGCTGGGCCACTCGAGCATGAGGCCGGTGTGCTCGTCCGGCTTCGGGATCACGTGAAAATGGACGTGAAATACGGCCTGGTGCGCTCCTCTGCCGTTGTTCTGCAGCACGTTGTATTCCCGCACCCCCGACACGCGCTGGACGGCCCGACAGATCCGCGGAAGCACGCGTCCGAGGGCTGCGGCGGCCTCGTCGCTCAAGGCGTCGAGGGTCGCGGCGCGCTCTTTCGGTATGACGAGCGTGTGGCCGCGGCTCAGCGGGAAGATGTCGAGGAAGGCCAGCACGTGGGCGTCTTCATAGACGCGGTCGCAGGGGATCTCGCCCGCTAGAATCTTGTCGAAGATCGTCTCGGACACGGTGAGAATTCCTTCTATTTTTCCCTGCAACACGCGGAGCGCCATGAAAGCACTGCGACACGCGGAGCGCCATGAAAGCACTGCGACACGCGGAGCGCCATGAAAGCACTGCGACACGCGGAGCGCCATGAAAGCACTGCGACACGCGGAGCACCATGAAAGCACTGCGACACGCGGAGCACCATGAAAGCACTGTGACGCGCTGCGCGCCACGCACCGGAGACGCTCAGCTCGGGCGATATTCCGCGACGGACTCGGTCGGATGCAGCGACTCGTAGACGCGCACGAACGGCACCGATACGCGCTCGTCCGCCACCGTCTTGGTCGCGACCTCATGAAGCCACATGGCCAGTCGCTCGGACGTGGGTGTGAACGGAAACACGGCCACCTTGATGCCGCCCGGTCGCTCGTTGCGCGCGCCACAGAGCTCGCCAGAAAACGCCGGCTGCAGCTCGCCGCGGTGCCCCATGGTCGAGATGCGAGAACGGACGAGCTGCTCTCCGAGGACAGCGAGGGACGTGCGGGTTTCGGCCCAGGTTTCGGCGCCGAGGGCAAGCGAGTGATCGAGCAGGCGGTGGCAGGGGTCGAGGACACCAGCTTGCACGAGATCGAAATCGATGACGAAGCCCTGCGCGTCGAGGCGTTCGGCGGCGAGCGCGACCTCGAATTTCCAGGTGTGGCCGTGGACCGAGATGCACGGGCCATCGTGACCGCGGACGTGGTGGCCGAAGTGAATGAACACGCTTGAGGTGATGGTATACATGCGCTGCTGCTCGACTCTCGGAAGGGTGGCGCATCAAAGCGTCGCCGCCACCAAAATGCACGCCCGTTCACCGAGCTGGGGGCACGCCGTCCTGCGAGTGGGCGCGCTCGCGATGGTCGTTGCGATCGCGGTCGCGGTCGTCGCTCACGCAGCGTCCGGCGCCACGACCGAGATCCCGTGGCCGGGCAGCGTAAGGCCGAGCGCTACGTCCGTCCAGAAAGCGCTGGCCGATGCGACCGAGCTGTTCGAGCGCGAGCGCGCGGAAGAATTTTTGGAGGCGTCCGAAAAGGGCGAGGACTCCGAGCATATCTTCGTGATGCAGGAGGACATCGACGCCGGGAAATTCAATGCCGAGCAGCTCTTCTTGCGCGGGGACAGCGCCTTCGAGCACGAGTTTCGCCTCGAAAACGGCTACGGCGACGATGGCATCGACACGCACATGCAACGCGTGCATTTCGGTGCGCGCGGCGGAAGGGACACCTTTTCGTGCGCGGGCTGCCACTCGCTCGGCGGCGTGAATGGCGCGGGGACGGCGGCGGCCAACTCGTTTTACGCGGGCGACGGCGTGCGGCTCTCATCGGCGGTGGTGCGCAATCCGCCGAACGTGCTTGGGCTCGGCTACGTGCAATTGCTCGGCGTCGAGATGAGCGCTGAGCTTGCCTGGCTCCAGAAAAGCGCCGTCAACGCGGCGGCCGCCGGCGGTGCGGACGTCACGATCGAGCTCGTCACCAACGGCGTGCGATTCGGAGTTCTCGTCGCGCGCGCGGATGGCAGCGTCGATGCGAGCGGTGTCGTCGGCGTCGATCGCGATCTCGTGGTCAAGCCCTTCGGTTGGAAGGGCCACACCGCACGGCTGCGCCGCTTCGCCGAACGCGCCGCACGCACGCACTTTGGGATCCAAGCCCACACGCTCGCGCTTGAGCACCGGCGCGACCCCGATCCGGTGCGGCTCGGACACGGACACAAATGGTTTGATCCCGACGGCGACGGCGTCGCGCGCGAGCTTGAAGAGGGGACCTTGACCGCGATGGCCATCTACATGGCGCTGCTCGAGGTGCCCGTGATCGTGGCGCCGAGTGAGCCGTGGCTCTTGGCCCGCTTCAGCGAAGGCAGCGCGCTCTTCGACCGCATCGGCTGCTCCGATTGCCATCGCCGTACGCTCGCCGTCTCGACGCAGCGATGGCGCGAAGAGAGCGACTCGAGCAGCACGGCGGGCTTCGAGATCGATCTGCTCGAGGACGGCGAGGCCCCGCGCGCGCCGACGGGGATCATTCCGCTCTTCAGCGATCTCAAGCGTCATCGCATGGGCGAGCGGCTCGCCGACAAGAACGACGACCCCGACGGGATCGGCCGCGATGTGTTCATCACGCGTCCGCTGTGGGGCGTGGCCGAGACGCCGCCGTACCTTCACGACGGTCGTGCCGCGACCTTGCGGGAGGCGATCCTCGAACACGGCGGCGAGGCCGAGACGGCGCGCGCGACCTTCGAAGGACTGACCGAGCCGGAGCAACGCAGCCTCCTTGTGTTTCTGTCGTCGCTCAGCCGCACGCCCAAGCCAAGGTTCGAGCGATGAGGTGGGCGCGAATCGTAGCGCCGGCGGTGCTGCTCGCGTGCGCGTTCGGATACGTCGCCGAGCGCATGGCGGATGCGCCTCAGGGGCACGGGCTCGCGAAGGACGGCGGGCTCGCGCGTGGGGCCGGCGTCTACTCGCCTGAGCTGTCCGACGCGCCAGAGATTCAGCTCGCGGCCCGTCTCGAGGCGGACGCACGCCGGCGGCACGAGCGGTTTCTCGAGGTGCTCGAGCCAGGCCGCGCAATGGCTCGCACGCGCATCGACGAGGCCGCGATCGGCGGGGGCCAGCTCGGCCGTGGCGCGCTTGCCGATGGCGTTCTTGACGAAGGCCGAATGGGCAATCGCGGATTCGGGAGCAGGGATCTCTACGCCCTCGGTGCGGAGTTGTTTCATCATCGCTTTACGCGGGCCGAAGGCTTCGGAGGCCGGGATTTACCGGCGATTGGGCGAGTTCACCGCGGCCTCCGCGGTGGTCCCGACAGCTACGCGTGCGCGGACTGCCATCGTCGCGGAGGTCCGGCCGGTGCGGGCGATGCCGTGGACAATGCCTATTACGACGGCGACGGCGACCGGCCCGAGAGCGCGTTCGAGCGCAATCCGCCGAGCCTCGTCGGGGCAGGTGTCATCGAGCTGCTCGCGCGCGAAATGACCGCCGAGCTCAGGCTCGAGAGAGACCGGCTCGTGCAAGATGCCCGCAACGGAGCGAGGGCGATCACGATCGAGCTCGTCGCCAAGGGAGTGAGCTTCGGGCAGCTGAGCGCGGACGGGTCGGGCGCGCTCGATTATCGCGCGGTGCGCGGCGTCGATCCAAACCTCGAAGTGAAGCCATTCGGTTGGAAGGGCCATAGCGCGAGCCTCCGGGACTTCGTCGAGGATGAGCTCGCGCTGCATCACGGCATGCAGACCGAAGCCTTGGTCCGGACGGGCGACGTCGAGCGGATTGGCCCCTTTGGCGGCGGCGATCCGGACGGGGACGGCGTCGGGGTCGAGATCACTGGGGGGCAGCTCACGCTCTTGGTCGCGTTCTTGGCGATGCAGGAGATTCCGACCGAGAGTCCGCCGACGGATTCGCTCGAGCTTGGTCTCTACGCGCGCGGACGAGTCCAATTCGACCAGCTCGGTTGTGCCGGCTGTCACGTCCCTTCGCTCCAGCTCGAGTCGAGCGACTACGCGTTCGAGGGCGCAGCTGGAACGAGCCCGCTCAGAATCGATCTCGCCGTCCTGGGCGCAGAACCGCGCATCGTGAAAGATGCCGACGGTGGCCACCGGGTTTTTCTTTACAGCGATCTCAAGCGCCACGTCGTCGGCCCGAATCTGCGCGAGGGGCGCCGGTATCGCGGCGTGTCGGAGGCGGCATTTCTCACCCCGCCGCTGTGGGGGATCGCGCGCAGTCGTCCGTATCTTCACGACGGCAGCGCGCCGACGCTCGAGCACGCGATCCTCGCTCACGGCGGCGAGGCGCACGCCTCCATGCAAGCCTTCGAGGCCCTCGATCAGCCGAGTCGCGCACCGCTCCGCGTGTTTCTGACCTCCCTCACGCGCGCGCAACGTATCTCGGTGCCGTGACCGGACGCATGACACACGCCCGTGCGACTCCGCTGGTTGAGACGCAGCGGTTGAGACGCAGCGGGTGAGCCTCAGCCGAGCGCGTAACGCTTGCGGATGTTCGGCGCGAGGTACTCGTCGAAGGTTCGCGCCACATCGTAGGTGGGCAAGAAGCCCCAATCTCGCCGGGCGCGGGTGTCATCGACGGTGGCCGGCCACGTATCGACGATCGCTTGGCGGCGCAGATCGGGCGCGAAGGTGATGCGTGCGTTCGGGAATGCGCTGCGAACGAGGGTCGCGATCTCGCCCGCGGTCGGGTTGAAGGCCGCCAGGTTGTAGACGTGGCTTGTAAGCACTTCGCGCGGCGCGGCCATCAAACTAAGCAGCGCGTCGATCGCGTCCGGCATCGCCATGAACGGGATGCGAGTGTCCTCACGCACGAAGCAGGCGTAGGGCTCGTTGCGCGCCGCCGCGTGGATCATCTCGGGTGCGTAGTCGCTTGTGCCGCCGTGGGGCACCGTGAATGCCGAAATGAGCCCAGGAAACCGGAGCGCGCGGAAATCGACGCCTCCGCTCTCTCGATCGACGGCGAGCTGGCGATAGTGGTTGGCGT
>SHZB01000020.1 GCA_009692485.1 Myxococcales bacterium
CTTCGGATCTACACCCGCGGCCCTCCCCGCCTCTCCGCCGTGCGACACGCGGCCATGGGCCCCGCGCATTGGTGTACGGTGCGCCGCCTCCATGGTGCCATTGGCGCAGCTCATCGCCGCGGGTGTAGATCCGAAGCCGGGCGCGCGGGGGCGGTGGTAGCTTCGCGCGATGACGGAGTACGGGATCGCCATCGAACAGCTGGCCGAGGGCGCGCATCCGGCCGTGCTCGCCGCCGAACGCAGCGGCGCTCACACGCTTGTATTTCGCGGCTCCCAGGCGGTTGCGGCGATCGTGCCGATGCGCACGCTGATCGACCGCGACGGCGCGCTTGCGACCACCGACGGCACGGACCCGCTCTTGTCGTTGTGCGGGACTTGCGGCGCCGACGCCTTCGTCGATGCCCTGACGCTCGAGCTCGCGAACGAAGTGGCACGGGCAGGAGGCCTCGCAATGAGGCTCGACTGCGACGACGGTGCAACGTCTCGGAAAAAGCGGTGAGCTACCTCCTCGACACGCGCACGCTCGCCGAAATTCTGCGAGCCACGCCTTCGGTCGCGCTCGTACGCCGCTTGAGCCAAGTGCCGAGCGCCGACCGCTTCATGAGCGTCGTGACCGTGAGCCGGCTCATCGCGGCGGCCCGGCGCTACAACCAGCCGCGCGTCATGCAGTACGTCATCCGCTTGATCGCGGCGGTGCGGGTCGTGCCCTTCGATCTCGCCGCAGCGCAGGTATACGGCAAGATCGGCACGTGCATCGGCGACCGCGCCACCGCGGACGAGTTCATGATCGCCGCCACCGCCGCATCGCGCAGCCACGTGCTCGTAACCGCCACGCCCGACGCCTTCGCGGCGGTGCCCGACCTGCGCTGCGAGTACTGGCTCGGGTGAGCGACACGGCGGTGCCCGACCGGCGCTGCGAGTACTGGCTCGGGTGAGCGGCGCGGCTCCGCGACCGGGCTGAAGACCCAGGGCTCGGACCACGCCCGACCCAGGGCAAATTCGGGCCTAAACGCGCGTTCGGGCAAAATTGTTCCGGCACCCTTCTCCCGGTCGGTCACTCGTGGTATCCGCCGCGCACTTTCACGGTGGCTCCGCACGCAGCGCTCCGGCGCGCGGCACGACCTGCCGAGAGATCCGCGAGCCATGATCCTTCCGTCGCCCTTTGCCTCCGGTGCAGTCAACGTCGATCTCGACCTGACCGTGGTGGCGCATTTTGTCCTCTTCACGGCCTTCGTCGTGCTCATGAAGGACGTGCTCTTCGAGCCTCTGCTGCGCGTGTTCGAGGAGCGCGAGCGCCGTACCTCCGGGGCGATCGATGTGGCGCGCTCCGCGGATGACCGCGCGATCGAGCTCAAGGGCGAGCTCGACCGACGTGTCGAAGACGTGCGCCGCGAGGCAGCCGTCGACCGCGATCGGATCCGTGCGCGCCTCAAAAAGCTCGAAGCAGAATCGGTGGCCGGCGCGCTCGCGGGGGTCGAGGCGAAGCTGCGCGCGGGGCTCACCGAGCTATCCGGCGAGGTCGACGAGGTGGAGCGGGAGCTCGCCCTCGAGCGCGCCGCGGTCGCCCGAGAAATCGCTAGCCGTGTCCTCGGTCGCGAGGTCGGTTCGTGAGTCGCCGCTCGCCGTCGCCGCGTTCGTTCGCGCTCGCCGCGCTCTTCGGTGTGAGCGCGATCGGAGCGCTTTCGCCGGTCGGTATCGCAGCCGCGCAAGACGCCTACGATGCTGCTCCGCCAGCGAGTGAGCCCGCAGCAAAGAAGCCCGCGATCGCGAAGAAGCCGTCCGCACCGGCCCTCCCCGTTGCGATCCCGCCGGCTGCGGCCAAGCCCGGCGCTGTAATTCCGGCTCCGGCCAAGCCCGGCGCTGTAATTCCGGCTCCGGCCAAGCCCGGCGCTGTGCCTCCCGGGATGGAGGGCTTGCCGGCGTGGCACCCGCCGATCACGCCGCCGCCCTCAGGTCGCGAGCCAATGCCGGTGCGCCCACGATCCGGCGTCAATCAGTTGCTCGAACAGCACGTGCGCGAGCGTGACGAGGCGCGCGCTGCCGGCGGCGTCAAGCCCACGCCGGCCGCAAAAAAATTCCCCCGCGACGCGCATGGTTACTGCATCGGACAAGGGCCCACGAGTCGCCCGCCGAACATCAACATCCTGCACGGCTACCTCGGCGCGAACAACGACAAGGCCGTGCCGGCTCCTCCGCGGCATGGTGGCCGCGAGTGGTTCGGCAGCCGCTGGTTCGGCAGCCTGGACTGGTGGCAGTGGCGCCTCACTCCTTATCCGTGGCGTTACGAAAACGACGATGACACCTGCGATCCGCGAAACCAGCCGATCCCGCTCATCGCAAACCTCATCAATTTCGCCGCCCTCGTGTTTTTGTTCGTGCGCTTCGGCAAAAAGCCGCTCCTCCTGGCGCTGCAGAAACGCAAAGCCTCGGTGATGGCTGAGATCGACCGCGCCGCCGCAATCCAGGCGAGCGCCGTCGCGAGGGTCAACGAGTACGAAGGCGAGCTCGCCCACCTCGATGACAAACTCGTGACGCTCCGCGAGCAGTACACGCTCGAGGGCGAGCACGAAGAGAAGCGCCTTCGCGCAGAGCTCGCGTCGCGCCGCGAACGAATGATGACGGACGTCGCGTTCCGCCTCGAGCAGGAAGGCAAGACCACCCGCGAGCAGCTCTCGCAGCAAGCCTTACGCGAGGCGCTCGTCGCGGCCGAAGACCTGCTCGCCAAGAAGATCACGGCGTCGGATCACGAGCGGCTCGCGGAAGAATTTCTCGCGGCGCTGGGACCTGCGTTGCAGCGCGGGACAGCGACGTCGTCCGGAGGTGTTCGATGAGCCAAGCCGTCGCCCGCCGCTACGCGCGCGCCATCTTCGAGTTGGGGCGAGAGTCAGGCAAGCTCCGAGAGTTGGTCGTCGAGTTCGGCCGCTTTGCCGAGCTTTACGCCGCGAGCGCTGAGCTCCGCGAACTCGATCGCAACCCCGCCCTCGGCGACTCGGAGCGCGGCAAGATCATCGAAGAGCTCGGCCGCCGGCTCGGCGCGTCGCTCACCCTCGTGCGCTCCGTCACGATGCTGGCCACGCGGCAAAGGCTGGTCTTGCTCCCCGACCTCGTCGTCGTGCTCGGCGAAATGAGCGATGAGCACGAGGGACTGCTCCGTGTTCAGGTGCTGAGCGCAGCACCGCTCTCGACGAGCTACGTCGCGCGCCTCACCAGGACGCTCGAGGCGGAGACCGGCAAGAAGGTCGTCCTCGCGCTCGCCGAAGATCGAGCCCTGCTCGCGGGCGTCGTCGTCCGCATCGGTGACCGTGTCATCGACGGCAGCATCAAAGGTCGCCTCGCGCGGCTCACCGAGTCGCTTCGCACCGCTTGAGAAATCTCGCGCCATTTCCTGGCGCAACCACCCCATCTCCCGTTATCCCGGCCACCGTTAGGACATCGAAATGCAGCTCCGCGCCGAAGAGATCTCGCAGATCATCAAACGCCAAATTCAGTCCATCGACGTCGCGCCGAGCGTGGCAGAGACGGGCACGGTGCTCACGGTGGGCGACGGCATCGCGCGCGTGCACGGCCTCGCCAAGGCGATGAGCGGCGAGCTCGTCGAGTTTCCGACCGACGATGCGGAGGGCAACGGCTCGCTCTACGGAATCGTGCTCAACCTCGAGCAGGACAACGTCGGCATCGCGCTCTTCGGTGCGACCGCGCTCGTCCGCGAAGGCTCCCGCGTCAAGCGCACGGGCCGCATCATGGACGTCCCCGTCGGCGAAAAAATCCTCGGCCGCGTGGTGAACGCACTCGGCCAGCCCGTCGACGGCAAGGGCCCGATCGAGGCGTCCGAGCGCCAGCGGGTAGAGCTCAAGGCGCCCGGCATCATCGCGCGCCAGCCGGTGACCGAGCCGATGCAGACCGGCATCAAGTCCATCGACGCGATGATCCCGATCGGGCGCGGCCAACGCGAGTTGATCATCGGAGACCGCCAGACCGGCAAGACCGCGATCGCCGTCGATACGATCATCAACCAGAAGGGCAAAGACGTCATCTGCGTGTACGTCGCGATCGGCCAGAAGCAGTCCACGGTCCGCCAGGTGGTGGACAAGCTCGAGCACCACGGCGCCATGGCCTACACCGTCGTCGTGGTGGCGACGGCGAACGAGCCCGCGCCGCTGCAGTTCATCGCGCCCTACGCCGGCGTCGCGATCGGCGAGTACTTCCGCGACACCGGACGCCACGCGCTCTGCGTCTACGACGATCTCTCCAAGCAAGCGGTCGCGTATCGCCAGCTCTCGCTGCTTCTTCGCCGTCCGCCGGGCCGCGAGGCGTATCCGGGCGACGTCTTTTACGTCCACTCGCGGCTCCTCGAGCGCGCGGCCAAAATGGCGGACCGGCTCTACGTCGTGAAGAAGGGCAGCGACGTTCCGAAGGGCGACGCGAGCTTCCGCGGGGTCGACGGCAAGGTGCACATCGGGGCGCAGGGCCAGCACACTTCGCATGCCTCCGCGTACGAGCTGGTCGACCGCGAGCTCTGCCAGAAGTGGGAGAGCGCGAGCGGCAGCGACAAGAAAAAGCTCGAGCAGCAGCTGTCGGACAAGCTCCTCGCGAGCGACTACGAGCTCAAGAAGGACCCGTACTCCGGCGGCTCGCTCACGGCGCTGCCGATCATCGAGACGCAGGCCGGCGACGTCTCGGCGTACATCCCCACGAACGTCATCAGCATCACGGACGGGCAGATTTTCCTCGAGGCGGATCTTTTTTACTCGGGCGTGCGCCCGGCGATCAACGTCGGCATTTCCGTCAGCCGCGTCGGCGGCAACGCGCAAATCAAGGCGATGAAAAAGATCGCCGGCACGCTCCGGCTCGATCTCGCGCAGTACCGAGAAATGGCGGCTTTCGCGCAGTTTGCGTCGGACCTTGACGCCAAGACGCGGGCGCAGCTCGAGCGTGGCAAGCGCCTCGTGGAGATCCTGAAGCAAGGCCAGTACGTGCCGCTCGACGTCACCAAGCAGGTCGTCATCATCTACGCCGCGACGAACGGCTACGTGGATGCGCTGCCGGTCGATGTGCTGCGCCGCTACGAGCAAGAGCTGTACGCGTTCCTCGACTCGAAGCACGGCGCGCTGGTCGAAAAGCTCGCCAAGAAGAAAGAGCTCCAGGACGAGATCAAGGCAGAGCTCGACAAGGCGCTCACGGCCTTCGGCAAGCTGTTCCAGATCGACGCGAAGTGAAGAGCTCGGAGCGCATATGCCGTCGCTGAAGAGCATTCGAAAGCGGATCAGCAGCGTCAAGTCGACGCAGAAGATCACCCGCGCGATGAAGATGGTCGCGGGCGCACGCTTGAACCGCGCCCAGCAGCGCATCACGGAGCTTCGTCCCTATGCGGTGAAGACGCGCGAAGTGCTCGTCGAAGTGACCGCGACCGGGCGCCGACACCTCGCGCGTCAAGCCGCCGAGTCCGCGCATGGGTCTGGTGCCACTAGTGACACCAGCGCTGGCAGCGCCCGCGGAGACGGCGGTGGCAACGAGCTCGCCTCGTCGGACCACGGCGCGTATGCCGACGCCCACGCGGATAAACCCGTTCACCCCCTGCTGCGCGCCACGCCCGAGCGGCACGTGGCGCTCGTGGTGCTCACGAGCGATCGCGGCCTTTGCGGCAGCTTCAACACGAACGTCGGCAAGCTTGCCGAGGCCGAGTGGCGACGCCGCACCGCCGCGGGCCAGAAGGTCACGCTCTTCGTCGTGGGGCGAAAGGGCCGCGACTATTTTCGCCGCCGTGGCGCTCCGATCGTCACCCTCGATGGGGTGTGGAACGACCTGAGCTGGGAGGGCGCACGCCAGCTCGGACGCACCGTGCTCACGCCGTTCATGCGCGCCGGGTCGCAGCCCAGCGTGGACGGGATCGAGTCCGCGCAGGTCGACGCGATCTACCTCGTCTACAACGAGTTCAAGAGCGCGATGACCCAGAACGTGGTCGTCGAACGGCTCTTGCCGGTAGGCGCCTCGGACGAGCCTGCGCCCGACGGAGATGCTCTCGTGCGCGAGTTTCTGTTCGAACCGAGCGAGGGCGCGCTGCTCGAGCAGCTCGTGCCCATGTACGTGCAAGTGTCGGTCCTGCGCGCGCTCTACGAGTCGATGGCCAGCGAGCTTGGCGCACGCATGACGGCGATGGATTCGGCGACGCGGAATACGGCCGACATGATCGCGCGCCTCACGCTCTCGTACAATCGCGCACGGCAGGCGGCGATCACCAAAGAGCTAATGGAGATCATCGGCGGCAGCGAAGCGCTCAAGGGCTGAGCCGCTCACGCTCGGTCGTCAAGGCTCACGCTCGGTCGTCAAGGCTCACGCTCGGTCGTCAAGGCTCACGCTCGGTCGTCAAGGCTCACGCTCCTCTCCAGCACATGCTCCTGAACAGCACATGCTCCTGAACATCAGCGCGGAGCACCCCGAACCGCACAAGATCGCGCGGGCCGCACGCATCCTCGCGAACGGCGGCGTCATCGCCTATCCCACGGACACGGTGTACGGGCTCGGCTGTGACCCGCTCAATCGGCAGGCCATCGACCGGTTATTTCAGATGAAGTCGATGCCGCGCACCAAGCCGCTCGCGCTCATTTGCAAGGATCTGAGCGATATCGCGAAATACGCGGTCGTCGAAAACGCCGAGTATCGACTCCTCAAGCGCTTCTTGCCGGGCCCGTATTGCTTCGTGCTGAGGGCGACGCGCGACGTGCCGCGGATGCTTCAAAGCAAGCAGAAAACGGTGGGGATCCGCGTACCGAAGCACCCCGTGACGAGGGCGCTGGTCGAGGCGCTCGGCCGCCCGCTCTTGAGCACGACGGCCGCCGCACCCGACGATCCGGAGCCGCTCGTCGATCCGTGGGCCATCGACGAGACCTTCCCGATGCTGGACCTCGTGCTGGAGGCGGGCCCATGCGGCAGCACCGCGACGACCGTGGTGGATCTGAGCGGCGGCGATGTGCGGGTGCTGCGCGAGGGCGCGGGCCCGGTCCATGATCTGCTCCAGTGACCTGCGCCCGTGACCTGATCTCGCGACCTCCTCTAGCGACCTGATCTAGTGACCTGATCTAGTGCCTCGATTTACTAGAATCGAGGCACTAGGCTGCGCGCCGTGTCGAGAGAGAGCTTGCCCGGAGATCTCGTCGACCGGCGGTATCGACTGCGACGCGAGATCGCACGCGGCGGCATGGGGGCAGTCTACGAGTCGGAGCACGTGACCACGGGCCGCATCGTGGCGGTCAAGCTCGTCAGCGGCGCCAACGCGACGCAGGCCGTCGAGGACCGCCTCGAGCGCGAGGCGAGCGCGATCCGGGCGATACGGCACCGCGGAGTGGTGGAGCTCATCGACGCCGGGACTTGCCTCGAGCACGGGACGTTCATGGTGCTGGAGATGCTGCTCGGCCGCACGCTCGACGGCATCATCGCGGCGCGCCGGCGCCTGCCGCTCGACGAGGTCATTCGCGTCGCACTGCAAGTGTGCGACGCGCTCGCTTACGTCCACGCGCGCGGAGTCATTCACCGCGATCTGAAGCCCAGCAACGTGTTCGTCGCTCGCGAGGGCAACCGCGAGGTGATCAAGCTCTTCGACTTCGGCATCGCGGCGCTCGAGAAGAATGACCCCAATGCGCGCAAGCTCACGGGCAGCGCCGACCTCATCGGAACGCCGGAATACATGGCGCCCGAGCAGCTCTTCGGGGAAGCGACCGACCATCGCGCCGACCTCTATGCCGTCGGGGTCACGTTGTTCGAGTGCATCACGGGCGACGTGCCTTACGGCGGGACCTATCCGCAGGTGCTGATGAAGCTCGCGCAAGAGAAGGGCCCGCCACGGCCGAGCTCGAGGTGCGAGAATGTCCCGAGCGAGCTGGACGCCGTGCTCGAACAGGCGCTGGCTCGCTCGCCCGAGAATCGGTTCCAGAACGCGACCGCTCTGCGGGATGCGCTCGCGTCCCTGGAGCTGGCGAAGTCCGCGACCTCGCACCACGGCGCAACCAGGCTCTTGGGAGGGTCCGGTCCAAGCCTGCCGCCCGGACTCGACGAGCGCGCACGCGAACCGGATGACACGCCGCCGATCCCGCTCGTCCGCCGCCTGTTCGAGCGCGTGCCCTACGTCACGATCGTGAAGATCATGGTGTCCGACGGCAGCGTCGTCATCGGTCGCTCCGAAGACATGTCGCTTGGCGGCATGCTCGTGCGCTCGGCCCTCGCCGTACCGCAAGGCGCCGAAGTGCGCGTCAGCTTCACGCTGCCGGTGACGAACGAAACCGTGGAGCTCGACGCGACCGTGCGATGGGCACGCGGCGGTCGCGGCGGCGAGCATGCGCTGGGCCTGCAGTTCACCAATCTTCCGCTCGAGATTCGCCGCGTGATCACGAGCTACGTGCACGCCGTGTAGCGAGGCCCGTGGACCTCGTTTACTTCGCGCTGTTCGTCTCCGTGCTCATCTTTGTGCATGAGCTCGGCCATTTCACGTGGGCGAAGATCTTCGGCGTCAAGGTGCTGATGTTCTCGATCGGGTTCGGGCCCAAGATCATCCGAATCCGCGGACACGAGACTGAATATTGCATCGGCATCCTGCCCCTCGGCGGGTTCGTGAAAATGCTCGAAGAGCGGACGCGCGAGCCGGTCCTGCCCGAGGACAAGCACCGCACCTTCGAGGCCCAGGCGCTCTGGAAGCGATTCATCATCGTGCTCGCGGGGCCGGCGATGAACCTGCTGTTCCCGGTCTTGCTTTACGTGACGGTGTTCGCGAGCGGCACGGGTCATGCGCCGGCGACGATCGGTACGGTTTTGCCGGGCCGCGCCGCCGACGGCAAGCTGTTGCCCGGCGACCGTGTGCTCGCCATCGACGGCACGCGCATCACGACCTTCATCGAGCTCGAGCGCAGCGTTCGCAAAAACCCCGAAAAAGAGCTGAAATTCAGCGTTTTTCGGGACAACCGTGATCTCGAAGTGAGCATCACGCCGGACGCGCGCATGGAAGAGCGAGTGTTCGGCTCGGTCGATCGAATTGGATTCATCGGCGTCGGGCCTCACCGGCACGCGGCGGTGCTTGGCATCCGCGCGCCGGAGTCACCCGCTTTCCGCGCCGGGCTCCGCACCTTCGACGTCGTCACCGAAATCCGTGGCGCACCGGTACGGTCGTACGCGGATCTCGAGCGGCTGCTCGCGGAGAACCGCGGCGAGACGGTGCCCGTCACGTACCTCCGGCCCCGCCCCGTCGTGGCTGCGCTCGGAGCGCTCGGCGACCTCTACGTTTACGAGTCGGGGCTCGCGGCGCTAACGCCGGACCCGACCGGCGCCACGATCACGGAGCGCACGGGCATCGAGCTCGGGGAGCTCTATCTCGCAGACATAGATTCCGGCTCCCCGGAGTACGCGGCGGGCATGCGACCGGGTGACCGCATCGAGTCGATCGATAGCGTCGCGGTCACGAGTTGGTCCACCTACGAGGAGGCACTCATGGCCTTGCCGCGCCGCCAGCACACGGTCGAGTTCGCGCGTGGCGGCGAGCGGTTTCTCATCACGGTCGAGCTCGCGACCAAGACGCTCGTCAGCGACGCAAAGAACCCCGGACTCGAGGAACGCGCCGCGACGAGTGCCGTCCTCGGTGGAAGAAACTGGGCGCCGCGGGTGCCCGAGAAGAGCGTCGGCCGCCCATCGCTGCTCTATTACGCGCTTCCAAGCGCACTCGACGAGACCATCACCGTCATTCGCTTCATCACGCGTGGATTCGCGGCGATTCTCGAGGGCGAGCTCAGTCTCTCGACGATCGGCGGGCCGATCACGGTCTTCGACGTCGTCATCGAGGAGCGCCAGCGAGGCGCCAACTATCTTTTGTGGGCGATGGCGGTGATCTCGATCAATCTCGGCCTCATCAATTTATTTCCGATCCCGGTGCTCGACGGCGGTCACTTGTTTTTCTTCGCGGTCGAGGCGCTCATGCGGCGTCCGGTTCCACTCAGGGTTCGTGAGGTCGCGAGCCTCTTTGGTCTCATCACGCTCGTGCTCCTCATGGTGCTCGCGCTCAAGAACGACGTCGAGCGACGCTGGGACGTGATTGCGGCTCAAGTCAACGAGCTAGTCGGTTAAGAGGGCACGATGACAGAGAGATCCCGTACTGACTCTGCGAGCCATGCCGACGCCAAGAGCGGAGGGGAGCGTGGACAGGGCGACGGCCAGGAGCGCATCGGACACGCGCGCGAGGTCGCTGCCGAGGTGCTCGTACGCGTGTGGACCGATGGCGCGTATGCGGCTCCGACGCTGGATGCGTGCCTGCGTCGCACGGCCCACCTCGAGCCCCGCGACGCCGCGCTCGCGACCGAGCTGGTCTACGGCGTGCTGCGGACGGCCACGTCGCTCGAGCGGGCCATTGGCAAGTACTCGGACGGCGACCGCTACCGACGCAAGCCCGACGCGCGCGCGCATTTTCTGATCGCCGTGTACTCGCTCCGCTACCTCGAGCGGGTCCCGGCTTTCGCGGCGGTCTCGGAGGCAGTCACGGCCATCAAGCGAGCGGGCGGCCCACAATTGGCGGGCTTTGCGAACGCGGTCCTGCGAAAAATCGCGCGTGAAGAACTCGTGGGAGCTCGTGACGAACGCCTCTCTCGCGCCGTGCTCGAGTCGCTGCCGGCGTGGCTCAGCGAGACCCTCACCGAGGCGCTCCGTGGCACGTCAGAGAGCCTGGCAGCGTTCGTGGGTCCGCGCTCGCACGGCTCGTCGGTGAGCTTGTGCCTGCGCGCCGGCGAAGGTCGCGATGAATGGCGGTCACGGCTCCGCGAGGCCCTTCCGGCCGCGGAAATCTCGCTCGGTGCGCTCTCGGCTCGTTGCCTCACCATCCGCGGCGGCGGCGATCCGGCGGGCTGGCCGGGCGCAGACGAAGCGTGGCGCGTTCAAGAAGAGGGCGCGCAGCTCATCGCGCTCAGCGTCGGCGCCAAGCCCGGGCACACGGTGCTCGACGCGTGTGCCGGGCGAGGCAACAAGACCCTGCTCTTGGCCGAGGCCGTCGGGAGCACCGGCGCGGTGGACGCCGCCGATCGCCATCCGCAGAAGCTCATCGCGCTGCGGGCCGCCGAGGCGAAGTTGCGAACCGCACGGCACCCGCACTTGCCGATCCGTGACACAGCTTCGGTGGACTGGACCCTCGGTGCAGGTGAGTTCGCTCAGCGGAGCTACGACCGCATCCTCGTCGACGCGCCCTGCACCGGAGTCGGCACGCTACGGCACCGGCCGGAGATCGCCGAGCGCCTCGCGGCCAGCGACGTCGAGCGTCTCGCGGCGCTTCAGCTCGCGATCACGGCGCGCGCGGCAACGCTCCTTCGCCCCGGCGGCTCGCTCGTCTACGCCGTGTGCAGCGTGCTCGCGCTCGAGTGCGAAGGCGTCGTCGAGGCGCTCGTGCGAACGACCGAGCTCGAGCCGTGCCCCTTCGCAGACGACGCCATTCGCAAGCTCGCGGGGGAGCGTCACAGCATGCGATTGTTGTCCGGTCAGCACGGCACTGATGGGTATTTTCTGGCGGCGCTGAGGCGGCGCTAAACCGCGCGATCGCCCTAAAAGCTGGGCTTTCCGCGAGCCACACGCCCCCTTCGGCGCGGGCTCTGTGCAAGCTTCATTCGGGACGTCGGGCTCGGGCAGCGCCCTCGACCGCGAGCAGCTCGAGCGCGGCGAGACTCGAGCAGGTATCGCGGATGGCGCGCATGAGGCAGAGGCGGCTCGTACGCACCGCCTCATCGTCGGCGAGGACCATCACCTCGTCGAAAAAGGTGGCAAGCAGCGGTGCAATCTCCGCGACGCGACGGAGCGCGGACGCGTAATCCCGAGCGCGAACGCACGCTTCAATCGCGTCCTTGACCGCAAAAAAGCCGTCGTACAGCGCTTGCTCCGCCGCCTCCGTGCCGCGCTGGGGAGCGCCAGCTTGCGCGTCTTTCGCGATGTTGGTCGCGCGCTTGAAGACCTCGCCCACCTTCGCGCGCGTCTCGCGATCGAGCCCGCTGAGCGCCTCCGCGCGTGCCTTCGCATCGAGCGGGCGGTCCTGCGCGACGAACAACGCCGCCTCCACCGCATCGGCGGGAAGGGACTCGGACAGGAGCCCGCGCAACCGGTCGCGAAAGAAACCGAGCAGCGCGCTCGTGAGCTCTTCTTCGCCGAGATCGAGCGTGACGCCAGCGGCGACATAGCCCCGGTGGGCCTCGCGGATGGCATCGCCGAGGCTCAGCTCGAACGCATGCGCGAGCAGTGTACGGAGGGTGGTGATGCACGCGCGGCGGAGCGCGAAAGGATCGGCCGCACCGGTTGGCGTGAGACCGACGGCGAAGCAACCGACCAACGTGTCGAGCCGGTCCGAGAGTGCCACGAGCGCGCCCGCGCGGCCTGGGGACGGAACATCGCCGGCACCCTTGGGCTTGTAGTGATCGCGGATCACGTCCGCCACTTCGACCGGGTTGTCCTGGGCGAGTGCGTAGGCGCGACCGACCTGGCCTTCAAGCTCCGGAAACTCGCGCACCATCCACGTCACGAGATCGCACTTCGCCAGTCCCGCGCCGGTCACCGCCGCGGACACGGTCTCGGCCGGGAGCGCGAGCCGGTCGCCGAGCGTGGCCACGAGTCGCTCGATGCGCTCGACCTTCGCGAGCACACTGCCGAGCCGATTCTGAAAGACGATGCCGCCGAGCTCGGAGCGCCGCGAGGCGAGACTTCGCTTGAGATCTTCGCCATGAAAGAAGCGCGCATCGGAGAGTCGGGCACGCATCACGCGATCGTTGCCGCGGCGGATCTGCTCCGGACTTTCGGCGGTATTCACGACCGCGAGGTAGCTTGGCAAGAGGCGTCCATCGTGACCGCGCACGCAGAAGTAACGCTGATGGCCGCGCGCCACTTCGAGGATGACTTCTTCAGGAAGTGCCAGAAATTCGGCCTCAAAACCACCGGCGACGACTTGCGGGTCTTCGACGAGTGAGAGGTTCTCCCGGACCAGGAAGGCATCGTCGATGAGCGTGCCGCCGAGCGACGAAGCGGCGGCCTCGAGGCGCTCGAGCATGCGAAGGCTACGCTCTTTCGGATCGACCACGACGCGGGCCTCGCGGAGCTTGTCGATGTACGAGCCCGGCGACGGGATCGGCACTGGCGCGGGATGAAGGAAGCGATGGCCGTAGCTCACGCCACCGGCCGAGAGGCCCTCGAGCTCTACCGGTACGACCTCTTCATCGAGGCGCGCGAGCAGCCACTTCACCGGCCGGCCGAAGCTGAAGGTCCCGCTGCCCCAGCGCATCGATTTGCGAAAGGGGATCGCGCGCACGAGCTCCGCGAGAACTGCGGGCAAGAGCTTGGCGGCGACCGTTCCGAGCTCACGACGTCGGCCGCGCAGGTACTCGCCCTTCGGCGTCGCGACGCGCTCGAGCTCGCCTACCGCGACGCCGAGCTTGGCCGCGAACGCCTCGGCCGCCTTGGTGGGTGCGCCGTCCTTGAACGCGGCGGACACGGGCGGGCCCATCACCTCCTCGTCGAGGTCGGCTTGGTGCTCGCCGAGGTCGCGTACGATGAGCGCGAGCCGACGCGGAGTTCCGAGCGCCGTCACCTCACCGTGCGTGAGTCGAAGTGCCACCATGCGCGTCGTGATGAGCTCGGGTAAGGCGGAGACGGCAGCGTCCACGAAGGACGCCGGCAGCTCTTCGCAGCCAATTTCGAACAGCAGATCGTGGGTCATGCGGCGAGGGTCTCATGCTGGGGCGGCCGCGCGCGAACTCGCGAACGACGCCACAAAACGCGGTAATTCAGGGAGTTTGTGCGCTCGGGCGATCGAGCATGTCGAGCAGCGTGTAGCGACCGGCGGGCTGTCGCGCCAAAAATCTTGCGGCTCGTAAGGCACCCGCGGCGAAGAGCTCGCGGCCCATCGCCCGGTGCGTCAGCTCGACGCGCTCGAACTCGCCAACGAGGTGAACGGAGTGGTCGCCGACGATGCCGCCGCCGCGCAACGCGTGCATTCCAAGCTCGTCGTGTGCGCGCGCGCCGACGTCGCCGCTGCGACCATGCACGACGCGTAGCTCGGGACGCGCGGCCTGCGCCGCGGCTTGCAAGTACGTCGCGGTGCCGCTCGGCGCGTCGGTCTTCTTGTTGTGGTGAGACTCGATGATCTCGACGTCGTACTCGCCGAGCGCGAGGACGGCGCGGCGCACCAGCTCGGCGAGCAGCGTGACTCCGACGCTCATGTTGGGCGCCCACAAGACGGCGATGCGTTCGGAAGCCCGCGCGATCAACGCCTCGTCCGCGGGGGCGAGCAGCGTCGTGCCACTGACCACGCCAACGCCCTTCTGTTCGGCGATTCGCAACATGCCGCTGAAGGCCGCGGCCGTGGAGAAATCGACGAGCACGTCGGCGCCGAGCAGACCCGATGCGAGGTCGGGACAGACCGCGACGCCGAGCGTCCGCGCGCCCGAGAGCTCGCCCGCGTCACGACCGACGCATGGCGAGCCGGGCAGCTCGACGGCGCCGACCAGCTCGACGTCGGAGCTCTCGGCAGCGAGCCGGATGATCGACTGCCCCATGCGACCGCCGGCACCGAAAACACAAAGCTTCATCGCGACGCGAGCTCCGGAGTCAACGCCGTTGCGGGTGGCGCCATCGGCCGGTGCGCGACCTCGCCGTCATCCTCGGCACGCATCTCAGCTGCTGCGCCCATCTCAGCTGCGGCACGCATCTCAGCTGCTGCGCCCATCTCAGCTGCGGCACGCATCTCAGCTGCGGCACGCATCTCAGCTGCGGCACGCATCTCAGCTGCTGCGCCCATCGCGCGTGTAGCCGAGCCGAGCGAGCTCGACCGTGAGGCTCAGCACCGTGGCCTCGGTAGCGGGCATGAGCGGCAGGCGAACTCCGTCCTTCATCTTGCCGACGAGGGCGAGCGCGGCCTTGCAGGGGCCGGGATTCGGCTCCACGAACATCAGCCCATGGAGTGCCAAGAGCCGCAAATGGGCTGAGCGTGCGGCGGCCCAATCGCCCACAAGCGCGTGCGTCGCGACGGCGCTCACCTCGCGCGGAAGGACGTTCGCGGTGACGCTGATCACGCCGCGCGCGCCGCACGCCATCATCGGCAGGGTGAGCGCATCATCACCGCTCAGCACGGTGACGCGCTCGCCGAAGCGACGCACGGTGTCCTGGCAACGCAACACGTTGCCGCTGGCGTCCTTGATCGCAACGACGTTCGGCGCACATTCGAGGATCTTCGCGGTGGCATCGAGCCCGAGATCGACGACCGAGCGGCCCGGGATGTTGTAGAGGACCACGGGGCAATCGACGCTCTTCGCCACGGCGATGCAGTGCGCGGCGAGGCCCTCTTGTGCGGGTTTGTTGTAGTACGGCATCACGATCATGATGCCGTCGGCGCCGAGCTCGCGCGCGCGGGTCGAGGCGCGAATCGTCGCGTCGGTAGAGTTGCTGCCGGTACCCGCGATGACCGGAACGCGGCCGCGCGTGAGCCGGACGACGCGGTCGATCACGGCGGCTTGTTCTTCGCGAGAGAGAGTCGGCGACTCACCGGTCGTCCCGCACGGAACGAGACCCGCGACGCCCCCCGCGAGCTGATCTTCGACGAGCTGTTCGAGCGCGGCCCAATCGATGCCTTCGGCGGCGAATGGCGTGACGAGCGCGGTGAAGGTGCCCTCGAAGCGAACGGACGGCATGGCGGCGGCAAGAGACCATGAGGAGCCGACCGGAGCAAGCGGAAGAGCCCGCTTTTGAAGCGCGCTTGGGATCCACCGCGGGACAAAGCCTGCTAGCGTTCTCGCCTGATGGACTTCGCCCAGTACATCCGGAGTATTTCGACCGCGACGACCACCATCCTCGAGGGCATGGCGGTCACGTTTTCGCATCTGTTCCGGGAGCCGATCACGACCCAGTATCCCGATCGCATCGATCGGCCCGTGGTCGAGACCCTGCCACCGCGGTATCGGGGTTTCCTCGAGGTGCAGATGGACATCTGCACGGGCTGCAAGCGCTGCGAGCGCTCCTGCCCGATCGAGTGCATCGCCATCGATCTCCAGAAGAACCCAACGACGAAGAAGCAGGAGATGACCCGCTTCGACATCGACATGGGCAAATGCATGTACTGCGGCCTCTGCGTCGAGGCGTGCAAGATCGAGTCGACCGGCGCGATCCGCCACACGCGCGAGTTCGAGGGAGCTACCGACACCTTCGGCACGCTGACGTTTCGCTTCATCCCGACGGGGGCGCAGACGATCTACAAAGCCCCGAAGGACCTGGCCGAGATCCCGCTCGGCGCTTATGGCCCACACGCCCGCGAGGCCCGCGAACGCGCGATGCGCGACAACCCGGTGATCCTTGGACTCTTGCGCGACATCTGGCTCAAGGACAACAAGGGCAAGAAGAAGGGGAAGAAGGGCGCAGTCGCCACGGTCAACCCGAACAAAGCGTTGATCATCAAGGCCGACGTGGTCGCGAAGGCGCCGAAGGGCAAGACCAACGCCTTCGCGATGTTGCTCGAGACGCTCACGGCGCAGACCGACTGCGGCGCGTGCGGCTACCCAACATGCCGGGAGTACACGGACGCGATGGCGGGCGGCGCCGACATGGACGTGTCGAAGTGCGAGCCCGGCGGCGCAGAGTCCACGGCCGATCTCGGCTACGCAATGGACGTGTACTGGAAGGGCAGCGAAGAGGCCGACAAGATCGCCTTCGGAGGCAACGTCGCAGCGGCACTCACGGCATCACCCGCGGCAGCACCGGCAGCGGCAGCGCCGATCCATGCAGCGGCAGAGACCTCCACGGCAGCGGCGACCTGAACGACACAACGTGTTTCGCAACAGGCTTTAGCTAGACGAAGATGCGCGCGTACCACACGGCGACTGCTGTCGCTGCCGCGATGAGCACCAAGAGCAGGTAGACGGTGGCGGTCGCGCCGCGCGACGATTCTGGTGGGAAGGACGGTGCAGCTTGCGAAGGTGGGGCACGCCGCGTGAACGCGGTCCCGGCCAGGTCGGCCTCGCTCACGCCAAGGCCGTCGCGGGCAGCGCTTCGGGAAGACGCGGTCGGTCCCTCGAGGGCGGCCAGGTTCCCGGCTTCGTACACGTCGTGCAGCGTGTTCCTTACGAGCTCTTCTGCATGCTGCTGATCTGCGGTGCCTTGAAAATCGCTCATCTTGCCGAAGGCATCGAAGCTGATGCGCTCGCGACTCTCCGCCTCGATGGATGTCTCGCCACTCCGCGAGTCCCATAGCGAGGTGAACTCGAGCAGCGACTCGGCGATGAGCTGATCGATGATCGCGAAAGCATCCTCGCCGGTCTTGCGGCCACGGGCGCGCATCGCGCTGCGAGCGAGGTCCGCGATGTCGAAGGCGTCGACGGGACGGCCATAGCGAAATAGGAAGCGCGTGAGATCGCGGCAAAGCTCGTGCACCGCGGGATAACGATCTCCGCGGTCGACGGCGAGCGCGCGGGAGAGGATCCGCTGCAGCTCCGGGTCCGAAGCTCCGCGGTTGAGGGTGCCGATCGGCGGAACCACCGCGGCCTGCACCAGCTTCACGGTGTCGTAGTCCGTCTTGCCATGAAAGAGCCGCCGCCCCGCCAACAGCTCCCAGAGCATGATGCCCACGGCAAAGATGTCCGAGCGCGCATCGACCTCGATGCCATGCGCCGCCTCCGGCGACAGGTAGCCGAATTTGCCCTTGATGATGCCGGCCTCGCTCTTCTCGAGCTGGGTCGCGGCCTTCGCGAGACCGAAGTCCACGATCTTGATCTCGCCTTGTTTGCTCACGAGCACGTTCGGCGGCGAGACGTCGCGATGCACCATGTTCAAGAGCTCACCGTCCGGGCTCACGAGCTCGTGCGCGTACGCCAGCCCTTCGCAGATCTTGCTCACGATGTAGATCGCGGCTTCGATCGACAAGGGTCGGTTCCTGTCGGCGAGATCTTTCGTGATCGCCTTGAGATCCGCCCCTTCCACGTACTCCATCACGATGAAGTAGGTGTTGTCGCCGACGCCGATGTCGAAGACATGCACGACGTTCGAGTGATTCAGGTGGGCCGAGAGCCGCGCCTCGTCCAGAAACATCGCGATGAATTTTTTCTTCCCGCTGAGCTGCGGCAAGACACGCTTGATGGCGACGCGCTTCTTGAAGCCCGCGAGCCCGGCGCTCTCTGCGAGATAGACCTCCGCCATGCCCCCCGCCGCGAGCCGCTCGAGGACGCGGTAACGCTGATGAGCCGGCTCGACCATCGCGCGCTTTTAGTAGAGTGCGGGAAATTCGGCGAGTTACTCGTGCCGCAGCTACTCGTCGCTCATCGCTCAGCGTCCAACGCTCATCGCTCGTCCCGCAGCTACTCGTCGCCGGGCGCCGCACCCGTTGGCGTGCCGCGTTTGGAGCCGCGCGCGGTGGGCTTGCGAATCGTCACCGCGACGGTCACGGTCTGCTCCGCGCCTTCGCGGCGTACGGCGTTCAACCACGGCGGCGGCGCTGCCTTGTAAGGAAGCCGCGCACGCTGCCCGTATTGTTGCTTCACCGCTGCGCGCGACAACGCACTTGCCTCGGGCGCGACGCTCGGCCTCGGCCTGCTCTCCGCGTGCGCCGGCCCCTCGGACTCGTTCGACCGCCGATCGTCTACGCGGTCGATCGCCGCCGTGCGAAGGAGCACCATGCGCGTCTCCTCGCTGAGCACGAAGAGCGCGGTGCACCCGGGCCGCAGGTCACCGACGAGGCCACCGGGCTCGGCGACGTCGATGCACGCGACGAACTGCGCCCCGATGGCTCGCAAGACATGGGTCGGCACGACGCCGCGCGGCGACACGATCCAGCGGCACACGCCTCCGTCGTCCAGCAAATAGGTGCAGGTCGCCGTGTGCACCGCGTAGGCGAGATCGAGCCCGCGTGAATCTGTGGGTGGGGTCTTCGCCATCTTTCTCAGTCGACGTAGGGGGCTAGTTCGTCCGGTAGCACACCGAGCGAATCGGCGGCTGCGACCAAGAGGGCATTGTACGAGAGGCCCAGAAAGCCGCGAACATAGGGAGTGTTGGCGAGGCCGTGATAGCGCCGCAAGAGCGCCGGCATTGCACGCTCGATCGCCTGTTGCGCGCCCGTGAAATCGCCCAGATCGATGCGCGCGCCGTGTAGCGCGACGTAGATGATCGACTCGTTGAGGAGGCTCGGTGCGCCCGCCTCGACGAGCTCGGCAGCCTCACGCGCGATTCGTTCGGCAGTCTCGTGTTCGCCCATGCGCCGCTCGGCCTCGGCCAAGAATCCGCACGCCACCGGAAGGACATCGCGATTGTCGGTAGCGCGGTATGCGTCAGCCGCCATGCGAAGCAGCTGGCGCGCGCGCGGAAGCTGATCTGCTCCGAATTGCAAGAGCTCGCAGCCGCGGTAAAACAAAACGCCGAGCGTGACCCGGTCCTGGGATGCCCAGCCACCGGTCGAGGCCTCGTCGGCGAGCTGGCGCGTCTCCTGCAACTCCGCCTCGAAGCTCGCATCGGCTCCGAAATATGCCGACCAGCCGAGCTTGATCATGCGACCGAGCCTCACCGTCCCCACGCTGCCCACCTGTTCGGCCATGTCCGTGCCTTCGACGATGAGGCGTCGTGCCTCGGCGCGCGCACCGATGGTCGTGAGCGCGAAGCCCAGATTGATCGTGAGCATCGCCTCGCGGTTCTTGAGTCCAGCGTTGCGCGCGGCTTGCGTGGCTTGACGGCGGGCATCGAGCGCTTCGGCGAGCCGCCCGTGCGACTGGTGCACGACCGCGAGCACTTGCCATCCGTCGATCGCCGCCGCCTCCATCTGCGGTGCAGTCGCCATCCCGACGAGCCGCTCCGCGACCGCCTCGGCGCGGTCGAGATCGCCGCTGAACGCGAAGCGAGTCGCGAGCATCGCGCCGCAGCTCGCCTCCTCGTCGTGAAGCTCGAGCTCAGCCGCGCGCGTCATCGCCTCGAAGAGCCGCTCCTCGATGTCGACGCCGACGCTGCGCGCGTGGTCGTAGCGCGCGACTGCCCCGAATGTGCGAACCTCGCTCGCGTCGTCGTAGACGTTGAACTCCATCGCGCAGATGGCGTCGGCGCGATCGGACGAACGCTCGTCGAGTCTGGAGTAGACCTCCTCGAGCAACCGCGCACGCGCAAAACTCGTCACCTTGTCCTTCGCGAACGCGAGCGCGCGATCCGCCATGCGCGCGGCGTCGGGCAACGCGCTCGCAGCCAGCGCAAGCCTCGCGGCGCGCTCCCAAAATTCAGCCGCGGCTTCGTGCGCACCGGCAAGGTCGAAGTGCTGCGCTACCGTCGCCGCGTACTCGTTGTTTTCGGCCAGCCAACGAGCAGCGTAGCCGTGAAGCTCCTTCTTCAAGTCCTCGGTCAGCGCCGCGTAAGCGACCTCTCGCACGAGCGCGTGCTTGAACCAAAGCTCGCGTTTCCGTGGAAATCGCGTTGTTGACTGCTCGGTCAGAAACTCCGCGCGAACCAGCCGGTCGATGATCTTGCGAGCGTCGTCGACGCCCAGCGCAAGGACGGCGTCGTCCCACACGGCCGGGCCAAGGGCGCTCATTCGGGTCAGCGCGCTGCGAAGCTCGACCTCCAGCCCGTCGAGGCTCACCTGGATCGCCGCCTCGATCGTCGGCACGTTCGTGAGCGATTTTCCCGCGGCCATGACGCGCGCCAGCTCTTCGGCGAAGAGCGGCGATCCGGCAGCCTGCTTGGCGATCTGCTCGAGATCCGCGTCACCCGGCTCGCGGCCCGTGATCGCGCGGGCGATTTCGAGCGCGGCCTTCTTTGCGATCGGGCGAAGCTCGAGTCGGACGTGGTCGCGACCGCGAAACGCGCTCGGATGATCACGCCAGAACGATGGGCGCGTCATGACGAGCATGAACAAGGGAGAGCCCGCGGCGCGACTGAGAAGGTGCTCGAACCAGGCGATGCTCTCGGGGTCCGACCACTGCACGTCCTCGAGCACGAGCACGCACGGAGTGTCGCCGATGGCATGCAAAGCCAGCTCGGTCATGGCGAGATACAGGACGTCGCGCGCGCGGTTCGGCTCGAGCTCGGCCGGCAGCGGCTCGCCCGCGAGGAAGGTGGCCAGCAGACGATCGGTGTCGTGAACGAGCGAATGCGCATCGAGCAACGCCTGAAGCACCTTGCTGTTCGTGCCAGCCGCGACCCCGAGAAAGTCCGTCAGCGCGGTCGCCGCGAGACCGAGTGCGCGCGAGCGTCCATAGGACTCGCACTGCGCGCGGAAGACCCTCGCGCCGGTGCCGCCGACAACTCTTGGGTCAGGTCCGACGATGCCGAAGGATGGGTGCGTCAACGGCGCTGGATCGGCGTGCATGCGGTCGAACGCGAGGACGACCTCGCGCCCGAGGCGGCTCTTGCCGATCCCGGGGGGACCCGATACCGAGACGACCACGGGCTGGCGGCTGTCGAGAAATCGCGAATACGCCCTGGAAATAGCGGCAACTTCGGCGTCGCGGCCGACGAACGGCGATGCCACGACCCGCGCGCGGCGGGCTTCCGTCGCTGGCCCGACGAGCTCCACGCTCGAGCCTTGCAGCGATGGCGCATCGGAGAACTCGAAGCTCGCCCGCGCGAGCTCGGCCGTGGTTTCGTCGGCGAGGAGGCGACCCGCGCCAGCCCGTCGAGCGAGGGCGGAGGCCTGATCGACGACCGCACCGTCGGGACGGGCGAGCCCCACCCGCGCGCGCCCCGAAGCCACACCAACCTGGGCCCCGAGCGCCATGAGACCGCGGCCAAGCTCGAGCGCGGTCGCTGCCTCGCCGCCGCGTGCTTGCCGTGCACCGAGGTACGCGACGATCGAGTCTTTGCCGAGTCTCACGGCCTCCGCTCCGACGGCACGGAGCTTCTCGATTTGCTCGTCACGCGCGGCCAAGCTCGGAAGTTGCAGCGCGACGAGCGTCGTGATGAGCCGACTCACGCTCGAATGCGCGCCGTGTGCGTCCCGGTCGAGGACGCGAAGTGCGCCCGGCAGCTTGGGATCGGCGGCGATGTGCATGAGCCTGCGCTCCACATCGCGCGCTGCGGGGCGCTGCTTCCATTCGAGCGCGAGCATCTCACTGACGAGCTCGTCGAGCGGCTCGGGGACACCGCCGACGGTCTCACTCAGCCGCTGTGCCGGCGTCGACACGACCTTGGCCAAGATCGCGATCGCCGTCGCGCCGACGTGGGGCGTGCGCCCGGCGAGCAGCTCGAAGAGGGTCGCGCCGAGCGAATAGACGTCGCAGCGCGGATCGAGCGTGAGGTCGCCGCGTGCCTGCTCGGGTGCCATGTAAGCAGGCGTCCCCGCGAACGCCACGCCGGTGAGGCCGTGAAGCTCCGAGGTAGCGACACCGAAGTCGAGCAGCTTGATGAGCGGGATTTCGCCATCGCCACGTACGACGAACAGGTTCGACGGCTTGACGTCGCGGTGAACGACTCCGGCCGAGTGGGCCGCACCGAGTGCGCCGGCCACCTGCGTCATGCACGAGAGCAACTGCGGAATGCGAAGTGGCTCTCGTGCCTGCCGGTGGGCCAGATCGCTTCCATCGAGCCACTCCATCGCGACGAAGGGCGCGTCGGCCGCGACCCGAATGCCGGCGAACTCAACAAAGGTTGCGCCGCTAGCGAGATCGCCGAGCGTGCCGAAGTCGACGATCCGCACGATGCCCGGGTGGTCGAGACCGGTCAGCACCTGCCCCTCGCCGAGGAATCGATCGCGCGTCTCCGGGGCGACGTCGGGCGCCGCGATCACCTTGAGCGCAACATCGGCACCGGTGAGCTGATCGCGGGCTTGAAACACGATGCCCGCCGCGCCACGCCCAACTTCACGAAGGACCTCGAAGCGCCCGAGCGCCGAGTGCAGCTCCGGACCGAGTGGCACATACCAACATTAGTCCCGCAATTCGCTCGAATCGAGGACCAAGTGGCAGGACTGTTGCCAGGACCAAGTGACGGAGCAGCCACGCACAGAGCGGCCTTGACCGCTCGCTCGTAGGCTCATAAAACCGCCGCATGGGTCGGCACCGCGCTTTCGTGTTCATCAGCCTCGCCACCGTCGCGGCGATCTTTCTTGCTTGGTACACGAACCAGCATTGGTCGGGCTGGGCCGAGATTTACAAGATGATCAGCAAGGGCGACAACATGCCCATCGCCGGGCTGATCCCGCTCATCATCTTCTTCACGTACCTCTCGCTCGACGAAGCATTTCGTCACGACCGCCTCATCCGGCAGGGCCGCCAAGACGAGGTCCTCGACGAGATGTACAAGTAGCGCTCGCGACGAACAAGCGCGCGCGACGAACATTGACTTGACCGGACGCGCGCGGTAGCGAGTGCGCGTATTGCTCCAGCGGTCGGTGTGTCGGGCTCAACCGACGCGCCGCTCGAGGGAAGCCGGTGAGATGCCGGCACGGCCCCCGCCACTGTATCCGGCGACGACGGCGCTCCATTGCCACTTGGCTGAAAGGCCTGGGAAGGCGGCGCCCAAGAATGACCCGGGAGTCAGGAAACCTGCCGCTCGAGTTCCATTCGTGCCTCGGGCGGAGGACACGCGGTCGCGAAGCTTCGCTGCCTCCATTGCTCCACCCGAGATCACGGCGCCCTTCAGGGCACGCGGCGCGGGTCGGCGCCAGGAGTCAGCTCGATGTACAAAAACTTTTTCACCAACTCATTTACCCACTCAGCGTTCACGACGGCATCCCCAACATCGCCAACATCGCCAAGGTTGAGCTGGGCCGCGCTCGCGTGCGCGCTCATGGCACCCGCAATCTTTGTCGCGTCGCTCGGCTGTGACGGCGACGAGACCGCGCCGACGACGACCGCGAACGGCGGTGGTGGCAGCGGCGGGGCGGGCGGCAACGCAACGGGCGGAGGCGATGGCGGCACCGGCGGGACGGGCGGCAGCGGCGGTGGCGCGCCGGTGGTCGAGTGCCTCGCCGACACGGAGTACGCCTTCGTGTTCACCATCACGGAGAAATCGCTCTGCGTAGTAGAGAAGCACGTCGCGCCATTTTTCGTAGGCTTCGACGCAGCCTTCAACGAGCTAGGGCCATCCTGGGGACGGCACGGCGGCCCGCTCACGCTCACGCAAGACGGCAGCAAGATCTCCCTGTCGCGCTGGAAGGCGAGCGGCGACGCGCTGAGTCCGCTCGTGCTCTTGCCGAGCACCGGGCCCGTAGAGCTCGGCATCGCAGCGACGGAGTACGTCAACCGCGTCGCCGTCGATTTGCCGTTCTCAGAGTGGACCGCGGTGAGCTGGGCGAGGTTCGGCGCGCCCGCCGGCGAGCTCGTCCTCTTGGCTAGCGACAAGCTCGACAAGCGCTTCGACGTCGAGGGGCTCTTCACGCTCGCGGGCATCGCCGGCGACAAGACCAACCGCATCGTCCATGCGAGCTTGTCCGCCATGGCCGCGCCCGGTGCCGCCAAAGTGGGCCTCTACACCGCCGATTTTTGCGGCACTGCGCTCTGTCCGATGGGCGCGGCCGAGACGCACGTCGAGGGCGATGCGAGCGGCCCGGTCGCGGTCGATCTCGACGGCAACGTGTTCGCGATGTTTCCGAACCTCGCCAACGCGACGCAGACGCTGCGCGCATACCCGGCTCTCGCGATCGCCCCGGGCGCGACCAATCCGGCGGGCGTCGAGTTCTTCGAGATGCCAGGTGCCGGCGCCGCGCTCGCCGCGCTCGCACCGAAGGGCGATAGTCCGGGCTACGTGTTCCTGCAGCCCACGATCGCGTTTGACTATAAGAATATGGTCGTCCAGCGTTTCAAGATAGCGGCGGGCATGACCGGCGAGCTCGTCACCGACGGCGTCGCCCACGATGCGCTCATTCCGACCAAGGCAAACACGGAGCTGCGCATCTTCACGGATGACGCGGGTCGGCTTTGGGTCGGCATCGGCACCGACCCGATGAAGGGCGAGAGCACCTTCTTCGTGCTCGATCGCGCTCCTTGACCATCGCGCTCCTTGACCATCGCGCTCTCTGACGATCGCGCTCTCTGACGATCGCGCTCCTTGACGATCGCGCTCTCTGACGATCACGCTCTCTGACGATCGCGCTCTCTGACGATCGCGCTCTCTCAGCTCGCAACCTTCGGCGCATGCCCTCGCTCCATGCCTCCGCTCCATGCCGTCGCCAACACGCCAAGCCCGGAATTGTGGGCTCATCGATGCGCGTGCGCTATCATGGGTGCATAGATATGAGCTTTTCTTACGCTGGCGCGGCGCGCACATTGGCGGCCGCTTGGGTGCTCGCGGTCATGGCCACGCTGTCGAGCTGCGGTTCACGGCAAGGCGTGGGCCCCGACGACGCGGACGTGGCGCCGCTGCCGGGACTCAACGCGGCGATCGCATTCGTGGACGAAGGCACCCTCACGCTCGCCCCCGCCGAGCTCGCCGTCTTGGCGATCACCACCTCACCTCCCGGCCATTACGCCGTCTCGTTTCGCCTTGCCGGCGAGGCGCTCGACGCTTCGCTCGAACCGACCCAAGTCATCACGGACTCGGACGGCCGCGCGTCCGTCGCCCTTCGCGCGCCAAGCCAAGCCACGGTGTTTGCGCTTCACGCCACGATCGTCGATGGGCCGAGCGCGCAACGCACGGTCTCGGTGAGCGCCAGCGGCTTCGGCGCCATCGCGGTCCATCCAAGCTACGGCGGCTCCCGTCCCATCGAAGATTGGGTAGCCCTCGCCGTGCCCGGAACTTCCTGCGCCGCGCTCGAGGCTCTGCTCCCCGCCGATCCCGAGGGCGCGATCACGGTGTCCGCACCCGCCGGCGCCAAGCTCGTCCTCACGGATGCGCCCGTAGGCCCTGCGCTCGCGGTCGTGGCGCGCGCGGGCCACTTTGCGTTCGGCTGCGTGGACGCGGGCCCCGTCGTCGCCGGGATGACGACCGATATCGATGTGCCCGTCGGCGATAGGCCGGTGGATGCACTCGGGACCGTGCTCGAGACGACGCTCAACATCCAGCCGGACGCCGAGCCGTGGGTCGCGATCGCCAAGGCGCATACCGGGCTCATGACCAAGGCGCTGTCGGGCAACGGCCTCGGACAACCCGCCGCGCTGCTCACCAAGATGACAAGCCTCGCGAGCGATCCCGTCGGATTCGCCGCAATCAGCGCAGCTCACGGCTGGCCCGCTCAGGTCGCGCAACACTTCACGACGAGCGGGCTCGATCTCGTCGAGCACGTCAACACGCTCGCCACATATGCGCTCTCAGGCCCGCCGCCCGCGATTCGGGGCACGCTCGCTGGCCCCGCAGAGCCCGACAGCGGCGCGACCTTCACGCTCGCTACCTTCGGCCCGCTCCTGGCCGCAGACTCCGGCATGCCTTTCGTGTATCCGATGAGCCTCTCCTTCGATCCGAACGACGTCGCGCACGTCGGCGGCGAGCTCTCGCTCTCGCCATCGCGCTACATCGGAGCTGCCATTTCCGCCAAAGTGCTCGCGTCCGAACCACCGAACACGAAGCTCGCAGAGGTGCTCGCGGACTACCTCCAGTGCGACGCGCTCGTGCTCGAAGGATACGCGAGTTGCAACGCGAGCTGCATCGCCCTGCTCTGCGACGGCGCGGTCGCGGCACTCTGGCAAGACGCGCTCGACGCCTCGAGCGACAACTCCCTCATCGCAACTTTGCCGCTCCAAGCAGCCGGTGCCGTGAGCCTCGACGATGCGGCGCGCCTGACGGAGATCGACGGCACGTGGCTCGGGAAGCTCTCGGTTGGCGGCCTCAAGGCCAAGCTCGCCGGCGACTTCGTGGCCACCGATCCGGACAAGCTCGCCGACTGACGCAGGCCCGTCGCTCGACCAAAGTTTTTCCGCTGAAGTTGCTTCGCTGCCAGCGATCCGGACAAGCTCGCCGACTGACGCAGGCCCGTCGCTCGACCAAGTTATTTCGCTGAACTTTCGCTGAATTTGCGCCGAATTTGCGCTGAATCGCGCCTTTCCGCCGCACCGCCGCCGTGCCATGCCGAGCGCCGCACGCCCTCTCGTGAGACCACCATGCGCCGAGCCATCTTCCCCATCGCCTCTGTCCCGTGCTCTCTCTACGCGGTCCTGCTCGCGGGCTGCACCGCCGCGACCGAGCCGGTACCCGACGCGCCCATCGAACCCAATCTCGGCCCCGGCGAGATCTGCTTCGCGCCGTCTCCGACGACCGTTCGCCTGCGCTTCGAGCCGCACAACGTCATGCTCGCGCCCGGCCAAACGCGCATCGTGCGGGTCGTCGTCGATCCGGATTTCTGCACGCCCACGGCTGTCACCTTCGCATCGAGCGTGCCCGAGATCGTCGGTTCACCCGCCACCGCGACGGTCGACTACGGCGCGCCGACGATCAGCTTTTCGCTGACGGGCAAGAACCTCGGAGCGAGCACCGTGGTCGCAGAGGTCCCGCGCGGCGACGGCACCGTGGCCACGGCAAGCCTCGAGGTCGAGGTGCTCGATCCCACCCTCGCGAAGTGCGCCAACACCGACGACACAACGGCTGCGTTGCTCACCGGCGGCGCTATCCTCACTGGCAAGGGCACGCTCACCGGCGCGAGTCTCGCCCTGCCCGAAGGAGCCGACGCCCCGAACTCGGGCAGCTTCATCTGGAGCGTCGCCCCCTTCGACGCGAGCCTCGCATGCGCCAACGCGATCGTGCCAGCGGGTCACCTCGCGCTCGGGCCCGCCGTCACTTTCGGCCCGGAAAACGGCCGTTTTTTGCGCGATCTACCGATCAGCGTGCCCTTCAACCCCGCGCGCATCCCCGATCTCGCGCGCCTCCGACACGTGCGCGTCGCCTACGAAGGTCCCTCCGCCCCCGCGCCGCGCATCATCCCCGTAGCCAACCCGCGCCTCGCCAAGGTCGATGGTGCCTGGACACTCTCATTCAGCGCGCCGCGCCTGGGCACCTACCAAGTCGTCGTGCGCGAAGACGCCGGCACCAAGAAGCGCAGCCGCCGCCTCACGCATCGGGCCGTCGTCGGCGTGTCGATGGGCGGTGCCGGAGCCGCGCAGTTCGGCCTACGCCATCACCAGCTCTTCGATGTCGTCGCGCCGCTTGGTGGCCCCGTGGACTGGACCTGGCTCGCGAGTCACCTTGAGCAAAATCACCTCGGCGGCTTTCGTCCCATCGCGCCTGGCACCAAGCTCGTCGACATCGAGCTCGAGAAGCGGCCATGCAACGCGAACAGCGACTGCAAGAGCGACGAGACCTGCCTCGGGGTCGTCACGTCGCCGGCCACGACCGGAAAATGCACGCTCATTTCCGCGCCGAATCAGCCCTACGAGCACTCGTCCACCTTCGACAACTGGTGGTACGAGTACCCGCGCGAAGGCCACGGCGGCAGCTTCGATCGCGCCAACTACATGCAGATCTTCCGCGATCTGGCGCTCATGTTCGGCAACCCCAACGGCTATAACCCCAAGCAGCTCAACCTCCCCGCCGGCGTCGATCCGAATCACCCAAGCCAAATCGGCGACCACCCTCCGGGCGAGTGCAACGTGGTGATCGATCCGCTCGACGGTCACCCGGACGAGGCGCACCAAAAAGAGCTCGACGCGCAGTGCCCCGCCGAGCGCTGCAAGTACACGCAGACGCTCAGCGGCTATTTCGACGACGAGTACAACCCCGATGGCACCTTTCCGGTCATCACCGTGTGCGACGGCTCACCGCAGAACGAGCTGCTCACACCCTACGCAAACACCTGGACAGAGGCGGGGCACAATCGCCCGCTCGAGGTCGCGCTCGCGGTGGACTACGACGGAGACGGTCAGCGTGACGAGCTCGAGCCGCTGATTCGAGCCGGTCACGAGCCCTGGGACGACTGGGGTCAAGACCAGACGCCAAGCGCGCTCGAGCCCGGATTTGGGCCCAAAAACCTCGATCCAAGCCTCGACGACTACGATCCGCAGTTCAACCCCACGGGCACCGAAGGCAACTATCGCTACGAGTTCGGCGAGCCCTATCGCGACTTCGGCCTCGACGGCGTGAACGGCACCATCCTGAGCCCCTACGACTTCGGCGAGGGCGACGGAAAGTTCACGGCCGCGCCCGGACTCGAGCGCATGTGGAACTACGACGCGCACAGCCTGGTTCACAATCGCTCCAGCGCGCTCCCCGTGCCGCTCGACGACGACGCCCTCGCGCGCATCGATTTTTGGACCGACGGCGGCACGCGGGACCTCTTCAATTTCGCCGTGGCCGCGCAAGAGCTCACCGGTACCTTCGCCGCCCGCGGTCGCGACGTCGCCTACTTCAGCGAGCTGACCGCGATGCCCGGGCTCGACCCTTCCAAGCCCAACGAATACGACCCGGCGAGCATCTCCTACGACGATCTGCAGGGCGCCATCTTCCATCGCTACGGCAAGAACGAGCCGACGGCGAAGGACCTCGTGAACGGCTCCGGTCAGCACGTCGGCACGGCCAACGAGATCGCGACGCGCCTTCAATCCGCGTTCTACTTCATGGGCTCGCGTTGGCCCGACGCACCGCGCGCCCTCGTCGAGAGCAGCCAAGAGCGACCCGCCGAGGGCATCGACCAGTGCCAGATCCTCGGCAACTGCGTCTACACCTTCACCGCGAAAGACGGGCGCACGGGCCCCGTTGCCGTGTCCTTGCCGCCGGGCTACGCGCACGCGGCCCAGCAAGGCATCCGCTATCCGGTGATCTACATGCTGCACGGCTACGGCATGACGCCGGAAGATCTGCAGGCCGCGATCGTCTTCTTCCGAAACTGGATGAACGGCGCCAGCTTCAGCCAGGCGAGCCGCCTCCCGAAGGCGATCTTGGTCTACGTCGACGGCCGCTGTCGCACCCAAGATCCCGGCGACGGAAGCGCGCGCGCAGAGTGCATTCGCGGCACCTTCTTCACCGACAGCATTCGCCCCGACGGCCCGCAAATGGACAAGTGGTGGCTCGAGCTGATGGACGACGTCGATCAGCGCTTCCGTACGATGGGCGAGAGCGTCGTCGAGTCGACCGAGTAGCAGAGGCGTCTGCTGGCGGCGGGTCCCTCGGAACTGCCCTCCGAGCCGGGGTGGTCGAGGTCGGACTGCTCACCGCTGAGATGGCGCGCGCAGCACGATGCCTGCCCTGCGCGATTTCAGCGTCAGCATCCCCGGCGCCGGCTCCGTGGCGCTCTTGTACATGCGTGGTACAAGTGTGCCGTGAAGCGTAGAACGATGACGGTGTCGCGGGCGCGGGCCCATTTCGTGGCGGCGCTGAATGCTGCCGAGCGTGGCGAGGCGGTCGAGATCACCCGTCGCGGCCGCGCCGTCGCCGCGATCGTGTCGCCAGCGCAGCTCGAGCGCCTCGACGGTTGACTCGGCTTCGCGGACGCGCTCGTCCGTTATCACCAGCGGCACGCCGGCAAGATAGAGCCCTGCGAAGATCTCTTCGCAGGCGTGCGCGACCGCACGGTTGGGCGTCCATCGCCATGGTGAGCCCAGCGCGCTACCTCCTCGACTCGAGCTACCTGTCCGCGGCGCAGCGCGATCCAGCCATTGGCGGACGTCTCCTCGATTCGCTCGCGGACTGTGCCATCGCGTCCGTTGTGCTGCACGAGCTGTCGTACGGTGTGGCGCACATGCCCGCGGGGCAGAAGAGGCGACTCCTTGCGGACTACCGACGCGTGACTTCCAAGAACCGTCCCGCACCTCGTCAGCGCGTGTCGTAACACTCGAGCTGCCAGCGGCGCTCGCCGTAGCTCTCGCTCGCTGCGAGCAACAACCGCTCGGCGTGCGACGGCGAAAAGACAGAGCTCGCGCGCTCGGCGTGCGACGGCGAAAAGACAGAGCTCGCGCGCTCGGCGTGCGACGGCGAAAAGACAGAGCTCG
>SHZB01000259.1 GCA_009692485.1 Myxococcales bacterium
CGCCACCGCCCTCGCGAGCAAGCTCGGTGTAGTGCGCCGCGAGCTTCTCGCGGTAAGCGCGGTAGCCGTCGCTCGGCGCGTAGGCGATCACCGGCTCGTCGTAGTTGCGATAGGCGGCCAGCATCCCCGCGGGCGTGGCGATGTCGGGCTGGCCGATGTTCAGGTGGTGCACCGTGACTCCGCGGGCGCGCGCGGCATCGGCAAGCGGCGCGAGCCGGCGAATCGGCGAAGCAGGTGCTGTCAGCCCGCGCCTCGATATGTGCGGTTCGCTCATGCGGGTCCGTATATCCCGCGCCGCGACGCTCGTCACGACGGAGCGCGAGCGGGGGGCTTCAAGCGCAACGCGAGCCGTCAGCGACTCAGATTTCGATCACGCCCGTGAAGACGCGCACCGCTGGCCCGAGCATGTCCACGGCGCACCCGTCACGCCCGACCGTGATCGTGAGCGCGCCGCCCGGCAGCTCGACCGTGACCGGCTCGTCGAAGAGCACGAGGCCCGCCGTTGCCGCCGCCGCCGCCACCGCGCACGCACCCGTGCCGCACGCCGCCGTCCGTCCGACGCCCCGCTCCCACACGAGGGTCTCGAGGTGACCGGGGCCGACGAGCCGCGCGAGCTCGACGTTGACGCCGCCCGGGACGCCGCGCTCGATCGCCGGCCCGAGGCTCTGGAGATCTTCCGCGCAATACGCATCGAAGCTCACGACGTGCGGGTTGCCGACGTCGACGCGCACGAAGCTGCGAGCACCGGTGGCGCCGTGAGAAAACGGCGAGACCGTGGCGCGGCCCATGGCGACCCCGACTCGAAAACAGTGCTCACTCTCTCGCTCGTAACGGCACGCGCGCTCACCGGCATCGGTCGCGATCGTGAGCTGCCCCGCCGCCAGCTCGCGACCGGACGCGAGCCAACCCACGACGCAGCGGAGCCCGTTGCCGCACATCTCGGGTCGCGAGCCGTCGGCGTTGCGCACGATCATCCGAGCTGTGTGCGTCGCTTCTTCACTCACCGCGAGGACACCGTCGCCGCCCACGCCTCGCCGCCGATCGCAGAGCATGCGCGCCACCCGCTCGCCGACGTCCGCGGCGCCGAGATCCTCCGCCCGCACGATGACGAAGTCATTGCCGAGCCCGTGCCATTTTTCGATCCTGAGTTGCATCACGGATTTCTATTTTGCGCGCGCGTCACCGGGCAGATCGTCGACGGAATCGATCGTGACGTTCACGATGCGCCAATCGCCTTCGATCTCCTCGATGCTGAGCGACGCTTCACGGACGATGCGCTCGGCAGCGCCGCCGTGGCGCGTACCGCGAATGACGACAGTGCCGACCGCGAGGGCGTGTTTCTTGGTTTTATCGAGGGTGAGCGCGAGGCCATCGAGCTCGAGCGTCGCGGTCGCGAACATGCGCGGCGCACCCGTGGCAAGCTCCGAGAGACCAGCCCGACCGGGCGAGCCGCCGCTCAGCTCAGCGACCGCCACGGATACGCTAGAATCGAAAATCTCCGAGAATTCCTTGCGAATTTGCGCGCCTCGAAAAAGGAGATTGCTGTCCTGTTCGGTCACGCCGACGGCGAGCTCGAGCCGGTCGAGCAGCGCCCGCACGCGGTCCTCTTCGCTCTCGGAGAAGTAGAGCGCGTAGACGGCGATGATGAGCCCGAGTGCGACACCGAGATGGGGCAGCCAGCGTTTCATCACTCGACAGCGTAGACGCAACGCAAGCCGATCGAGAACGATCGCGTCTCGATCGATACCCGTCGCCGATGGAAAGTTCTGAGCGCCGTCGCGCTCGCGTCACGGAAGCTTCCACCGCTCACCTCCGCGCTGAGAGCTGCGAGCCCCGCGCCCTCGGGAGCGGTCCACTCTTCGACGTTGCCCGCGAGGTCATGCACGCCTTCGGGGGTTTGTCCCTCGGGGTGACTGCCCGCGAGATCCGGCGTCGTCGCGTCGTGCGCGCAAGGTCCTTCCACCACCGCGAAGGCTACGCGACGGCAGACGGCCCCGGCATTTCCCCACGGATAGCGACGCCCTTCGATGCCCATGGCCGCGAAGGCAAGCTGGTCACGCGTGGGCAAAGAGCCACCTCGAAACTGGCAGTAGCTCGCGGCCTCGGCTGCGGTGACACACCCTTGCGGCATGCCCGGCTCGCCCCCCACGGGTCCCGTGCATCCCTCGCTCGGCGTGACGCACTCGCGCGCAGCGATGCACTCGGCCCATGCACCGACGGTGACCTCGTGACTGTCGATGAGAAAGGATTGGACGGCGATCATCGGCTCCCGCACTGCCGGCGCGTCCCAGTCGATCGGCATTCGCTCGACGGCGCCACCAGGAATCAGGATCCGCGTCAATTCCGGGACGCAACCCTCATCGGTGACGCGCATGCTCACGGCGCACGTACGCGGGACGCCGACGCATCGGTCGCGGTCGAGGCCCTGCCCTTCGCCGCAACAGCGATTGCCGAGCATCTGCATCCCGCGCGCGCAACGATTGGGCTGACGAGCCTCGCGCGCAGCAAACGCCATGACCAAGACCAGGGCCACAGCCGCGATCGCCCCGGCGGCGGCGGCGAGCATGCGCGCGTGTCGCCCATCGATCTGAAGCTTCGTCGCGTGCGTCATCTTCGTCCGCGAGCGCGGCCTCTGCTCGTGCTCGGCTGAGCTCACGCCGAAGCCGCAGGGACCCGCAGCGATCGGGCGCGCACGCTCTCGAGCCGACTCACGATGCGCGCGAGGGAATCGAGCATGGCCGCGTGCAATCGCTGATAGCTCTTCGGGCCAACCTCGCCCGTGACGCGCGCGCGTTCGAGACGCACGAGCTCGAGCAGCAACGACTCGCGTGCCTCCTCGAGCTCATCGCAGAGCTCCAGGTTCGCGGCGCCGTCGGGACCCTTCGCCAAGCTCATCAAGCCCGCAAGAACGAGCAGCGTCGCGAGCGCGGCGGCGAGCCACGGTGCGTAGCCCATCCTTGGCAAGCCCGTGAGCGTCACCTGCAGCTCCTTCGCGCTCACGTCGCCGAGCATCCCTTGCAGGCCTCGTGAAAAATCCCCACGCAGCGTGGTCTCCAGCACCTTCTGTCCGTCGCGACGACGACCACGTTCGGCCGGCGGAAATCCCGCCACCGTGAGCGTCATGTTCGGCCCAGCGCTGCTCCGCATGGTGGTCTGCACGACGCGAGGCGGCACGCCGATCCGCAGGCTCTGGGAGTCGGCGGAGGCGAGCGGCACCGTGAAGGCGTAGGTGATCTCCATTTGGCCAGGAGGAAACGTCCCGAAGAGCTCGAGCGCGCCGTCTTTTTCGAGCAGCTTCGCGCCGTCCATCGAGTCTTCTTGACTGAATGCGCGCACGCCTTCGGGCAGCGGGATCCGCATGCCGCGCGCGACGAACGCGGTGCGACCGATGTTCAAGGTCCTGAGCAAGTGACTCACCCGAATGGTGTCTTGCTTCACGTCCAACACGATGAACGCCTCGATCACCCACGCTGCCTGCGCCAGATCGGTGGTCGGCTCGTACGCATGCAACAGGACGCGCACGCCGCCCTTGTCCCTCAGCGCAAACGGCTCGGAGGCAAACGCCGCCTCACCGCGGCTCGTCGTCACGCGGTAGGAGACTCCGCTGCCGAACGCGCGGCCCTCGAAGCGCACGTGTCCCTGGGCGTCGGTCGTCGCCGTCTCACGCGAGCTGGACTCGCCCTCGGCCACGGTGTTTCGCATGATCGCCAACACAATCGGCGCGCCGGCGAGCGGCTCCTCGGCAGCATTGACGATGCGAATGTCGATCGAGCCCGGCGGCGCCGACGGATCGACCATCACCTCATCCGGGACCGGCCTCGCGAGCCCCGCCGTTTCGCCGTGACCGGGTGGCATCGCACCGGAGGGGGGCATCGGTATTTCGGGATGGCCTGGCGGCATGACCGCCCCGGGTGCGAGTGGTGCGGCGGAGGGGGCCAGTGCGGCGGACGGGGCCAGTGCGGCGGAGGGGGCCAGTGCGGCGGCACTCTTCGCGGGCGGTGCGCTCACGCCGCTCGCCGCGATCGCAGCGCCCAGCGGGAGGGCGAGCCCACCAAGAATTGCGATCGCCGTGAGCGTCGCGGTGAGCTTCGATCGCGATGGCGCGCTCACGTCGCCTCCTTGGTCTTGAGCCCGTGACCGCAGCCCTTGCAGAACCGCGCGTCCTCGTCGTTGAGGGTGCTGCATCGTGCGCACGCCTCGCGCCCTTCGTCCCGGGCCTTGCCGCCACGTTTCTTCGCAACGCCCTGTTTTTTCGGCAGTTCCGCGCGCGCGACGACCTCGGTGGCAGCATCCGAGCCGCCCTCCGGGGCCCCCTTGGACTCGCCCTCCGAGGCCGGCTGCGACTTCGATGCACGCGTGGGTCCGAGCCCCGACGCTGCGAGCCGCGCCGCCACCAGGGCCGCGACACGCGCGCGCTCTGGTCGCGCCCCCTCGTCGATTCGCGCCAGGAGCCGCTTCGCCTCGGCACGGTAGCGGGCATGGAGCGCCGCGAAGTCCTCTTCGGCGAGTTTGCCGACGGTGCGCTCGAACTCGATGTCCTTGATGGCGCGCAACACGGAGCGTTTCTGCTCTTCTTCCGCGGAGGGCGCACCGAGCGCGAACGAATCCTCGCCCGTCAGCGGTGTCTCGCCCGCCAACGCGCGCACGCTCGTCCAGAAGGCTCCGATCGTGAATGCGAGGGCCGCCGCCGCGAGCACGAGGACGCCCGCGCCAGGGCCGTAAAGGTTCCCGGCCACGAGCATCGCAACCGTCACGATGAGCGGCAGCACGACGCGCGCGTGACGCCGAAAGCGCAGCACCAGCGCCTGAATCCGCTCGCTCGCGCCAATCGACATCGCGGCACCATCGGGACCCTTCGCCGCGTCGTCGCCGGCACCCTTCGCGGCGGTGCCCTCTTCGGCGTCGTCATCGACCACGCTCTCTGCCTCGTTCGCGGAGCTCAACGGTCCTCGTCGAGATCGCGAAGCTCTCGATCGAGCCGGTCGTCGAGCGCGTCCTTCGTGTCCACCGCCGGCGCGCCATCCGCGACCGCGACGGCTCGGGTGCGACGCCGCGCGAAGCGATAGACCAACGCCCCGCCCCCGACGAGCGCCACCAGCGGCAGCGCCCAGAGTGCGCGCGCGCCGCCCTTGTCGATTTGCACGAGCACGGCATCGAGACCGTGCTTCTCGCCGTAGGAGCGCACGATCTCCTCGATGTTCGTGCCGCTCGCCAACTGGGTCCGCAGCTCCGCGCGCTTGGCCTCCGCCCAGCCGCACCCGCAGGTCGCAAGCGCCTCGTGCGGACAAGTGCCGCAGTCGCACAAAAGCTGCTGAAATAGCGCCCTTTCCTGGGTTGTTTGCGCGCCGACGGTGCCCGCGCGGCGCATCTCGTGCTGCTGCGCGAAGGCCTTGCTGGGCATGAGCGCCAGCGCGACGCTGAGCATCACCATCATCCCCACGGTGCCGAGCACACGCACGTAGCCGAAGACTCCGACCTCTTCCGCGCTCGCCTCCGGCCACATCGCCACGACCGCGCCAAGGATGAGGATGATGACGCCCAGCCAGACGAAGCTCACGAGCGGATTGACGTGCGCTTGCAGGCTCGCCGCCTTGGTCTGCGGGTTCACCATCCCGATG
>SHZB01000260.1 GCA_009692485.1 Myxococcales bacterium
CAGCGTTCGCGCCCGTCGGTTTCCGCGACCTGCTTGTAGGCCCTGCGGATCTCGAGGAACAGCTCGTTGGCGTAGAGCCGCACGTCGTCGGAGCCGAGCGCGAAGCGCGTCGGGTGGAAGCGCTTGGTCAACCCGAGGAACGCGCTGCGTACACTGTCGGCATCGGACAGCACGTCCACGCCGAGCACGGTGAATGGATCACCGCCGCGAAGGCGCTCATACTCGCCGCGCAACCACCGCAGCTCCACCTCGTCGTCGCGCTCGGCCATCCGATCGCCCGCGAGCATACACCCGGTCGGACCTGCGATCGCCGAATCGTCTACGGGTCGCGGTCGCGCACGGGCGGCGTTCCGTCGGGCCGCTGCGGCAGGTACTCGGCGCACTCCCTGACCGGCTGGCGCGGGTACTTGTCGGCGCGGAGCGGGCAAAAGATGAAGCGGCTGGAACCGGTGTCGATCACCCGGGGCGGCGCGGCACACCTGTGGCAGAGGCTGTCGGGGAACGGCAGCATCTGAACTTCGGGCTTCACTGCGGCCCACCGAGCAGCATGAGCAGCGCGCCGGCGACTGTCAGCCCGAGTGCGACGACGTTCATCCTCGCGCCGCGCGGCGTGAAATCGCGCCTGAGGCGCCACACCGGCACGAGCAGCGACGATCCCGGTCGGCGCTCGCGCAGCGCGGCGAGCGAGAGCACGAGCGCCAGGCCAAACAGTGCGAAGGCGAACCGCATGAACCTCCGTGGTGCCGGGTACGCTGTGCCCCCGGGGTGATTCGAACACCCGGCCTGCGGTTTAGGAAACCGCTGCTCTATCCAGCTGAGCTACGGGAGCGGCGCGTCAGACTCTGCCCGAGGCCGGGGGCGAGTTCAAGGAGCCCGCCTGCGCCATGGTCCACGTCACGCCGAAGAGGCACGCACTCGCGCCCTCGGCTTCGCAAGCCACGTGTGTGACGCGGCTCGCGCTCGCGCCCGAGAGCAGCGCGACCTGTTCGAGAATGCCCGAGGTGGCGGCACAGACCAGCGCATCCCGCGGCGAACCGACGAGCGCAACCTCGATCGCGCGGTCTCGCGCCGGCGCGACCGTGACCGTGCCCCAAGTGTGGTAGCGCCGCCAGAGCAGGTCTGCTGCGGCCAGCACATGCGCCGGCGAGAGCGCGGCGGGATCGGCACCGAAGAAGCGGCTGAACGTGACGGCGGCGGACACCCGGCCCAGCTCGCGCGCAAACGCCGAGGCGTCGCGTCCGCTGTCGGCGATTTGGTGCAGCATCGCGACAAATGCGCTGGTCGGGTGCCATGAGAGCAACGTGGTCTGGGGCCGGAGCGCCTGGGCGAGTGCAGCATCCTTGCGCGAGACCACCGCGACCCACGCCGCGCCCTGCCGCGCACCAAGCACGCGGTACGCCGAGCGGAACAGCACGCCGCGCGTGTGCGGCTCGCTCCCTGCCGGCAACTCCGGCTCGCGCATCGCCGCCACCGGCGGGCCCAACGGTGATGGCGCATCGTGCGGCACTTGCGCCGCGGGCGGGTTCACCGCGCGGAGCGACGCGGTGGAGGCGAGCGTAGGGAAGCGCGTCGAGGCGCCCGGCATGGGACGAGCGGGCGCGCGCGTGTCGTCATCGTCATGCCCGCCGGCGGGGGCCGGTCCCGGGAGCCGCTCGGTCGGCACGTCCCGCACCGAGACCGTCGGTCCTGCGACCTCAGCGTCGAGCGTGTCGCGTGCGCTCGAGAGCGCCGCGAGCAGCGCGCCAGAGAACTCCACCGCGGATTGGTAGCGCCGCCCGGCATCGGGCAGCAGCGCGCGTTTGAGTACAGCGTCTGCGGCCGCGGGAATACCGGGGCGCCAGCGCGACGCAGGCGGAGGCGGCTCATCCCGCTGGCGCGCGAGCAGCTCGTCCATCGTGCCCTCGCCGAACGGCTCGTGCGCGGTGAGCAGCGTGTACGCGGTCGCGGCAAGCGCGTACACGTCGCTGGCCGGACCTTCGAGGCCGCCGATGAAGGTCTCGGGCGCGGTGTATCCCGGCGTGCCGGCGGGATCGGTCGGCGTGCCGCGTCGCTTCGCGATCCCGACGTCGACCAGCACCGCCTGCCCACGCACCCGGTCGAACAGAATGTTCGCCGGCTTCACGTCCCGGTGAAGCACGCCGGCGTGGTGCATCGCATCGAGCGCGGCGCCGATGCCGATCAGGATGCGCCCGACGAAATCGAGTGGCAGGTACTCGTGCTCCCGCCGCGCCGTGTCGAGCCGGTCGCCGAGTGGCTCCCCTTCGACCAGCTCCATCACGAAGTAGACATCGTCGCGGTCCTGCCCGAACGCGTAGACCTGCACGAGGTTGTCGTGCCGGATCGCCGCCAGCGTTGAGGCCTCGGTGCGAAAGCGCTCGACGAAATTCTGGTCGCGCGCGAGGTCCGGGCGCAACGTCTTGAGCGCCACCGGGCGGCCGAGCCCAAGATCTTCGGCGCGGTACACGACGCCCATCGCACCGCGACTGATCTCGTGTAGCACTTGGTATATGCCGCCGAGTGTGGTGCCGGGTGCGAGTCCCTCGGCATTGGCGTCGGGTCCCGGCGACTGTCCGGGCACCAACACCTCCGCCACGTACAGGTTCTCGCGCCGTCTGCGCGCGGTCGAGACCGCGCCTGCCGCGCGTGCCACCGCCGCTTCGCCAGTGTCGTCCTCGCCCTGCAGCATCGCGAGCCCGGCCCGCGCGCTGATGTTCACCCGCTTGTCGCCATGTATCACCGGCGTGTTCTCGATCGCGGCGAGAATGCGCTCGATGACCACACGCGCGTGCTCGAGCGGCGTCGCCGACAGCACGAGGGCGAGCGAGTCGCCGGCGTAGCGCGCGACGATGTCGGGCGTGCGCAGCGCCGCGCGGGTGAGGTTTGCCATCTGGCGCAGCGCCTCGTCACCGACGAGGTGGCCGTGGAGGTCGTTGACGTTCTTGAGTCCCTTGACGTTGAGCACGGCAACACAGAGGGGCTCGCCGCGCCGCTGGCAGTCGGCGACCTCGGCGGGGAGCGCTTGGTCGAGCGCGCCGCGCGTCCAGACGCCGAGCATCGCGTCGAGCATCGAGGTCTCGCGCAGCCGATCCCGGTCGGCGGAGATGCGCTCATGCACCGTGCGCCACGTGAGCTCCACGTGCAGCCGGCCTCCGAGTGCGCGCAGCGCGTCGAGCAACGGGGCGCGCACCACGCGGGCACGATCGTCCCAGAGGTGCACGAGCCCGATGCGCTGCCGCTCCGTACCGGCCAATGCAAACGCGATATGCGAGCGGACGCCACCGCCCGGCCCCATCTCCAGCAGCGTCGCACCGGCCGTGGCCGCAAGGGTGGCCTTCTCCCACGACTCCGTCACCATCGATTCCGGCACCGCGCCGCGGCTCGAGCGCACCCAACGCCGCTCGCCGACGGTGGCGTGGAGCACACACTCGGCCATCCCAAGGCCCAGCGCGAGCCGCCGTGCGAGCGCAGTCATCCCGGCGTCGACGTCGCCAAAGAGCATCGACAGCCGAACCAGCTCGAGGGTGAGCTCCTTGCCACCCGGCACGATCGCGGCGTCACCGTCGGGCGCGCAGGCGGCGACGATCGCCCCCGCCAGGAACGGCTTCAGCACCACCGCGTCCACGTCGAGTTCGTGCAGCACCGCAGTGATCGCCTCGCGGCGCGTGGTGAGCACGATGCGCGGGCGTGCGCCCATGTACTCGTCACGCAGTCGGCGCAGCAGCCAGACGCAGCCGCGCTCGGATTTCTGCTCGAGCTCGACGACGATCACCTCCGGCTCGAAGCTCGCGAGCAGGCGCATGCCCGCCTCGGCGTCGCTCGCCAGCTTGGTCTCATAGCCCGCTGCGCGCAGCGTCTCGCTCGCCCGTCCCCCTGCGACCGGATCCGGATCGATTACCAGTGCGCGCTTGCCCGGTCGGGCCACGCGGGCAGCATAGCACCGCAGTCCGGTGCGACTGCCGTCAGTAGCGGAGCAGCGACAGGATCTCGTGGCTGCCGAGTCGTGCGCGTCCCCCGAGGAAGCCAAGCTCCACGACGAAGCTCATCGCACAGACGCTGGCGCCATGCTCTTCGATGAGCTGCGCAGTCGCCGCCGCAGTGCCGCCGGTCGCGAGCACATCGTCGATCACCATCACCCGTTGGCCCGGGCGCAGCGCGTCGGCATGGACCTCGAGGGTGCCTGAGCCGTACTCGAGATCGTAGCGCACCGATCGGGTCTGGTAGGGCAGCTTGCCCGGCTTTCGTACCGGCACGAAGCCGATGCCGAGCGCGGCCGCTACCGGTGCGCCGAAGATGAACCCGCGGGACTCGATCGCCACGACGGTGTCGGGCGCGAAGGGCCGCACCAACTCGGTGAGCAAGCGAATACAGCTGCCGAAGCCCGCGGCATCGCCGAGCAGCGGCGTGATGTCCTTGAAGACGATCCCCGGCTTGGGAAAATCCGGCACGTCTCGGATGTGGGCTCGTAGCGCGTCTATCGACATGAACTCCTCCGCGTGCGGCGCCGTTAGCGCCCGAACTCTTCGTCGAGAATTGCCTCGAATCCAGGCAACCGCCAGCCCGGCAGCGTGGCGAGCAGTGGCTGGCTCGTGAGATCGAGGTCGAGTGGCGTGACCGACACGATGCCCCGCCGTACGGCGCCGAGGTCGGAGTCGGGCGGTTCCTCACCGTCGAGCGCGGGCCCACCGATCCAGAAGTAGCGGCGACCGCGCAGGTCGGTGCGAACCTCCACGTGATCGCGATAGGCGCGCTCGCCGGGGCGCGTGAAGCGGTAGCCGAGCGGTGCTGTCGCGCCCGGCCCAGGGTGCGGCACGTTCACGTTGAGCACGGTCTTGCGCGGCAGACCCTCCTCGAGGATTGCGCGCGCCAGTGCGTGGGCGAATCTTGCGGCGGAGCGGAACCCCTCGGGCGAACTGCCGCCGAGCGAGATTGCGAACGCCGGCAGATCGCGGAGCGCGGCCTCCACTGCCGCGGCGACCGTGCCGCTGTAGAAGAAGTCGGAACCGAGGTTGTAGCCGTGGTTGATCCCGCTCACCACGAGCGCGGGCCGACGGTCGAGCAGGTGCAGCAGCGCGAGGTAGACACAGTCCGCGGGCGTGCCGTCGATCGCCCACCAACCTGGCGGACCTTCGGTGGCGCGCAGCGGCGCATCGAGCGTGATCGCGTGACTCGTCGCCGACCGCTCACGATCCGGCGCAACCACGACGACCTCTCCAAGATCGGAGAGCGCATCCGCGAGCGCCAAAAGTCCGGCCGCGCGAATGCCGTCGTCGTTCGAAATGAGGATGAGCGGTTTCACCGAGAAGAAAAACAGTCGGGGCGACTGGATTTGAACCAGCGACCCCCTGACCCCCAGTCAGGTGCGCTAACCAGGCTGCGCCACGCCCCGATGTTGCTCATGTGCATTGGCTTGAGCGACCGAGACTCTTTACTAGAACTGCAGCGGGGCCGCAAGTGAATGGTGAGATGCGGCGGAAAACGCCGCGCTGCCGCTACTTGTCGTCGTCCGCGTCGTCCGCGTCGTC
>SHZB01000261.1 GCA_009692485.1 Myxococcales bacterium
CGAGTCGAAAGATCGCGCAAACGATGAAGCGAGCAGCTCAGAGAAGTCCGCCACCAAGAGCGCGAAGAAGAGCAAAAACAGCGCAAAATCGGCCGATTCCAAGTCCGGAGAGGTGAAGTCCGCTGAGCTCACAGCCGGCACCGCGAAGTCCGGAGCGGTGAAGTCGAGTGATGCGAAGTCCGGCGCCAAGAAAGCCCCAGACGTGAGCTCGGGTGACCTCAAGTCTGCTGGCAAGACCACCGCGAAGAAGACCGAAAAGGCCGTGGAGAAAAACGCCACCGCGACGAAGAGCGAGAAGTCCCCCGAGAAGAAGACGAAGAAGAAGGCTGACACCAAGAAGTCAAAGAGCTCCGACAAGAACTGATTCGAAGAGCCCCGACGCGCATCAAGGCGAAGGGCTTTGACGCGCATCAAGGCGAGGAGTTCCGACGCGAATCGAGGCGCAGGGCTCCGACGCGAATCACGCCGAAGAGCCCCGACGCGCATCAAGGCTGTGAGCGCGCGCAGCGGCGTGCCATCGACCTCCGCTCGGCCCCTCCCGGCCCCGCCCCCGGAGGGAGAGGGACAAGCAGGGAGAGGGACGAGCGGGGAGAGGGACGAGCGCGCCGATTCGTCACGCGCTATTCAGCGTGGGCGGGCGTTCGTGTTCGAGGGTCTGCTCAGAGGCCCGCGGCACTTGCTTCTGCTTCGCGCGGCATGCGTCGCGTGGCGAGTCCAGGTCTAGACGCCGGTGCGGCCGTCGCCTCGCTGCGCTTGCCGAGGAGGAGGACCTCGCGCGCTCGAATGTCCGTGAATTTCCGCTTGAGTCCGCCGTCGCCTTCGACCGTGCGACTTCGAATCGAGCCCTCGACCATCACCTGTGTGCCCTTCACGAGCAGCTGACTGAGGGGCTTGGCGCGCGGCCCCCACAGCTCGACGTTGTGCCACTCTGTGCGCTCCTGAAGCGCCTCGTTCTTGTCCCGGTAGTGATCGCTCGTGGCGAGCGAGAATTTCAGGCACGCGTTGTCGCCGTCTGCGAACTTGAGGGTGGGGTCTTGGCCGACGTGGCCTACGAGAATGACGCGATTGATGCTGTTGCTCATGGCATGGCTCCGATTTGTTTTCTGGTTGTGGATGGGTGGCTGACGACGCGACGTGCCCAGCCGTGAAGCTGCGGCACGGCAGCGCCGAAAGGGGATCGCCTCAGGTTCGTTCAGGCGCTAGCGCGAGCGCCCGGCCTTGGCGTGTGCGCGGCAGCTGCGATCGCCTGACCGAGAGCGAGCGATAGCGCGCTTGAAGCAAGCAGCGAGTCGCGTGCCTTCTCTCTCCCGTTGCCGAGCTTCTGGTCGCCGAACGAGAGGTGAGCGCCGCTTTTGTCGACGACGCCGAGCTCGAGCGCGTGATCGAGCAGCTCGGTGGCGTGGTCGATGCCGGTGCCCCAGCGGATCTCGAACTCCGCTTTTCGGAACGGGGCCGAGAGTTTATTTTTTACGACCTTCACGCGCGTCTTCGAGCCGACGGCTTCTTCCCCGGCCGTGATCTGCCCGATGCGTCGTACGTCGAGGCGCACGCTCGCGTAGAACTTCAGCGCGTTGCCGCCCGGCGTCGTCTCGGGGTTGCCGAACGTGACTCCGATCTTCTGGCGCAGCTGATTGATGAACACGATGCAGGTGCCGCTCTTGTGGCTGATGCCGGTGAGCTTGCGAAGCGCCTGGCTCATCAGTCGCGCCTGAAGTCCGATGTGGGTCGTCCCCATTTCTGCGTCGATTTCGGCCTGCGGTGTGAGGGCCGCGACCGAGTCGATCACGATGACGTCGACCTCACCGGAGCGCGTCAGTGTGTCCGCGATCTCGAGCGCCTGCTCCCCGCTGTCGGGCTGCGACAAGAGCAGGCATTTCAGATCGACGCCGATCGCCTCGGCGTACGCTGGGTCGAAGGCATGCTCCGCGTCGATGAAGGCTGCAACGCCGCCGGCGCGCTGGGCCTCGGCGATCGCGTGCAAGCAGAGCGTCGTCTTGCCCGATGACTCTGGCCCGTAGATCTCGACGATGCGACCGCGCGGGTAGCCGCCGCAGCCGAGTGCGGCATTGAGCGCCAGGGAGCCGGTCGAGATGACCTCTACTGCCTGCGTTGGCGTGTCGGTTCCGAGCGCCATGATGGCGCCCTTGCCGAATCGTTTTTCGATCGTGTCGACGAGGCCGCGAATGGCCTTGATGGAAACAGTTTTCATGGGATCTCTCGTAGGTTGCTCGGAGGTTGAAGGTGACGACGGGCACCATTGCGAGGGCCGTGCCGCGTGGCTTTTGGCGGAAATTGCGGCAATTGCGCTTCGCGCGGGGTGGCGGGCGCCGGCGCCACGGTGGCGGGCCGCCGGGCGCACAGCGAGTCGCACAGCGAGTCGTGCGGCGAGTCGTACAGCGAGTCGCACAGCGAGTCGGTGTGGCGCCGGCTCGCTACATGGTACCGTCGGCGTCGCGATCCGCGGCGTTGGGTCGTTGGTTGCGTACTCCATGAGGTGATTCGGTCGATGTCAGCGGGCGGCTCCGGGGCCGGAAATTCAGGCCGGCAAAAATTGGGTGACTTCGACCTGGTCGAAGAATTGAACAAGGCTTGGCCCGGGCCCGTTTGGCTCGGCTGCGAACGACCGGGTGAGCCGCTTTTTCTGAGGCGCATCGCCCTCGGAGCTGACGCCGACGAGGCGGCGGTGGCCTTCATGAACGCAGCGGAGGCCGCGACCAAGCTGGGGCAGGCCCGGCTCGTGCGCGTGATTCGAGCCGCGCGCGAAGGTCGGGAGATCGTCGTCGCGAGCGCGCACTTCGAGGCCGAGTCGCTGCGCTCCGTATTTCGCCTCGCGGGAGTCGCACGCAAGCCGATCCCAGCGCGCATCGCGATGCGGATGGTCGCCGACATCCTCGAGGCGCTCGCGTATCTTCGCGGCAAGGTTGCAGCCGAGGTCGGGCTCGCCGCCACCATCGCACCCGACAGCATCCTTGTCGGCAGCGATGGGACCACGCGCGTGCTTGAGCCGCTCATCTCGGTCGTCGCAGCGAGCCGCGCGCCGTGGTCGGAAGATCCGCGTGTCGCCAACTATCTCGCGCCCGAGGCGATAGGCATGGGCGCTCACGATGCGCGGGCAGAGCTCTTCTCGCTTGGCGTCGTCCTTTGGGAGGCGCTTCGCAATCGGCCGCTTTTCGGCGGAGCCACTTACAGCCAAGCCGTAGAGCGCGTCCGCTCGGCCGCGATCCGACGCGTCGATGGGCTCAAGCCGTCGGGCGGCGACGCGGTGCCGTCGGCCGTTGCCGATCTGGTGGCGAAGGCGCTCGAGCGATCCTCCGACGCGCGTTTCGCGAGCGCCGCCGAAATGCTCGACGCGGTCGAGGGGTTGCGTCCCGGATCGCATGCGGAGGTGGCGGCGTTTTTGCGAGAGATCACCGGCGATGCGTTCGACGCCCACCGTCGCAAGGTCGCGGCAATGAGCGCTGCTCCCGGCGCGCGCGAGGGCACCCGGGACGGACCGGACGATGTTGGCGCGATTCACGCTGCGTCTGCAACGCCGCCGCCGGCAGCAATGAATGTTGCCGCCCCCGGCGCCGCCACCGCCGCTTCGGGCATCGGCCCCGCGGGGCTCACGCCAAGACCGCGGCTGGTCGCAGTTCCATCGAAGACGCTGCTCGGCAGGCCTGCCGCAGTTCCGCCTCCTCGCGCACCGTTGAAGACGGACCCGGGCGTCGCGCTACGCGGCCCCGCCGTTGCAACTTCTGCGTCCAGCACCTTGTCCGGAAGGCTGCCGGTTCCCGTGGCGACAAAGTTACCGCCGACGACGCTGAAGGGCGGAGTCGTGCTGCCGAGCCGGCCGGAGCAGTCGGCCGATCGCGGAAAACCGATCGGTCTGCCCACGGCGCGCTGGGCGGGTGGCGAAGAAAGTGCGGACTTCGTGCTCGAGGACGATGCGCCTGGCGACTCCGTCGCGGCCGTCTCTGGCGTGGCCGACCGGAGCGACAAGGAGATCACGCTTCGCGGCGATTCTGAGAGCACCGATCCGCGCGATGGCGCAGGAAATCGCGGCGATTCTGAGAGCACCGATCCGCGCGATGGCGCAGGAAATCGCGGCGATTCTGAGATCACCGATCCGCGCGATGGCGCCGCCTCGCCGGACGACGCCGAGGTGACTCGACGCCGCGATGCCAAGGAGGTGTTGCTCATCGATGCCGCAGTTCGTGCGGCCCAGGCCCGCCTTGCTGGTGCGGGCGCACGTGGCGATGAAACTCCCCGCGCGGCGACCGCGGGCGAAATGGCGCGCGGCAACGACGCCGACGAAGGCCATGACCGCGGTCGTGACGACGGCGCCGCTGATGACGGCCGCGACGACGGCGACGACGGCGACGACGACGATGACGTGGAGGTCAACGATCGCGACGGCGCTGCGGACGGCCGCGACGCCGACGGCAGCGATCGCGACCGCGGCGATGACGACGATGACGGCAGCGATCGCGACCGCGAAGATGACGACGATGACGGCAGCGATCGCGAGCGCGACGATGACCGTGATCGCGACGATGACCGTGACCGTGATCGCGATGGTCCTGGCGAGCGCGATCGCGCGGCGCAAGCGACTCTGGTGCAGCAAGACTCGCGAAGCTCGGGTCGTGGCTTTGATATGCTCTCCATCGCGGATGAGCCGTCGCAGCCCGACGCGCTGTCGGCCATGGCAGAGCGGTCGCTGGCGCCTCGGGCGGTCGCCCGGCCAGCTCGTGGTCGCATGGGCATGCTGATCGCCGCAATTGTTGGCACGCTCGCGCTCCTGAGCATCGCGGCCTTCGTGTTTGGTGGCCCCGAGGGACGCACACCGTCCGCGTCGACGGCGACGGCGCCCGCGGTCAGCCCCGACGGCGCTGCAGCGCGTGTCGCGAGCACGCCACAGAGCGCGGAGCCGACCGCGGTCGCGCCGCCCGCAGCGAGCGAGAGCGCTGCCGCAGTACCGAGCTCGAGCGCGACGAGCGAGAGTGACGCCGCGGCGGCGAGCGCGAGCGCCGAGGCCCCCGTAACTGCGCCCACAGCGTTATCCGCGGATCCGGCACTGGCAGCACCTCCTGCCGCAGCACCTCCTGCCGCAGCACCTCCTGCCGCAGCACCTCCTACCGCAGCACCTCCTGCCGCAGCACCTCCTGCCGCAGTGCCTCCTACGGCCGCTCCGCCCGCGCCTCCGCCGGTGGCCGCGCCCGCGAAGTCACCGACCCCTTGGCCGGCTCCTCCTCCGAAGCCCTTTGGATCGGTGCCGAAAGCGCCCCCACCAAAGGCACCGCCACAGTTCGTTCCCGGAGGGATCTGACGCGATGACGCTTGAACTCCGCAACCGCAGTTCGTTCCCGGAGGGATCTGACGCGATGACGCTTGAACTCCGCAACCACAGTTCGTTCCCGGAGGGATCTGACGCGATGACGCTTGAACACCGTTCCTTGACTGCCAAACAGCGCACTACCCGCCTCGTTCCAATCATG
>SHZB01000262.1 GCA_009692485.1 Myxococcales bacterium
TCGGATTGCTGCCCGTGCGCCGGCCGTACTCTTTCACGACCGCTTGCATCTGCTGCAAGACCGAGAGCTGCGCCTCATTCTCTGTCGTGTAGAGCGTCGACTGTTTGACGAGCCGGTGCAGCGCGACGACGACGTTGGCGGCGAGCTGGTCGTCGTTGACGTTGAGGTTGCGCGCGGTTGGGCGTACCGCTCGGGGCGTCGGTTGTTGCGTCATGCGTCGCGCTCCCCGCCATTGTCGTAGGTTCGCCCGAGCCGCGCGCTGACGGCCTCCGCACCTGCGCCCGAAGCCTTGCGGAGTTCAGGCGTGTTCCAGGGTCGCCGTCGCGCGGCGTTCTCGAGCGCGTCGAGCGCCCGCTCGGTCGCGGCATGTTTTCCGAGCACCTCGGCGGCGAGCGCGCGTGCCGAATCGAGGGCAGAGTCCGCCATGATCCCGTGGTGGTCGAGGACAGACATGACCACCGCCTCGGCACGCGAGGGATGCAGCGCGAACAGCGTCTCGAATATCTCCCGCTGCTCGGTCACTGGGCGTCGCCGAAAGCCCTCGAATCCCTCGACGAAACGTACGAGTCCCGGCCCGGCCGAGCGCACGTGGTGGTGTCGCATCGTGGTGAGCGCCGCGAATCGCGTTGCCGCGTCAGTGCTCTCGGCGAGCTCGAGGAGTTGCTTGCCGAGCTGCTCGTCGTTGGTGGCCAAGAGCGCCATCGCTTCGGCGCGCAGGGCCGCGTTTCGGCTGGAGAGCAGCGGTTGCAGAAATCCTACGGCCTCCGGTGTGCGGTCGGCCGCGATCAGCGCGAGGCACTGCTGCGCGAGCACGGGCCTGAGCGCATCCAACCTCGCCACCACGAGCCCTGCGTTCGCTGCCGCGTGCCGCCGTACGTACGCCATCAGCAGCTCGAACACGTCGCCGTCGGGAAGCTGATTCGCATCCGTCAACACGTCGTCAAGCCAGCTCCCGTCGAGCCTCTCGAGGACTGCGCGCAGCCCGTCAAGGAGCGGGGCTCGCTCGGTCGGCGGCAAATCGCCGGACTGCACGAGGCGCACCAGCTGGCGAACGATCTCTTGCGGGAAGAGCCCATTCGTAAGCGCAACCACCGAGACAGGCCGCGGCTGCTCCTGCGCGCGGCGCGTGATGGCATCGATGACGAGGGAGTAGGTCGCGAAGAGCTCTTGATAGCGCGAACGTGTAATCAAGGTGCGGGCATGGCGTGCGAGCGGGGCAAGGAACAGCTGGCTGTCGCCGCGAAGCTCGCCGTCGATGTACGCCTCCGCCGCGGCATCGAAAAAACGTTCGCGCCAGTGGCCGGCATCGAGAGACAGCTGGGCGCCAAGTGCGGCACGCGCGGCCGGGTCCAACTCGAGCGCTTTCGCGGCACTTTCCGCGGCCAAGAATCCGCTCGTGTCCGTAGCGACGGCCATCGCTGCGACTTCGGCGAGGTCCTCCCGCGCCAGCTGCTCGAGCCCCTCGGCTTCGGAAAAAAACCGCTCTTGCTCCGCCGCGTCACGAGCCGCGAGGTCGTCGCGCACCCGGCAACGCACGTTCGTGAAGCGAGCTTCCCAGAGGGCGGCGAGAACGTCCGAATCGTCATCACCCGTGCTCGGATCCATCGTCATCGCCCGCACGAGTGCGCCCAGCTCTTGCTCGGTCACGCCTCGGCTGATGCGCACTTCTTCGACACCGGCGGCGCAGAGCACATACGGCACGGAGTCGTGCGGAGCGCCCGGCTCCCAGACGGGAACTTCTTCTGCGCCGTGTCCTTGCGTAAAGCAGAATGGATGGACCGTGAAGACGAGGCAATTGGGGTCGTGACGAAGCGCATCCGTAACGGTTCTGAACAGTGCGCGGATGCGACCCGTGGATTCCGGATGATCGATCGTGAACTGGCGGAAAATCGGGAGCGCGCGCTCGAGTCGAGCGAAGACCTCCCGAGCGAGCGCCTGAGGGCCCTCTTCTTGAGGCTTGATCAAGCCGCGATCGGATGCGTGCGCCGGCCCTCCCTGAGCCGCGGCGCGCGTGCGACGTGCAGCCTCCGACGGCGAGCCTGCTGACCCAGATTGCGAAGGCGATGAATGGGGCGCGAAACCCGCGCGCGCATCGATGGGCGTGCCGGAAGGCGTGAGGCGGTTACTGTGTGGCTCGAAGCTCGGCCGCAACCATTGTTCTTGGCCCGACGTGCCTGGAGCGATGCCCGACCGTCCCGAGATCGCCGCGCCCGCGCTCGCCAAGGAAACGGGCGTCGCGATCCGCGGCTGCGCTAGCACACCGATGACGCGCCGGCATTCGTCGCGCATTTCGGCGGCGCCCTGGAAGCGATTGCGGCGATCCCACTGCAGTGCCTTGTCGACGATCGCGATGACTTCGATCGGAAGCTCTGGTGCCGAGCGGGCGATCGATGGCACGGGTTGCGTCGCCGCAAGAATGAACGCCTCGTTATCACTCTTGCCGTGATGCAGCCGTTGGCCGCTGAGGATGGCGTAGAGCGTCGCGCCGACCGCGTAGATATCCGAGCGCGCATCGATCTCGCTCTTTCCCATCGCCTGCTCCGGCGACATGTACGACGGCGTTCCGAGCGCCGTGCCTGCGCGGGTCAGCGCGTCCTCTTCTCCCTCGCGGAAGCGCGCGACGCCGAAATCGAGCAGCTTCACCACACCCTCTTGCGTGACGAAGATGTTCGGCGGCTTGAGGTCACGATGGATGATGCCGAGATCGTGAAAGCCGATGAGCGTATCGAGTACGTCACCCGCGATACGAAGGGCATCGGGCGCCGGGACCTTCCGATTCAGGCGCTTCCACAGCTGTTGAAGCGTCTCGCCCTCCAAGAGCTCCATGACGAGAAACGGCTCGCCCAGTTCCGTCTCGTCGTCGTCGAGGATCGCGACTCGCCCGGCGTGATCAACCTTGTTTGCGACGTAGCCTTCGCGCAAAAAGCGCTGTTTCACCGAGGTTTCCCGCGCAAACTCGGTGTGGAGGATCTTCAGCGCCACGCGCGAGCCGTTGCGGTGGGTCGCGGCGTACACCGAGGCCATGCCACCCACGCCAAGGAGGTAGTCGATACGCCATTTACCCTTGACCCACTCCCCAAGGCGGTCGTTGGCGCGCTCTTTAAGCGTGCGAGCACTGGACCCGACTGCGGAATTTTCGGACTCTTGCGTCGACACGAACTCGCCGGGCCGGATAGTAACTCAGTGGCCCGTGGGCTCAGCGTTTGTTTCGCGCGAGGTGTCCACAGCGACTCGCATCGACGAGGACCCGCACCCCACGATTCGACGGAACGGCCCGATTCCAGGCCTCCACCGACGCCGCGGCGCCCACGAAAACGTCGACGTGTCGCCCGCGTACCCGGTGGCCCCGATCTTCGGCCACGAAGCAGCCGTCATGAGGCTTGCCATGCGGGTCGCGTAGACCGTGGTAGTCGGGAATGTAGACGGCGGCGCCGAGCGGGATCACCTCCGAGTCGACCGCCACCGTGCGAAACGGCGTGATCGCCCGGCCAGCAGCGCCGCGACCGTGCGGAAACCGGCGCGCGTCGAGCAGCTCGTAGCAAATCCGCTGGCCCGTCCGCGGGCACGCAGCGGCACACTCGCAGTCGCGTTTTGCGAAGCTCACCGTCGCATTGGAGGCGAGCCGTCCGCTACCCTGCACGCACAGCCGGTCGTGAAAATCCTGGCTCACGGTGCGAATCGGGCGACACGCGGAGTCGAACAGCTGGCGCGTCTCGCCGGCCTCGGGGAAGCTCGGCTCTTCAGGAAAATAGTAATACGTGTTGCGGAAAAGCCCGTTCGCGCTCGCCGAATCGATGACGATCGCGGCGGACACTTCCGAGGACGAAGATGGCGGGCCTGGTGCTGCACCGGTCTGGCTCGAGGCCGGCGATTGCGCGTCGTTCGCCAACTTTCCCCCCGGGCGAGCTTTGGCACTGGCAGCGCCGACCTGAGGTTTTCCACCGGGTGACGCGGCGTCGAATTCGCCAGAAGCTGCACCTGCGGTGAGCAGAACGGTGTCGAGCTCGGCCGGCTCCTCGTGCGACCGCAGCCAGCTCATTCCACCGCAACCCACGAGGAGACTCGCCATCGCTGCCACGATGACCTGGCGACTCGGGATCGAGACGCAAATCGTCGTGCCGCGACCCTTGGCGCTCTCGACATCGAGGGCGAAGCCGTGGCTGTCGGCGATTTTCTTGACGAGCGCGAGCCCGATCCCGACTCCGTGCTTCCGCGTCGTAAAGAAGGCCTCGAAGATGCGGTCGCGCTGCGTTTCCGCGATCCCGTGTCCCGTGTCCGAGACGGACATTCGGGCCTTGCCGTCGGTCGCGAGCGCGAGGGCGACCACGACCTCCGCCCCGCTCTCGCTCGCCTGCATCGCGTTGCGGACAAGGTTCCACAAGAGCTGATGCATTTGAGCGTGGTCGGCGATGGCGACCAGCGAGCGAGGACCTTCGTAGCGGACACCGACCTCTTCCCCGCGCCCGGAGTTTCGCGCGAGCTCGACGACATTGCGAATAGTAAGCGCCAGGTCGATCTCGTGAAGGCTCGCGTCGCGCGGACGGCTCAGCTCGATCATGTCGGTCACGAGTCGGTTCAGTCGCTGCGTCTCTTGCTCGATGATCTGGCATAGGCGCAAGTCCTCCGCGGTGAGCGCGTCGTTCGTGCCGAGCAGCTCGATGGAGCCGCGAATCGACCCGAGCGGGTTGCGAATTTCGTGGGCGAGGCCGGCGGCCAAGCGCCCGAGCGCCGCGAGCTCTTCAGCCTCCGCGACCCGTCGCTCGGCGCTCTCGAGCTCTCCGCCGATGGCGCGGGCACGCTCCGCCAGGAAGGAGCCAAGCCCCGTCACGACGATGATCGCCAGGACGGTGCTGAAGACGGGGTAGACCATCTCGGCGCCAACTAAAAAATACGCGTCGGGAGGCTGGTCGCTGGGCGGCGGGATCCAACCCTTTGCGAACCCGATCGCGAGCCCCATATAGGCCGTGATCCCGGCGAGCGCGGCGGTGATGGCACCTGACAGTCCCAGCACGACCGCGCCCGTGAGGCAGGTCAGCCCGTACAGCGAAGTTGCGCCGCTCGTGATGCCGCCCGAAATGTACACGATCGCCGTCCAGGTCAGCTGGTCGGTCACGAGCTGCAGGTGCGCCGCGGGCCCGAGCCGCCACCCCGCACGCAGGATGACCGCGTATGCTGCGCTGACGACGAAGGCGACGCCCGCGGTGGCGATCGCGACGCGGCCGGAGGTCCCGCTGACAGCGAGCTTGGCGTAATAGCCTTGGATCACGCCGAGGAAGAGCGTGAGGAGGCCGAGCCTGAGGAACGTCAGGCCGGCGAGGCGGTCGCCAAGCCGCGAGGTGGTGCCGAGGGCGAGCGGCAGCTTCAATCGGCCTTGATGTTGCCGGCGAGCTCGAAGATCGGAAGATACATCGCTACGAGCACGGTGCCGACCACGCTGCCGATGATGACCATCATGATCGGCTCGAGCAGC
>SHZB01000263.1 GCA_009692485.1 Myxococcales bacterium
TCTTCCTGCCGGGCGTCGCGGCGCCTTTCTCGGCGCTCTATATGCTCGGCTGGATCGGCCTGAACACGCTCACCGAGTGGCAGGGATTGGGCCACTTCGAAGGTCAGGGTCGCTGGGATGATCGCTTCTCCGAGGCGGTGAAGCTCGTGTTCGCGGCCCGCCCGCACGCCTTTGTGATATTCGTCATTGCGATGCTCACGGCGCTGCAGCTGCTCAGCCTGGACATCTTGTCTTTCTACGCGCCCCACGAAGGGAGCGCCAGCCGCGGCGACATCGCCCCGGGGCAGGTGACCGCGCCGCTCATCACGTTCTGAGCCCGGCATCACCTTCTGAGTCAGCCATGAGTTTTTTCGCTCAAAAATCCTCGACGAGCGTCAGGTCGCGAGCGCTGTTCGCGGCGCTCACGGCGCTCTGCGGAGCAGCGTGTCTTTCACCCACGCAGATCGAGCTGCAACTGACCACAGACCTGCCCTGCGATACGTTCAGGGGCGTGGCGATCAGCGTCGGCTCGCCGGGCGATGTCGAGCGCAAGGACGCAACCGCGGTGAGCTACGATTGCCATGAGGGCAAGCTCGGCACGCTGGTGGTGCTTCCGAGCGGCTCGCAGGACGCGCCCATCGGAGTGAGAGTGGTGGCCGGCCACAACACCGACGTGTCGCAGTGTACGCCGCCGGATTACGGCCCCAAGGGGACGACGAGCGGTTGCGTGGTGGCGCGCCGCACCCTCACGTTCGTGCGCCACAAACCGCTGCTGCTGCCGATCGCCCTGCGCGCGGTGTGCGTGGGCGAGCCGTGCCAAGAGGGCCAAACCTGCCACCAGGGCTCGTGCGTCTCGGCCGCGATCCCGGCGCCCGAGAAATGCACCGAGCCTGGCGCGTGCAGCGACGACGCGTTGTTCGGCACCAGCGGCACCGGCGGTGCGGGCGGTGCGGGCGGTGCGGGCGGTGCGGGCGGTGCCGGCGGCGGCGGCGGTGCGGGCGGCGGCGGCGGTGCCGGCGGTGCCGGGAGTGGAATCAAGACGGTGTTCGTCACCAGCGCGCTCTACACCGCCAATCTCGGCGGTCTCGCCGGCGCCGACATGAAGTGTCAGGAGCTGGCGACGGCGGTAAACCTCAGCGGCAGCTACATGGCCTGGCTGAGCGTCGATAATAACTCGCCTGAGACGCGCTTCACGGGCAAGACCGGGCCATGGCAATTGGTCGAGGGCGGGACCGTGGCGAAAGACTGGACGGAGCTCACGAGCGGCAAACTGCAGCTGCCGATCAACGTCAGCGAGAAGGGCTTGCCCCCGGTCGTCGGAACAGCGCAAGGGGCCTGCGTCATTCCGGCCGTCTGGACCGCGACACTGGCGAACGGAACGGCGTCCCTGAATGCCGCCACGGCCTATGCCTGCGACGGCTGGAATACCGCCGGCAACACAACGCCGGCCCCCAAGGTGATTTGGGGCAACCCCAACAGCACGAACGGCGAGTGGACCGCCTCCGGCAACTGCAACCTATTGATAACGCAAATCTGCGGCAAGACCGCCTCGCTGTATTGCTTCGAGCAGTGACGCTACCGTCGCGGCGTGTGCTCGCCGGCGCCCTCACGAGCGGCAGGCCGTTGCAGGACAACCAGAACTTTCCGCCGGGCAGCACCCTCCATTTGCTGCCTGCGCACGATCGCGCGTGCGAAGGGCGGAAGGCGCCGATACGCTGGCTTCTCGCGCGTCGGAGCGCAGACACTTGGTAGCGGCGGCCTTCGGGCGTTGGGTCGGTTAATCAAGCGCCGCCCGTCAAACGCGCGCCTCAAGTGGGGCGTCATCCACACCGAACGCTGATCGCCGCGTCTCGGTGATCGGCGCGGCCGACGGTCGGACGTCTGCATCAACGTGTACCTGGGCACGAGGCTCCTGCAGAGCTTCGTAGCCGAGGGCATTGACCTCGACGACCCCGCACTCGAGGCCGCGTAACCAAACCAAACCAAAAAAAGCGGACAAATGCCTTGTCGCTAAAACCGGACTTTACCGAGTGTCAGCAACAGCAGCCGCGCGCAACAGCAGCCGCGCGCAACAGCAGCCGCGCGCAACAATGGCCGCGCGCAACAGCAGCCGCGCGCAACAAACAGCAGCCGCGCGCAACAATGGCGGGCTTCGCGCTTGCAGGTTGCGGCGCGCGTAGCTAAAAGCCCGGGCCTTCATCGCGAGCCGCCGTGACCGACCGAGAGCCAGATCACGCCCGCGCGCTCGATGCGCTCGAATGGGCCGCCTGCCGCGCCGAAGGAAACGCGCCCGGGCAGCTCGACGTCGTCGCGACGATGGCGGACTACCTCGCGGCCGCAGACCTCGCGCGACCGGACCTTCGCAAGCGCCTCGATCGCGTGATGATGGCCGAAGACGCCGAGAGCGGCCTCGACGCGTTGCTCGAGTGCGGGGCGCTCGAAGCGCTGTTGCCGCCGGTCGCGGGGCTCGTCGGCTTTGGCGACGGAGAGTGGCGGCACAAAGACGTGTGGAAGCACACCAAGCAGGTCGTAGGGCAGGCGACGCCGAAGCTCGAGGTCCGCTGGGCGGCGCTGCTTCACGACATCGGCAAGGTCAAGACGCGCTCGATCTCAGCGGACGGGCAGGTTCATTTCTTCGGGCACGCCGAGGTTGGCGCCCGCATGTTCGACAAGCTTCAGAAGCGCATGGCGTTGTTCACGCCCGACAGCGCGCTCGAGCGCGAGATCCGCTTTTTGGTGCTGCACCATCTCCGCGCGAGCCACTACTCGCCGAGCTGGACGGACAGCGCGGTGCGACGATTTGCCCGGGAAATGGGGGGTTATCTCGAGGACCTCTTCTGCTTGTCGCGGGCGGACATCACGACGAAGCGCGCCGAGCGCAAGCGCAAGGGCACGAAGCAAATCGACGATCTCATGGTCCGCGTCAGCGCGCTGGCGGCCGAAGACGCTGAGCGCCCCATCCTTCCGACCGGGCTCGGCAACGCGCTGATGGAGTCGTTCCAGATCCCGCCGAGCAAGCGCTTGGGCGACATCAAGCGCAACGTCGAAAACGCGGTGAAAGCCGGCCTCGTCCTTCCCTATCTCGAGTGCGAAGACTACGTCGCGTTTCTACGCGAACATCCCGCGCTGCTGTCCTGAGCGTCGCAGCTCGGTGTCGCTCGCGCGACTCGGTCGTGCGTCCTTGATGGGGTCGCAGCTCGGTGCCGCTCGCGGTTCGGTCGCGCGTCGCTAAGCGGTGCGCAGCTGGGCGTCGCACTCGAGGCATCCGCTCGGAACGTTCGCCCGGTGGTAGAGGACCCCGCAGCGCGCGCACATCCGCACGTCCTTCTCGATGGTGAGGGCCTTCTTGCTCGCGCGGCAGGTGGCGCCGGTTGCGAGCGGCGGCTCGACCGAGACCCGCTTGCCTTTTCCGCGTTCGCCAAGTTCGCGCACCTCGTCGTCGCTGAGCGCCACGCGCTTCGGCACGCGCTTCAGTGCCTCGCGCACGATGTGAGCAGCGGCGCCGCGGTGCTCTCGGAGCGACACGACCATCGCGGACTTGGCCCGCTCGATGCTGAGCTCGAGGCTGAGCTCGCCGCCGACGCTCGCGATGCGCGACAGCTCGTACCATGCGGCCCGCGAGGTCCGCCCGCCGTCGGTGACGGACACGCCGAGGCCGCCCACGCCGACGGTCGAACCGGCGCCGCCAAGCAGGCTTGCGATGCCGACAAGGACGATGCCAGCCACGAGAAAATACGGCGCGTAAACGTAGACCGGACGGCCCTCGAGGATGAGCAATGCGAAGGCGCCCGCCCCCAGTCCGACCGCTCCGAGCGACATCAGCACGGCCCCGAGATATGCGCGTCCGGTCGCCGACGGCTCGTGCGCGGTCTCGAAAAACTCGTAGTCGAGCCGGACGAGCGGCTTGCCTCGAACCGCGTCATCCATCTCTTGCGTAGGCGCACGACGCGAATCCGCTGCGCGCTTCTTCGGCGTCTTTTTCGAGTCTGCATTCGGCGTCGGCATGGCGCATTTCTAGGCGATCGCGACGCGAGAAGGAAGCCGCACGGGATTGTGGGAGGATGCGCGCGCGCCGATGCTCGAACGCCTCGTTCTCTACGGCTTGCCCGCGCTCTCGGGGCTCGCGATCGCCCTCGTCGTGGCCGGCCCCGGAACCGAGCGAAGCATCGTTGCGGCGCGGCTCTACGGCGTACCCGGCATGGGCGCGGATACCGTCGCGTTGCGGGTCGAGCTGCTCGAGCACTACGGCGGGCTCGTGCTGCCGAAGGCTGGTGAGGTCGAAGTCGCGGTGCATAGCCGCGAGCACGCTGAGCGCGAGAGCACCCTCGCGAGCTGGCGAGGCGCCACGGTCGCGGACGGAATTGCCGAAGCCGCACTCGCGCTCACGAGCCCCATGCCTGCGCGCGTCGCCGTCGAAGTGCGCCATGAGGGCAAGCTTGTCCTGGCACACGAGCTGAGCGCGCACCTTCCGCTCACGAAGGCGAAAACGCCGGAATTCGTGGGACTTGCGGCGATCGAAGGCGCTAACGGCGATGGCAGTGTGGCCATCCGGCTGCGCTTGCCGCGGAGCGTCCTTGTGCCCGAGTTCCCCGAGCAGCTCGAGCTCATGGTCGAGTCGAACGCGAACGATCGGCGCGAGCCGCCTCGCCTCGCGGTGCGCGCGCTCGGGGCCGATCTTGGTAAGCTCGTCGGACCGACCGCCACGGTGTGCCGCGCCGCTCGCTGTTCGTCGGGGTGGAAGGTCGAGGTGACCGCCCGCGCACCCACTGCGGAGCTGTCGCTCGAGGCCACCGACGGCCAACGTACGCACTCCACAACGCTCACCTTGCCGCTCGCGCAGGGGGCGATCTGGGTCGCCCCGGACGCGCGTGAAACGGGCCTCCTGAAGCTCCGCGCCGCGAGCCCAAAACCCTACGCTTGCGTCTCGCTGCTTTCGCAAAACGGGCGCATTTTCGGGGCAATTGTGCCGCTCGAGGCGGACGCTCAGGGCCACGCGGAGGGCTCGCTCGCCTTGCCAGAGTTGCCGGACGAGCCGCTCCTTGTCGTCGTCGCCAGCGACGCGCGCGAGCCACCCGCGCACGCCGTCGCATGGCCGCTCGACGCACACGGCGAACGGCTGGAACCCGCCTTTCTCGAGCAGCTCTTCGATGGCCTGCCCGGCGCGATCGCGACAGAGCAGTCACGCATGCGGCGCGCACGGCTTCCCGCGGTCCTCGGCGTGATCACCACGGCGGTGGCGGTGATGCTCGCGTTGATGTCACGCAAGCGCCGTGACCAGGCCGACATCGAAGCGCGACTCACCGAGGCCGGTGCGGTGGGAACGGCCATCGCGCATGCACCGCTGGGCAACTGGACCTTCGTGCTGTTGATCGCGCTCGCCGTCGCGTTCGCTGCGTTGGCGCTCGTCGGCGTCTACGTGTGAAGGGCCGGGTGCCGCGCTTCCGTTGGCGCTCGTCGGCGTCTACGTGTGACCGCTCGGTATC
>SHZB01000264.1 GCA_009692485.1 Myxococcales bacterium
CGGCAAGATCGTCTGGGAGTGGCGCGCCGCGGAGCACCTCGTGCAAGCCTTTGACGCGACCAAGCCGGGCTATGCGCCGATCGCCAACCATCCGGAGCTGGCAGATCTGAATTTCGCGGCGGGGGCGCAGGCGGATTGGACCCACGTCAACTCGGTGGACTATGACGCCGCGAGCGATCAGGTGCTGCTCAGCGTTCACAACTTCGATGAAATCTGGGCGATCGACCACTCGACCACGAGCGCCGAGGCCAAGGGGCACACGGGCGGCAAGCGCGGCAAGGGTGGCGACATTCTTTACCGCTGGGGTAACCCTCAATCCTACGGCGCGGGCGTGGCGGCGGACCAGTAGCTCTTTGGCCAGCACGACGCCCAGTGGATCCGTCCGGGGGGAGGTTCAGTCGAGCCGGCGACGTCGTTCTACTCGCAGAACATCTCCGGGACCGAACGGCTCGCCAATGGCAATACGCTCATATGCAATGGCGCAGCGGGGACCTTCTTCGAGGTCACCGACGCCGGCAAACTCGTGTGGAAATACGTGAGCCCGAGCGTCGACGGAATGGCAGTTACGCAAGGCCAGCCGATCGGCATGGGCATGCACAGCGTGTTTCGTGCCTATCGCCTCGAAGCCAATCACCCAGGCCTAGCGGATCGCACGCTCACAGCGATGGGCTATATCGAGAAGTAAGGGTCAATCACCCCGAGACCGGCAGTCTCGCCGCGAGACCGGCAATCGCCGCGAGACTGGCAATTAGCGACAGCGAGACTGGCAATTAGCGGCGGCGAGACCGGCAATCGCCGCGAGACTGGCAATTAGCGACAGCGAGACTGGCAATCAGCGGCGGCGAGACCCTCAATCGGCGGTGAGGCGGACGCGCCACTCGACGCCCGTCGGCAGATCGAGGACCTCGATGCGGAGCTGCTCGAGCTCTTTGCGAAGGGTGTCCGCGCGGGGCCAGTCTTTGGTGGTGCGGGCCGCTGCGCGTTCGCTGAGGAGCGCCTCGATGTGGGCGCGATCGAGGCCGAGGGCGGCGAGGCGTTTGGCCTTCACCTCGCTGTGGAAAGCGTGTGTCGGCATGGCCATGAGGCCGAAGGCGTCGCGCACCAGAATGAAGGCCGCGAGTGCCGCCTCGACGATGGGACGACCGCGCGATTTGGCCTTCTTGTGATTGGCAAAGCGGTTCACGGCGCGTGCGAGCTCGAAGAGGTGCGCGAGGCCCTGGGCAGTGTTGAAGTCGTGATCGACTGCCTGGTGAAACTTGGTTGGGAATGCGCGACCGAGCTCGAGGACGGCGGCAGCGTCAGGGCCTAATTCTTTCGCGAGGGCGTCGGGCTCATCGTCGCCGGCCATCGCCTCGGCCTTTTCGCGTGCGTCGTAGAGGCGGCTGAGCATGCCGAGCGCCTCGGGCAGGGCATCTTCGCTCCACGGCAAGGGTGAGCGGTAATGGTTGTGAAGGTAATAGAGCCGCAGCGCCTCGGCTGGGAATGCCTCGAGCGCGCTATGTACATTGATGACGTTGCCAAGACTTTTGCCCATCTTTTGGCCGCTCGTCATCGTGAGCAGGCCATTGTGCATCCAGGTGCCGACGTAGGGCCGGGCGATGCCGCACTCGCTTTGGGCGATCTCGTTCTCGTGATGCGGAAAGACCAGATCGAGCCCGCCGCCGTGAATGTCGATGGTGCCGCCGAGGTGCATGTTGGCCATTGCCGAGCACTCGATGTGCCAGCCGGGGCGACCGGGGCCCCACTGGCTTGGCCATGACGGTTCGCCGGATTTTGCGGCCTTCCAGAGCGCGAAGTCCGCGGGCGCGCGCTTGCCGAGAGCCTCGTCGGCGCTGCGGAGCTCTTCGACCTTCTGATGGCTGAGTTTCCCGTATTCGTCATACGAAGAGACGCTGAACCACACGCTGCCGTCTTGGGCATAGGCGTGGCCCTTGTCGATGAGCGTAACGATGAGCGCGATGATCTCGGGCATCGACTCGGTGACGCGGGGCTCGTGGTCGGGCGCTACCAGGCCAAGCCCGGCGGCGTCGGCGCGAAAGGCATCGACGTAGCGTTGTGCCAGGACGTTCGGATCTTCGCCGCGCTCGTTCGCGCGCGCGATGATCTTGTCGTCGACGTCGGTGAAGTTGCGAACGAAGGTGACCTCATAGCCGCGCAGGCGCAGGTAGCGGACGAAGGCGTCGAACACCACCATCGCGCGGGCGTGGCCGACGTGGCAGTGGTCGTAGACGGTCATGCCGCAGACGTAGAGGCTGACCTTTCCGGGCACGAGCGGGACGAATTCTTCGACCTTGCGGGTGAGGGTGTTGTGCAAGCGGAGGGGCGCGGGCATGGCGGGTTTCTGTTGCGACGGACACCGCGCACCGTCAAGGTCCGGCAAGCAGCATGGCCGTGTTCACCGTCGTTGGCGCAGGCATGATGGGCAGCGCGCTGTGTGTGCCGCTCGCCGATCGCGGCCATGAAGTGCGCCTGGTCGGGACGCCCCTCGACCGCGGCATCGTCGAGAGTCTGCGCGCCACCGGTGTTCACCCGGGCTTGCGGCTCGCGCTGCCAAGCTCGGTGCGCGCGTACTTCGCGGAAGAGCTGGCGGTGGCGCTCGATGGCGCGAACGTCGTGGGCTTGGGGGTGAGCTCGGCGGGGCTCGCGTGGGCGGGCGCGGCGCTCGGGCCCTACGTGAGAGGGGACGTGCCGGTGTTCGGGATCACCAAGGGGCTGGTGCTCGAGGGGGAGCGGCTCGTCGTCGTGCCCGATGCGCTGCGCGGATATTTCCCCGAGGCGGTGCGCGAGCGCGTGGCACCCGCGGCGATCGCCGGGCCGTGCATCGCGGGCGAACTAGCGCGGCGCGTGCCGACCTGTGTGGTGCTGACGGGCCGCTCGAGCGAGGCCGAACTTGGGCGGCTCGCGGCGCTGATTTCTACCGACTATTACCATGTGTTCACGAGCACCGACGTGGTCGGGACCGAGGTGTGTGCGGCGCTGAAGAATGCCTATGCGATGGGGGTCAGTTTCGGCGCGGGCCTGCATGAAAAGGCGGGCGGAGTGGCGGGCTCGCTCGCGGCGCACAACTACGAATCGGCGGTGTTCGCGCAGGCGACCGTCGAGATGACGGCGCTCGTGCGGCGGCTTGGCGGCAGGGCGGAGACGGTGGCCGGGCTCGCGGGCGTGGGCGATCTGGACGTGACCAACAACGGCGGGCGCACCGGGAGATTCGGGCGACTGTTAGGCCTCGGCCTCGGCGTCGATGAGGCAATAGCAAGGATGGACGGGGCGACGCTCGAGTGCCTCGAGATCCTCGTCGTGATGCGGCGAGCGCTCGCTGGTTATCGAGGGCGCGGCGAGCTAGGGGAGGGCGAGCTGCCGCTCCTCGAGCACCTGATGAGCGTCGCGCTCGACGGTGCGGCGGTGGCGATGCCGTTCGCGAAATTTTTCGGCGGACGCGGCGCGCTCGGGTGAGGCGATGAGCGAGGTCGTCATCGGCGTGGATGCGAGCACGACCGCGTGCAAGGTGGTCGCGTTCGACGCGGCGGGTCGGGTGGTGGCGGAGGCGAGGGCCGCGATCGCGCTGTTGAATCCGTCACCCGGCGCGTGGGAGCAAGATGCCGAGAGCTGGTGGCGTGCGCTTGGCGAGGCGGCGCGCCGGGTGATGGCAGAGCTTGGCGGGGCGCGCGTCGTCGGGCTCGCCGTCGCCCATCAGCGCGAGACCTTCGTCGTCACGGACGAGCGCGGTGCGCCGCTCGGTCCGGCCCTCGTGTGGATGGATCATCGCTGCAAGGACGAGGTGCGGCGGGCCGTCGCAGAGATGGGCGAAGAGCGGCTCGCGAGCCTCAGCGGCAAGCCCGCGTGCACGACGCCGTCGCTCTACAAAGTGATGGGGCTCTTCGCGCGGGAGCCGGGGCTCTCGGCGCGTGTCGGCAAGGTCCTCGACGTGCACGCATTTCTCGCGTGGCGGCTGACCGGGCGGTGCGCGACCTCGCTCGCGAGCGCGGATCCGATGGGCATGCTCGACATGGCGCGCGGGGACTGGTCCGAGGAGCTGCTCGCTCTGGCCGGGCTCGCTCGCGGGCAGGTGCCGGAGCTGGTCATGCCGGGGGCGCTTATCGGTCACGTCACCGCCGAGGCGAGCCGAACGACGGGATTTCCCGAGGGGCTTTCGATCTATGCGGGCGCGGGCGATGGCCAGGCGGCGGCGCTCGGCGCGGGGCTCGTGAACGAGGGCGCGGCGTACCTCAACCTCGGCACGGCGCTCGTCTCGGGCGTGCGCTCGCGGCGCTATCGCTCGGGGCGCGCGTTCCGCACTTTGTACGGGGCAGAGGCCGGAAGCTTCGTGCTCGAGACGGTTCTGCAGGGCGGGAGCTTCACGACGACGTGGCTGGTAGAGAAGCTGCTCGGGCGCCGGCTGCCGGAGGCGCTCGCGGAGCTCGAGGCAGAGGCGTGCGCGATCGAAGTGGGCAGTGACGGGCTCATGTTGGTGCCGTACTGGAACGGCGTGATGAATCCCTACTGGGATGAGTTCGCCGCCGGAATTTTGGTGGGCCTGCGCGGCGAGCATGGGCCGGGGCACCTGTTTCGCGCGCTCTACGAAGGGCTCGCGATGGAGCAGCGGCTGCACACCGACGCGGTCGAGGCCGCGCTCGAGACGCGCATCGAAGAGCTCGTGGTCATGGGCGGCGGAAGCATGAGTTCGCTCTTTTGTCAACTCATCGCGGACGTGCTGAATCGCGCGATCGTGCGGGCGGGCACGGCGGAGGCGACGGCGCTCGGGAGCGCGATGCTGGTCGCGGTGGCGAGCGGGCTCCACCCGTCCTTCGACGCCGCCGCAGCTCGGATGACCTCGCGCGGGGAGGCGTTTTTGCCGCGCGAAGAAGGCCGGCGCTACGACGCGCTCTTCGCCGTCTACAAGACCCTCTACCCCGCGCTACGGGCGTCGCTCGCGGAGCTACAGCGATGCCGACGGTAATTGCCTCGCGGCGTGCGGTCGATGCGTTCCTCGGGCCCCTGCTCGACGGTTCGGCTTCGGGAACGTGCTCGCCTTGTACGTGGCGCTGGGGCTCGTAGTCGCGCGGCGAGAGTTCAACTTCGACCCAGAGCGGATTCAAAACGTAGGCGAGCGCGTGGCGTACTGCTCGTGATCGATGAGCTCGGCGCGCAGCGTGCTGAAGAAGCGTGAGCGCGTCGCGGCTACAGGATGCGGCGGATGACGCGGTTGGCGGAGTCGAGGATGAAGAGCGCGTTCGTCGGAAAGTGGAAGGTCATGGCGAAGGGCCCGCCGAGCTGTGCGGCCGTGCCGGTCCCGTCCACGTAGCCGCCGTTGCACATCTGGTTGCAGCTCGCGCCGTTGCAGTGCTTGCCGACGAGCGTGGACACCGCCTGCGTGGCGAGGACCCCTTGGCGGATCGTGTGCTCGGTGACCTCGGTCCAGTAGACGCTCGTGCCGTCACT
>SHZB01000265.1 GCA_009692485.1 Myxococcales bacterium
GTCGAGCTCATCCGCGAGCCCGACTGACCGCGCGCCGTGAGGCGAGCGCCCGATGAACACAGCACGCCGTAAGGCGAGCGCCCGATGAACACAGCACGCCGTGAGGCGAGCGCCCGATGAAACAGCGCGCCGAAACTCAGGTGGTCTCGGGAGCGGACTCGGAAGACTCGACCGCTTTGGCGGGACCCGCCTTGCGAATCATCGCCTCAAGCAGGCCGACGCGACGTGCCGAACGCTTCTTGAGCCGCTTCTTTTTCGCGGGGGTCGCAAGATACTCGTGGCGGCGCTGAATGTTCCAAACCTTGTAATTGACCATACGGAGCCCGGCTCTATCGCCGAATGCCGCGCGTCCGTCAAGTGAGACCGCCACAGCGAGACCGCAATCATGCGCCGTCCGAGGCACTCGTGCGCTCGGGGTCGCGCGATCTTGGCAACTGTCCTGCCGCGTTCCTACCACTAGCGGTCCGCAATTCCCGGCGAAGCTCGATGCGCCTCTTGTACTTCAAGCACCGCCATCGCTTTTGCCGTCATCTCCATGTGGACGGTCATGGCAGCCACTCCGCGGCCGGGCGTGAGAGGAATAGGTCCAGCGGAACGCCGCCGGAGCCGGGACCGACCAAGAGCGTGCGCGCCTTCGGGAATTGTCGATGGAAGGCGGCGAGCCCGAGGGCCGGGGACGAAAACGTTGATTTCACCTCGATCGCGGTCACTCGCCATGTCGCGTGTCGTCGTCCCACCGCGCCTTCACGGCTTCGCTCCAGCGCGGCACCTTCTGGACTTCGTCGAGCGCCAGCACGCCGGTTGCGTTTCCGCCGAACGACAGGGCAGCGGCGTCCCACTGTTCGTCGATCCAGCGAACGTGGGGCGGCGCCGGACCGTCGTCCGAGGCGTACCGATGCGGGAGGCCGCAGTCGGTGGCGGCGCCTTGCGCGATCGTGGTCTTGCCCACCTGCCGCGGGCCCGCGATCACCTGGATAAAACGCCGGGGTTCGCGCAGGCGCTGAGCGAGCGCGGCGTGTTGCGGGCGGAGCATCGCGAAAGTTTACTCAGCTTGTTGAGTAAACGCGCGCGCTGGGACGGTGACATACGAAGCTCAGGCGTTTTTCCGGCATCGGCGCGGCGTGGCGGCACGTCGCGGTGACCCTCGGTCAACGGCGTGCCGCGGCTTCCAACGATGCGCGCGTCCGTTCGAGCTGCGCTTCGAGGTTCACGCGCAGGCGTATGCCTCGACGCCGGGCGGGCCGGAATCGAGCACAGCGGAATCGAGCAACGTTGCGGAGCTTTCGGCAACGTTGCGGAGCTTTCGGCAGCGTTGCGGAGCTTTCGGCAACGTTGCGGAGCTTTCGGCAGCGTTGCGGATCTTTCGGCAGCGTTAACGCTCCGTGGTCACCACTTGGGGCTTCGGTGGCAGGGGGTTGCCCAACGCCAGTACGACTTTCGCGTGCGAGCTGGCCACGCCGACGCTCTCGGCGCTCGAGTGGGCTCTGAAGCCAGAGAAGGTGCAGCTGCCCGCCAAGGCGCAGCAGCGAACGACGCGGCGGGCATCGGGCGGGCGTACGTCCTTCGTCGCAGCGCCGACGACGATGCGGCGCTCCCCGCGGAGCGGCCAATTCACTTCTCAACGACAACGAGACGCAACAGCGAGACCGCAATCATGCGCCGTTCGAGGCACTAGCTCTGCGGGTGGCTCGCTGAGCCGTCACTCGTCGCCAGACTTGGTTGGCAGACCCAGCGCGAGTGCGAGAGCGTGGTCGAGCCGCTTCATCTTGTCCGCGCTCAGGGCGCCCATTCGTTCTTCGAGCCAGCTCTTGTCGATGGTGATCAGGTTGTCGGCGTTGGCGCAACACGCGCGCGGCAGGCCGTCCCGACGACCGAGCGGGACCTCCGTTTCGAGCCCGCGCGCGCGCGTCGTGACTTCGACGACGGTCACCTTGCTGCGCACGGCATAAGCAAGGTTGCGCGAGGCGAGGACCACCGGCCGCCGCCCCGATGGGACGGGCATGCGCACCCACCAGATCTCTCCACGACGCATCAGCGACTGACACTCCGACCACGAGCGCGAGGAGCCTTCTCGTCCCAGGCTTCCCAGCTCGACAGCGCTGCGCTCGCCAGCGCGCGCACATCTGCTAGCTCCGCTTGCGTTTCGGGTTGCCGCAGGTACCCGAGCAGATAGGCGCGCTCTTCGGACGTCATCGTCTGGTCGGCGAGCCATGCCTCGAGCGCAGCTGTCACCACGGCGCTCCGCGTCACGCCGAGCACTCGCCTTCGTTTTTCTACCGCGAGAAAGGTATTGCGCGGCACCGTGACCGCGATCTTGGCAGCTGTCATACCGCCATCCTACCACTAGCGGTCCGCGACTCCGGCACTACCGGTCTGCAACGCCGGGCGGAGTTCGATGCGTGCCGCGCGCGGCTAGCCACGCTCGGAACGCCAACCTGTTCCAGGCGATGCCGAGCCCGCTTGGCCAAGGTCAGGGGGATCGATGTCGGTGCGCGCGCGCTGAGCTCGACCAAGCCCCCGCCCACGATCGACCCGCACACTCGGCTACGTTGCGGCTCCTTAGGCAACGCTGCGGAGCTTTCAGCAACGCTGCGGATCGTTCGGCAACGTTGCGGATCTTTCAGCGACGTTGCGGAGCTTTCGCCGACGTTGCGGATGCGCCGACGACGAGTGCAAGTCGGCCATGTGTGACACGACGATCCTCGTGAACGGCGCCGGGCTCTGCAAGTAGCGCCGCGGCGCGTCAGGCGCCGGGCTCTGCAAGTAGCGCCGCGTGCGACAGGCGCCGGGGTCTGCAAGTAGCGCCGCGTAGGACAGCGGCAACCGCGCGGGTCGCAAACGCCGTGATTTGCGGCGATTGCCGCGCTTCGCTCAGCCCTCGGGTTGTAGCTCGGGGGCCGGGGTCTTGGCCTTGATGCCCTCGACATCGCCGCCGATGCGCATGCCGTAGAACGAGCGGTGCACGAACACGAGCGAGGCGAGGAAGAACACCGCGGCGAGCCCGAGGCGGGTCGAGGCGCTGAGCTCGATCGCAAGCTCGAGCGCGAGCAAGCCGAAGAGCGTCGTGAACTTGATGACCGGGTTCAAGGCGACGCTGGAGGTGTCCTTGAAAGGGTCGCCCACGGTGTCGCCGACGATCGCCGCGGCGTGGAGCGGAGTGCCCTTCTCTTTCAGCTCGACCTCGACGAGCTTCTTGGCGTTGTCCCAGGCGCCGCCGGCGTTCGCCATGAAGAGCGCCTGGTAGAGGCCGAAGATCGCGATGCTGATGAGATAGCCGATGAAGAAGTAGTCCTCGAGACACGCGAACGCGAGGGTCGAGAAGAACACGCCGAGGAAGATGTTGAGCATGCCCTTCTGCGCATACTGGGTGCAGATCTCGACGACGCGCTTGCTGTCTTCGATCGAGGCCTTGGTGGCGCCGTCATCGAGCTTGATGTTGCTCTTGATGAACTCGACCGCGCGGTAAGCGCCGGTCACGACGGCCTGGGTCGAAGCGCCCGTGAACCAGAAGATGACCGCGCCGCCCGTGATGAGGCCGAGCAGGAAGGGAGCGTGCAGCAGCGAGAGATTCACGGCCACGGCATTCAGGCGCTCGGCGGCGCTAGCGAGCTTGCCGAAGTGGTGCTCGGCGAGGGTCATGATGATCGAGAACACCATCGTGGTCGCGCCGACGACCGCGGTGCCAATGAGCACGGGCTTCGCCGTCGCCTTGAAGGTGTTGCCGGCGCCGTCGTTCTCTTCGAGGAAATGCTTGCCCTTCTCGAAGTCGGGCTCGAAGCCGAAGTCTCGCTTGATCTCGGCGGCGATGTCCGGCATCGACTCGATGGTCGAGAGCTCGTAGACCGACTGCGCGTTGTCGGTGACCGGGCCGTAGGAGTCGACCGCGATCGTCACCGGGCCCATGCCGAGAAATCCGAACGCGACGAGGCCGAACGCGAACACCGCCGGCGCGACCATCAACGCGTCGAGGCCGAAGCCGCTCATCAAGTAGGCGGCGCCGGTCAGGATGACGATGGCGATCCCCATCCAGTAGGCGCTGAAGTTGCCGGCCACGAGACCCGACAAAACATTGAGCGATGCGCCGCCCTCGCGCGACGAGATCACGACCTCGCGCACGTGGGCCGAGTCGGTCGAGGTGAAGACCTTGACGAGCTCGGGGATGACGGCGCCGGCGATCGTGCCGCAGCTGATGATGATGCTCAGGATCCACCAGAGCGAGGTGTCGCCGCCGATGCTGGGGATGAGCGCGTAGCTGACGGCGAAGGTGAGCGCGATCGACACAATCGAGGTGAGCCACACGAGCGTCGTGAGCGGCAGCTCGAAGTTCATCTTGTCCGCGGTGGCGAAGGTCGCCTTCGCCCAAGCGTCGTTGATGAAGTACGAGGCGATGCTCGCGATGACCATCATGATGCGCATCGCGAAGAGCCACACCAGGAGCTGCACCTGGACCGTCGCGTCGGGCACGGCGAGCAGGATGAACGAAATCAGCGCGACGCCCGTGACGCCGTAGGTCTCGAAGCCGTCCGCGCTGGGGCCCACGGAGTCGCCGGCGTTGTCCCCGGTGCAGTCCGCGATGACGCCGGGATTGCGTGCGTCGTCTTCCTTGATGTTGAAGACGATCTTCATCAAGTCCGAGCCGATATCGGCGATCTTGGTGAAGATGCCGCCCGCAATGCGAAGCACCGAGGCCCCCAGCGACTCGCCGATGGCGAAGCCGATGAAGCAGGCGCCGGCTGCCTCGCGCGGCACGAGCAAGAGGATGCAGAGCATCACGAAGAGCTCGATGCTGATGAGCACGGTGCCGATGCTCATGCCAGCCTTGAGCGGGATCGCGTAGGTCGGGAAGGGCTTGCCGCGGAGGCTCGCGAAGGCGGCGCGGCTGTTGGCGAAGGTGTTGATGCGCATGCCGAACCACGCGACGCCCGCCGAGCCGGCGATGCCGATGAGGCTGCACACCAAGATCATCGCCACCTTCCACAGCTCGAGGTGCCGCAGCACCGCGAAGTAGACGAAGATGATGGCGCCGATGAGCACCTCGAGCATGAGGATGAACTTCACCTGCGTGATGACGTAGGTCTTGCACGTCGCGTAGATGAGCTCGGAGACCTCGAGCATGGCCTTGTGCACCGGCAGGTTCTTGAGCTGCGAGTACATGACGAGTCCGAAGCCGATGCCGAGTGCGCACACCACCATGCCGCTGAAGAGCAGCGAGCGACCGTCGAGACCGCACACGAAGGTCACGGTGGACAGGTCGGGCAGCACCAGGCTGGCCTCGTCGGCGCGGGCGACGGCGGGCAGCGCGAGCGACGCGACGAAGGCCGTGAGCACCGCGGCAGCACGCGAGACGCGCACTCGCTGAAACAGATTTGCGATCGGATTGAAGGTCATGGCAGGGGGTCTCCTGAGAGCCGCATCACAGCCGCTGCACGACGGTGATTT